>NZ_JANLOF010000077.1:0-171213 GCF_025466135.1 Pseudomonas sp. 14P_5.3_Bac1 | reverse complement strand
TGCATTTCAAGGTTTAAGCGGCGTCAGGCGTATTGCGCGGCGGCGTAGCCCGACGCCCAGGCCCACTGGAAGTTGAACCCGCCCAGGTGACCGGTCACATCCAGCACTTCGCCGATGAAGTACAGCCCCGGGCTTTTCAGCGATTCCATGGTCTTGGACGACACTTCGCGCGTGTCAACGCCACCCAGCGTTACCTCGGCCGTGCGATAGCCTTCAGTGCCCGCCGGCACCAGTTGCCAGCTCGACAGCTTTTGCGCGATGTCAGCGATTTCGGCGTGGGTGTACTGCTTCATCGGTTTGGATGCAAACCAGGTGTCGGCCAGCAGGTTGGCCATCTTCTTGGTGAAGATCTCACCCAGCAGGGTTTTCAACTCGCTGTTGGGGCGCTCGACCTGTTGCTGTTGCAGCCAGGCGTGGGCGTCGTGGTCGGGCAGCAGGTTGATTTCCACGGTGTCGCCGGTTTCCCAGTACGAGGAAATCTGCAGGATCGCCGGCCCGCTCAGGCCGCGGTGAGTAAACAGGATGTTCTCGCGAAAACTCTGGTCGTTGCAGCTGACCAGGCAGTCCACCGAGGTGCCGGACAGCTCGCCGCACAAGTCCTTGAGCTGGTCGGTGATGGTAAACGGCACTAACCCTGCGCGGGTCGGCAGCAGTTCGTGGCCGAACTGCTTGGCTACCTGATATCCGAACCCGGTAGCGCCCAGGGTCGGAATCGACAGGCCGCCCGTGGCGATCACCAGGGATTCGCAGCGCAGCTCACCCAGGGTGGTTTGCAACTGATAACCGGCTTGCAGCTTGGCAATCTCCTGAACCGACGTGTCCAGGTGCATGCTCACGCCGGCTTGAATGCATTCATCGAGCAGCATGCCGAGGATGTCGCTGGACTTGTTATCGCAGAACAACTGGCCGAGCTTTTTCTCGTGGTACGGCACGCCATGCTTGGCCACCAGACCGATGAAGTCCCACTGGGTGTAGCGGGCCAGCGCAGACTTGCAGAAGTGCGCGTTGTGCGAGAGGAAGTTGGCCGGCTCGGTGTACATGTTGGTGAAATTGCAGCGGCCACCGCCGGACATCAGGATCTTTTTGCCGGCCTTGTTCGCGTGGTCGATCAACATCACCTTGCGCCCACGCCCGGCGGCCGTCAGCGCGCACATCAAGCCTGCGGCGCCGGCGCCAATGATCACAACTTCGGTCGAGCGCACAGCAATGTCCTCACAAAAAAATTGATCTGAAATGCAATCAAATGTGGGAGCTGGCTTCTGTGGGAGCCGGGCTTGCCCGCGATGCAGGCACCTCGGTATATCAGTTACACCGAAGTGATGCTATCGCAGGCAAGCCAGCTCCCACATTGATTCGGTTCCCACAGTGGCTACGCGGTGCTGTTACAGGATGCGCACGCGCAACGAACGGCCTTTGATCTTGCCGTCATTCAAACGCTGCAGCGCCTGCTTGGCGATCCCGCGTTCCACGGCCACAAAGGCCTGGAAGTCGAAGATCGCGATCTTGCCGACCTGGGCACCGGGGATGCCGGCGTCACCGGTCAACGCGCCGAGGATGTCGCCCGGGCGAACCTTGTCTTTACGGCCGGCGGCGATGCACAGGGTGCTCATCTGCGGCAGCAACGGGCCGCCGCTTTGTGGCTTGAGGTTGTCCAGCTGGTCCCAGTTCAGCGGCGACTTCTGCAGTTGCTCGATGGCCTGGGCGCGGTGCGCTTCGGACGGCGCCACCAGGCTGATGGCGATGCCGGTTTCGCCAGCGCGGCCGGTACGGCCTACACGGTGAATGTGGATTTCCGAGTCGCGAGCCAGTTCGACGTTGATCACCATGTCCAGCGAGTCAATGTCCAGGCCACGCGCGGCCACGTCGGTGGCGACCAGCACCGAGGTGCTGCGGTTGGCGAACATCGCCAGTACCTGGTCACGGTCGCGCTGTTCCAGGTCGCCATGCAGGCCGACGGCGGAAATGCCCTTGGCCGTCAGGTGATCCACGGTTTCCTGCACTTGCTGCTTGGTAAAGCAGAACGCCACGCACGAGGCCGGGCGGAAATGCGCGAGCACCTTGGTCACGGCGTCCATGCGCTCTTCCGGCGAGATCTCGTAGAAACGCTGCTCGATCTGGTCGTCGGAGTGGAACGCTTCAGCCTTCACTTGCTGCGGCGCGCGCATGAACTTGGAGGCCAGTTGCTTGATGCTCACCGGGTAGGTGGCCGAGAACAGCAGGGTCTGGCGGCGTGGCGGGGTCTTGCTGATGATGTCTTCGATGGCGTCGTAGAAGCCCATGTCGAGCATGCGGTCAGCTTCGTCGAGGATCAGCGTGTTCAAACCGTCCAGCACCAGCGAACCCTTGCGCAGGTGCTGCTGGATACGGCCCGGGGTACCGACGATGACGTGGGCGCCGTGTTCGAGCGAGGCAATCTGCGGGCCGAGGGACACGCCGCCGCACAGGGTCAGCACCTTGATGTTGTCTTCGGCACGCGCCAGGCGACGGATTTCCTTGGCCACCTGGTCGGCCAGCTCACGCGTCGGGCACATCACCAGCGCCTGGCAGCCGAAGTAGCGCGGGTTGATCGGGTTCAACAGGCCGATACCGAAGGCGGCAGTTTTGCCGCTGCCGGTCTTGGCCTGGGCAATCAGGTCCAGCCCCTTGAGGATCACCGGCAAGCTTTGCGCCTGGATCTGCGTCATCTCGACATAACCCAGCGAGTCGAGGTTAGCCAGCATGGCGGCGGAGAGCGGCAAAGTATTAAAAGCGGTGGCGATGGTAGTCACGGGACTGGCTCTGCAAAACAAAATGTCGCGCAGTGTACCAGTCTCGTGGGAATTTCCCCGCAAGTTCTAGACGAGAAGCCTGTTAATGCTCGATGTCGTGCTCTGGGCTGACCACGCGTTTGCCGTCTTTTGGCGACAGTTGCAGGAAGATCGCCGCCGCCAGCATCGCCATGATGCCCACGGTGAGAAAGGTCAGCTGGAACGCGCCGAGCACGCTTTCCACCCCGTCGTTGCCCGCTTCGGCAGTAAAACCGCCGAGCAGCGCACCGGCGCACGCTACCCCAAGGCTCAGGGACAGTTGCGCCACCACCGAGAGCAAACTGTTGCCGCTGCTGGCCTGGGCGTCATCGAGGTCGATCAGGGTGACGGTGTTCATCGCGGTGAACTGCAAGGAGTTGATCGCACCCAGCACGGCCAGCATTCCCAGTAGAAGCGGATAGGGCGTGTGCTCGCTGACCAGGCCCATGCTCGCCAGCATGATGCCCAGCGCCAGGGTGTTGCCGGTCAGCACAATGCGGTACCCCAGGCGCTCGATCAACGGCCGGGCGATGGACTTGGCAAACATCGCCGCTGCCGCCAGCGGCAACATGCTCATCCCGGCTTCGGACGGCGAGTAACCGAGCGCCACCTGCAACAGCAGCGGTACCAGGAACGGCAGCGCGCCGCTGCCGAGTCGCGCAAACAGGTTGCCGAGAATGCCCACGGCAAAGGTGCGCGTCTTGAACAGCACCGGCGAGAACAGCGGGTTGTCGATATGCCCGGCGCGCAGCCAGTACGCCGCCAGGCACGCCAGCCCGCCAAACAGCAGCAACATCACGCGCAAATGCGGCAAGTGCAATTCGCCCAGGCCTTCCATGGCGATGGTGATCAGCACCATCGCCGCGCCAAACAGCACGAACCCCACGCTGTCGAAACGCGTGCGCTCGCTGCCGCGCAGGTCGGGGATGAGTTTCCACACGGCGTAGCAACCGATCATGCCCACCGGCAGGTTGATCAGGAAGATCCAGTGCCAGGTCAGGTATTGCACCATCCAGCCGCCCATGGTCGGGCCGAGCAACGGGCCGAGCAGGCCGGGAATGGTAATGAAGCCCATGATCCGCACCAGTTCGGAGCGCGGATAAGCGCGTAAGACCACCAGCCGCCCCACCGGCAGCATCAGCGCGCCGCCCAAGCCCTGGATGACCCGCGCGCCTACCAGCATGGTCAAGCTGCTGGACAGGGCGCACAGCAGCGAGCCAATGCTGAACAGCATGATCGCGCCAAAGAAGATTTTCTTGGTGCCGAAGCGGTCGGCGACCCAGCCCGAGGCCGGGATCAGCAAGGCGACGGTGAGCATGTAAGCAATCACCACGCCTTGCATGCGCAGCGGGTTTTCCGCGAGGTCCCGGGCCATGGCCGGCAGTGCCGTGTTGAGAATCGTCCCATCCAGCGACTGCATGAAGAAGGCAATCGCCACCACCCAGGGGAGCCAGCGGGCGGTCTTGGCGTCGAGAGGGGCGCGATTGGGCATGAGCTACCTTTTTGTTAGCAGGCTATGTGTCGGCGATTATGTGCCATCCGTCGCTCCTTTTCCCACTGGCGGTTCGTCTAAATCTGACAATGTCGCGTGCGCTCCGACGAGGAAATCCAGCAGCGCCCGGTGCACCGCCAGCGCAGCCTCGCGGGATTCAAGGTCGAGCAAGTGGCCGGTGTGTTCGGCGACGGCGAAGGTGCTGCGGCCCACGTATTTTTTGAACAGTTGGGCCTCCGCGGCCGGGGTGTACTCATCCAGCGCGCCGTTGATGAAATGCACCGGCGTTTCGATCTGCGTGAGCGCCGGCAGGTAATTGCCATCGCCCAGGCCCAGCACCTGGTGGATATGAAAGCGCGCCTGGCGGTACTCGGTGGTGGCCATGTTCGACAGGTGCCGGTGGTTATTGCGCTTGAGGCGCGGTGACAGGTACTTGCCAACGGTCTCGTTGAGCAGGTGGCCAACGGCGGATTTGTCATCCGCTTCGATCAGCACGCGCACGCGCTCCACGTAATCGAGCATGGCCTGGTTGAGGTTGGGCGCCAGGGCCATCACCACCGAGCTTTCGATAGAGGGCGGGTTATGCGCCAGGGTCAGCAGCGTGGAGATGCCGCCCCAGGAGGCCGACACCAGGTGGCTGACCTGGAAGCGTTCTACCAGGGCACGCAGGATTTGGACTTCGTCGTCCTTGGTGACCAGGTCAAGGTTGCTGTTGTGCTCGCGCGAAAGGCCGGAGAACGGCAGATCGAACAGCAGCACATTGAAGTGTTCCGCCAGGCACTTGCTGGTGCGGGCGAAGGAGCGGGTGGTGGACAGTGCCCCATTGACCATCAGGACGGTTTTCTTTTCCGAATCGTTACCGAGCTGCTCAACGTGAACGTTGTAGTGTTTGAACAGCCCTTCTATGACAAAACTTCCATGGTCCATGTCAACGCTCCAGCTTGCCCAATCCAGGCAAGGTCATGCATCACGTGCGCACACGTGGGGTTGGTGGCGGGGTGCCACTAACCGTTATAACGAGGTTTTTTACGGGCGACAACATGCCGCACGGGGAGAAGTATGAGATGGGATTTTTCGGTAGGAAGGAGCTAAACGAGGGTGTAAGGAACGAGCACAGAACAGTGTGGGAGCTGGCTTGCCTGCGATGCAGTCACCTCGGTGTATCAGTGACACCGCAGTGATGCCATCGCAGGCAAGCCAGCTCCCACAGGGGAGTCGCAGTGCTTATAAGGTGAGAGTCAGGCGTTTGACCAACGCGCCTGGCAACAAGTTGGACGCGGTATTGCGCTGGCTATACGTACTGGCCGACAACAGCAACTCCCGCTCAGCCGTCAGCGCTTCCAGCTGGGAACCGAGCAAGTGATAGACGCTGTCATCAAAGCGCATGGTGCTGACCGGCGCCTTGATCTCGCCGTCTTCCACCCAGAACGTGGCAAAGCGCGTCATGCCGGTCAGGCGGGCGGCCGGCAAATCCGAATAGTTCAGGTACCACAGGTTGCTGATGTACAGCCCGGTGCCCAACTGCTTGAGGATATCGGCCTGGGCGAGGCTGCCCGCCGCCATCTGCAAGGCGCTGGGCGACTCGTCGCTGCTGGCGCCGTTGGTGCTCAGGCCGTATTCGGCGGCGCTGCGCGAGTTGATCAACTGGCCCTCGGCCTTGCCCGCGTTGATCAGCGTCACATCCCCGCGCGGGTAGCCTTCGGTGGAGAACGCCTGGCTCAGCGAGCCGCTGATCTGCTCATCGACTTTGACCAATGGGCTCAACGACTGCTCACCGGCATACAGCTTTTGCAACGAGCTGGCTTTGCTGGCGATGGCCTGAGCGGAAAACCCGCCCCAGGTGATGATGCTGATGATTTCTTCCAGCGCCGCGGGGGCGAGGTAGGCGCGGTACTGCCCGGGGGCGAGCTTGTGCAGTGGGCGGCCAAGAAACTCTAGTTGCTCGCGCGCCTGCTGCAAGCGTGCGCTGAATTCGGCGCTGTCCCAGGTGTGCCCGGCGTAGCTGGCTTTGACCGCTTCGCCGTTGGCGTGGAACAGGCTGAAATCGAAGTTGAAGCTGTTGGCCTGATGCCAGCCGAACGCGCCGTCCGAACTGGCGAACCCTCGGGTGATCGGGCCAGCAGCGTAGAAGCCGACCAGGTCTACGCCTTCTGCGGCCTGGCTGATGTCTTCCAGCACTTGGGCCAGTTCCGGCAGCGGTCGTAGCTGCTCGTTATGGCTTTGCCAGGCATTGTGGTTCAGCAGCAGGTACGGGTCCTGTGGCAGCAAAGGCAAGGTTTCGCGCAACTGTTGCAGGCCATCGGCGAGGCGCTGACGGTCCAGTTCCGGCTCACCGGCCAAGGTAATGCCGAGGTCGGCGTGGCGGCCGTCGTTGATCAGCTTGAGGTTCAGGCTTGCCTGTTGCACCTGGCCGGCCTGGCGCACCTGGGCGTGGTTGAAGCGTACGAACTCGGATGATTCGTCTGCGTAGCCGAGGTGAAATTGTTCCTGGTCGGTGATGGCCTGCTTGAGCCAGTCCACCAGTGCCTTGAAGTTGTTCATCAGGCATCTCCCCCAAATACGTCGACATCACTGAACACACACGCCGGTGACGCATGACCCACGCGAATCACCTGGTTGGGCTCGCCTTTGCCGCAGTTCGGCGTGCCCAACACCTTGAACGTGCTGGCGTCGCCGACGGCGCTGAGCTTGCGCCAGAACTGCGCGGAAATTGCACGGTAGTTGGGGTTCTTCACCACGCCTTTAAGCTCGCCGTTTTCGATCAGTTGGCCCCACTCGCAGCCGAACTGGAACTTGTTGCGCGCATCATCAATGGACCATGAGCGGTTGGTGCTCATCAGAATGCCGTGCTCGATGCCGCTGATCAGCTCGGCCTGGGTTTTGTCGCCGGCCTCGATGTTCAAGTTGGCCATGCGGTCGATCGGCGCGCGGTTCCAGCTGCACGCGCGGCTGTTAGCGACGCCGCCGAGCCCCGAGCGAAATTGCGACAACGCGCCGCCCAGTGGCTTGAGCAGCAGACCGTCGCGGATCAGGAACTGCTTGGTGGCGCGGGTGCCGTCGTCGTCATGGCTGTAGCTGGCGAGCTGCTCGGGGATGTCCGGGTCGAAGGTCACGTTGAGCAAGGGCGAGCCGTATTGCAGGTGGCCAAAATCGCTGGCCTTCACAAAGCTGGTGCCGGCGTAATTGCGCTCATCACCCAGGATGCGGTCCAGCTCCAGCGGGTGGCCGATGGACTCGTGGATCTGCAGGATCATCTGGTCGGGCATCAGCAGCAGGTCGCGCGGGCCGTTGGGTGTGTTGGGCGCGAGCAGCAGTTGCAGGGCTTCGTCGGCCACCTGGCGGGCGCCGCCGGCCAGGCCGAAGCGGCGAATCACGTTCGCACTGCCTTGCTGGCCGAAGTTAGTGCCGCCCAGGGTGCGGGTCTGGCTGTCGTTGCCGTCAAACGCGGTGACGCTCAGGCCCGGGTAGACGAAACGCTGAGCCTGGCGCAGTTCGGCACCGGCGCTGTTGAGGTAGATCTGCTCCACGCGGGTGGTGCCCAGGCTGACTTCCCAGCTGACCAGGCGCTCGTCCTTGGGCACGCTGGCAGACTCATCGCCCAACAGTTGGTAGCAGTCGCTCAAGGACGGGAAGGGCTGGTCGAGGTCCGGTGACAGGTAGTCGGCGACGTCACTGGAGACCGGCTGCGTGTGCAGGTCGAGCAGGGCGTGGGGCAAGATCCGCCGGGCTTGCTGTTCGGCGCGCTCAAGGGCGGCTTGCAGGCCGGCAAGCGAGATGTCGTTGGTGGCGGCGTAGGCTTCCACGCCGTTGAGACGCACGGTGAGCATGGCGCCCTCGTCGTGGTTCAGGTGTGGCGGCTCGGCAACGTTCTTGCGGACCGACAGGTTTTGGCCGGATTCGCGGACGTAACGCAGCGAGAAAAATTCGGCGCGGGTGCGCAGGGCACTGAAGTGCTTTTTGAGAGTGGCGTGGTAATCGAACATGGGGCCTTCCTTGTGGGCGGCTCATCGCGGGCAGGCAACAGAGTAGGCCTGGGCTGGGAGCTGATCAAGGAAAGAGGTTTTGCAGCGTCTGGTCGGGCCCTATCGGGGGCAAGCCCCCTCCCACATTTTGACCCTGTGCACCCGATCAAGTGTGGGAGGGGGCTTGCCCCCGATAGGAGCGCCGCGGTGTATCAGTTACTGCGCGGTCGGGCCGACTTCACGCATCGGCTTGCCACGCACCGGCGCATCGCCTGCTACGTAGTAGTCGGCGGTGCTGCGCGGCAGCGGTTGGCGGCCACGGATCTTGTCGGCGATTTTCTCGGCGATCATGATCGTCGGCGCGTTCAGGTTGCCGGTGGTGATGATCGGCATGATCGACGCATCCACAACGCGCAGACCCTGCATGCCATGCACACGGCCTTCGCCATCCACTACAGCCATCTCGTCGGTGCCCATCTTGCACGAGCAGGACGGGTGGAACGCGGTCTCGGCGTGCTCGCGGATGAACTTGTCGAGTTGCTCATCGGTTTGCACTTCAATACCCGGGCTGATTTCGCGGCCACGGTAGGGGTCCAGCGCCGGCTGCTGCATGATTTCACGGGTCAGGCGGATGCCGTCACGGAATTCCTGCCAGTCCTGCTCGGTGGCCATGTAGTTGAAGAGGATGCTCGGGTAGTCCCGTGGGTTCTTCGACTTCAATTGCACGCGGCCACGGCTCGGCGAGCGCATGGAACCCATGTGTGCCTGGAAACCGTGCTCTTTCACACCGTTGCTGCCGTTGTAGTTAATCGCCACCGGCAGGAAGTGGTACTGGATGTTCGGCCATTCGAATTCCGGACGCGAACGGATAAAACCGCCGGCTTCGAACTGGTTGCTGGCGCCGATGCCAGTGCCGTTGAACAGCCACTCGGCACCAATCGCAGGCTGGTTGTACCAGAGCAGCGAGGGATACAGCGACACCGGTTGGGTGCAGGCGTATTGCAGGTACAGCTCAAGGTGGTCCTGCAGGTTTTCGCCAACGCCTGGCAGGTCGTGAACCACCGGGATGTCGAGGCTTTCGAGCAGTTTGGCCGGGCCCACACCGGAGCGTTGCAGCAGTTGCGGCGAAGCGATTGCGCCGCTGCACACCAATACTTCTTTGCGCGCACGGGCTTCAACGCGCTCTTCGGCAGCGCCGATCAGGTAACGCACGCCAACGGCACGCTTGCCTTCAAACAA
Organism: Pseudomonas sp. 14P_5.3_Bac1; assembly: GCF_025466135.1. Lineage (NCBI taxonomy): Bacteria > Pseudomonadati > Pseudomonadota > Gammaproteobacteria > Pseudomonadales > Pseudomonadaceae > Pseudomonas > Pseudomonas sp. 14P_5.3_Bac1. Next base: position 161,734 of record NZ_JANLOF010000077.1, on the reverse strand, counting down.
CACTTTGTCGGTGAGGGCGTGGGTGACGATGGTCAGGGTCGAACGCTTTTTAGCCGTGTCCAGGTAACCGCGTGCGGTGCTGGCGCGACGGCCATTTTTCGTGACAGTACGGTCCATCGGGCCGAAGCCTTCTTGCTGGTAGCCGTTCAAGTCTTCGGTGCGCGGGTAACCGGCCTGCACGCCGGCTTCAACCATGGCGTGGAACAGCGGGTTGTTGCCGGCTTTGGGCGTGGTCACGCTGACCGGGCCTTCGCCACCGTGGTAGTCGTTCGGGCCGATGTCGCGGGTTTCGGCTTTACGGAAATACGGCAGGCAGTCGAGGTAAGTCCAGTTTTCCAGACCTGGCAGCTTCGACCAGTTGTCGTAGTCCATCGCGTTGCCACGGATGTAGCACATGCCGTTGATCAGCGAGGAGCCGCCCAGGCCCTTGCCGCGACCGCATTCCATCCGGCGACCGTCCATGTGCGGCTCTGGATCGGTTTCGTAGGCCCAGTTGTAGCGACGGCCTTGCAGCGGGAACGCCAGCGCGGCCGGCATTTGGGTACGGAAGTCAAAACGGTAATCCGGGCCGCCGGCTTCCAGCAGCAGGACGGTGACGCCTTCGTCTTCGGTCAGACGGGTCGCCAGGGTGTTACCGGCGGAGCCGGCACCCACAATGATGTAATCGTATTCTTGGGACATTGGATGCACCCTCTTTGAAGTGTGGTCAGGTCGGGCCTCATCGGGGGCAGCTCCCTCCCACAATTTGAATTGTGAATACCTTCAAATGTGGGAGGGGGCTTGCCCCCGATGGCGGCCTCAAAGGCAACACAAAGCTCGGGATTTAGAACACCGAGGCGTAGTCGCCCAGCTCAACCTGTACCGATTTGATGCGGGTGAAGTTGTTCAGCGAGCTGATGCCGTTCTCACGGCCCACACCGGATTGCTTGTAACCACCGACCGGCATCTTGGCGTCGGATTCGCCCCAGGCGTTGATCCAGCAGATACCCGCTTCCAGCTGATGAATCACGCGGTGAGCGCGGTTCAGGTCTTTGGTCACAAGGCCAGCAGCCAGGCCGAAGTCGGTGTCGTTGGCGCGGCGGATCACTTCTTCTTCGGTCTCGTAAGTGAGGATGCTCATCACTGGGCCGAAGATTTCTTCACGGACGATGGTCATCTCGTCGGTGCAGTCGGTGAACACGGTCGGGGCCACGTAGGCGCCTTTGGCGAAGTTGCCATCGGTCAGACGGTCGCCGCCGCACAGGACGCGAGCGCCTTCTTCCTTACCTTTGGCGATGTAGCCGAGCACGCTTTCCATGTGGGCGAAGCTGACCAGCGGGCCGAAGTTGGTGTTCTCGTCTTGCGGGTCGCCAATGCGGATGCGCGCAACACGCTCAACAATCTTGGCTTCGAAGGCCGCCTGCAGGTGCTTAGGCACGAACACGCGAGTGCCGTTGGTGCAGACCTGGCCGGAGCTGTAGAAGTTGGCCATCATCGCGATGTCGGCCGCGCGATCCAGGTCGGCGTCTTCGAACACGATCAGCGGCGACTTGCCGCCCAGTTCCATGGTGACTTCTTTGAGCGAGGAGCTCGAAGCGCTGGCCATGACTTTCTTGCCGGTGTCGGTGCCGCCGGTGAACGAGACTTTCTCGATGCGCGGGTGCTCGGTCAGCCAGGTGCCGACTTCACGGCCGCTGCCCGTCAGGACGTTGAACACGCCAGCCGGCACGCCAGCTTCGGTGTAGATCTCGGCCAGTTTCAGGGTGGTCAGCGAGGTGACTTCGCTTGGTTTGAAGATCATCGCGTTACCGGCAGCCAGGGCCGGTGCGGATTTCCACAGGGCGATCTGGATCGGGTAGTTCCACGCGCCGATACCGGCCACCACGCCCAGCGGCTCGCGGCGGGTGTAGACGAACGACGTGTCGCGCAGCGGGATCTGCTCGCCTTCGATGGCCGGCACCAGGCCTGCGTAGTATTCCAGCACGTCGGCGCCGGTGACGATGTCGACGTATTGGGTTTCGGAGAAGGCTTTACCGGTGTCCAGGGTTTCCAGCGCGGCCAGCTCATCGTTGCGCTCGCGCAGGATGTCGACGGCACGGCGCAGGATGCGCGAACGCTCCATGGCGGTCATCGCGGCCCAGATTTTCTGGCCTTTTTCGGCGCTGACCACGGCACGTTCAACGTCTTCCTTGGTAGCACGTTGCACTTGGGCGAGAACTTCACCGTTAGCCGGGTTGATGGCTTCGAAGGTGGCATCGCTGCCAGCGTCGCTGTAGCCGCCGTCAATGTAGAGTTTTTGCAGTTCGAAACGGGCCATAAAGTCCTCGCAAGTGCATAAGTGGTTGGCGTTACCCGCCGCCGGTGAGCCATGGGGTTTCTGGCAACACTGAGCGGCAGACGTTCAGGGGTTGAGCGGTTATGTGTGCTCTAACTCACCTGCTTGGCCAATTGGAAATCCATGTATTCGTAAGCGATCCGTTGCGCCTGCTCCGTGTCGAAAGCGTCTCCCGACAGGGCGCCGCGCAACCACAAACCGTCGATCAGGGCCGCCAGTCCTCTGGCTGCTTTGCGTGCGTGCGGCAGCGGCAGCACTCGGCGGAACTGGCAGCACAGGTTGGAATACAGACGTTGATCGTTGATCCGCTGCAACCTGTGCAATGACGGGTGATGCATGCTGGTGGCCCAGAAGGCCAGCCAGGTTTTCATTGCCGGTCCGTTGACCTGGCTGGCGTCGAAGTTGCCCTCGATGATCACCCGAAGGTGCGCCCGTGGGCTGTCGTCCTTCAGCGCTTGCCTGCGTTCGTGGACGTTCTCGATCAGCACATTCATCAAGTACCGCATCGTCGCGGCGATCAGGCCGTTCTTGTCCTGAAAGTAGTGACTGATGATGCCGTTCGAGACGCCGGCCAAACGGGCGATCAGCGCAATGCTGGCATCTCCCATTCCGACCTGATCGATGGCCGTCAAGGTGGCTTCGATCAACTGCTGGCGGCGTATGGGTTGCATACCGACCTTGGGCATGTAGCACCTCTCCTTAGGCCTGCCGTTGGGCGATAAACGTCCGTCGGCTTGAAGGCCAGTCTATTTTGTTTTGATTGAACGTTCAATCAACAAAGAATAAGATCTGCGACAAATGGTCGCGACCTGCAGATATTTCCTACCTGTGAGCCACTGCCTCTGACACCTGCAAAAACCCTTGAAACAGGCCGTATCAGGGCCTGGCCGCTGCTTCGGCGCGGCTCAAGAATTTTCGGGGTGTCTTTATAACACCCGTCCGTCGACTGCCGAAAAATCGATGTCCCGGGATAACCGTTGCCTTGTGTTTCTCTCTCGCACTGCCCGGAGCATCTGCGCCATGAGTTCTGCCTCTCTTATAAAGACCCCGCCGGAAAAGGTCCGGGTCAACGGTTGGGTGTTCTACACCTCCACCGCGCTCATTCTATTGTTGACCGCCATTCTGATCATCGCCCCGCAGGAGGCCGGGCGCATGCTCGGCGTAGCACAGGCGTGGCTGTCGAAAAGCTTCGGCTGGTACTACATGGTGGTCATCGCTGCCTACCTGGTGTTTGTGGTCGGCCTGGCGTTTTCGTCCTACGGCAAGTTGAAACTGGGCAGCAAGGACGACACCCCGGACTTCAGCTACGGCGCCTGGGCCGGCATGCTGTTCTCGTCGGGCATCGGCATCTCGCTGTTGTACTTCGGTGCCTCGGAGCCGTTGGACCACTACTTCAACCCGCCCGAAGGCGCGGCTGCCAGCAATAGCGCGGCACGCCAGGCGCTGCAACTGACGTTCCTGCACTGGGGCCTGCACGGCTGGGCGATCTATGCCTTGGTCGGCCTGGCCGTGGCGTACTTCGCGTATCGCCATAACCAGCCGCTGGCCTTGCGTTCGGCGTTGTACCCGCTGGTGGGCGAGCGTTGGGTGAAGGGCGCGGCCGGCCACGCGGTGGACGGCTTCGGCATGTTCGTGACCCTGCTGGGCCTGGTGACCAACCTGGGGATTGGCGCGATGCAGGTGTCGTCGGGGCTTGAAAACCTGTTCGGCATGGCGCACAGCAACACCAACCTGTTGATCGTGATCATCGTGATGAGCACCGTGGCGACCATCGCCGCCGTGTCGGGTGTGGAGAACGGCATTCGCCGCCTGTCCAACCTCAACATCGTGCTGTTCAGCGGCTTGCTGATCTTTGTGCTGCTGTTCGGCCCGACCCTGCACCTGCTCAATGGCTTGGTGCAGAACACCGGTGACTACCTCAACGGTATCGTGCTGAAAACTTTCGACCTGTATGTGTACGAAGGCGACGCCGACAAGACCGAGCGCTGGATGGGCCTGTGGACGCTGTTCTACTGGGCCTGGTGGATTTCCTGGGCGCCATTCGTGGGCATGTTCATCGCGCGTATTTCCCGTGGCCGCACCGTGCGTGAACTGGTGGCCGGCGTGCTGCTGATCCCGCTGGGCTTCACCTTGGCGTGGTTGTCGATCTTCGGTAACTCGGCCCTGGACCTGGTGCTCAACCACGGTGCGGTGGAGTTGGGCAAGACGGCGCTGGAACAACCGTCGATGGCCATCTACCAATTGCTGGAGCATTACCCGGCGTCGAAAATTGTGATCGGCGTGTCGATCTTCGTGGGCTTTGTGTTGTTCCTGACCCCGGCGGATTCCGGCGCGGTGATGATGGCCAACCTGTCGTGCAAAGGCGGCAATGTGGACGAAGATGCGCCGCACTGGCTGCGGATCTTCTGGTCGGTCGTGATCACCCTGGTGACCATCGGCCTGCTGTTTGCGGGTAACTTCGAAGCCATGCAAACCATGGTGGTGCTGGCGGGGCTGCCGTTCTCGGTGGTGCTGATTCTGTTCATGTTCGGTTTGCACAAGGCCATGCGCCAGGACGTGGCCATCGAACAGGAGCAGGCGCAATTGGCTGAGCGCGGCCGCCGTGGTTTCAGCGAGCGTCTGACCGCGCTGGACCTGCAACCGAGCCAGGCCACCGTGCAGCGCTTTATGGACAAGCATGTCACGCCGGCGTTGGAAGAGGCGGCGACCGCGTTGCGTGAGCAAGGGCTGGAGGTGCAGACCTTGTTGGGCAAATCCAAGCGTTGCATCGGTGTGCGCATCGAGATGGAAGAGGGCAACCCGTTTGTCTATGAGGTGAGCCTGGATGCTTACTCGTCGGCACCGAGCGACTTGCCGGAAGAAGAGCGCACGCGTTACTACCGGGCCGAGGTCTACCTGCACAACGGACCTCAAGAGTACGACCTGATGGGCTTCACCCAGGAACAGATCACCCGGGACGTGCTCGATCAGTTTGAAAGCCATCGGCAGCTCCTTGGCCGTGTCTATAGCTGATAGTTGAAGACGGGTGGTGTCCTCACCGACACCACTGAGTCCAAATATGTAAACAGAACTAAATGTGGGAGGGGGCTTGCCCCCGATAGCAATGTGTCAGTCAGTACTTCTGTTACTGATACACCGCAATCGGGGGCAAGCCCCCCTCCCACATTGACCCAGTTTCTACATTGAGATGTGCAGTGTTTGTCAGCCCAGATTCTTGCCTAGCAGGGCATGGTAAAGCTCGCTGTCCCCCAAAATCCCCACCACCTGGTTGTTGTTATGCAGCACCAGCTTATTGCCGGTGTGATAACGAATCTGCAATGCATCGCGCATGCCGATATTGGAATCCACCAGCGTCGGTACCCGGCCCAACCCTTCCACGGCTTGCCCCGGTGCCCAGTTCTGCAGGTTCATCACCGCGCCATTCTGGCGGGCGCCCTGGATCGTGTTGCCTTCGGCCAGGTCCAGCCAGGAATCGCCGCCCGGGTCGAGGCACACCGAGCCGTTGACCCGCGTGCAATTGTCCAGCGTGCGCATCAGGCTACGGCCGCACAGCACGTTCAGCGGGTTGGTGTGGGCGACGAAGGTACGCACATAGTCGTCCGCCGGGTTCAGCACGATCTCTTCCGGCACGCTGTACTGGATGATCTTGCCGTCTTTCATGATCGCGATGCGGCTACCCAATTTGAGCGCCTCATCCAGGTCGTGGCTCACAAACACAATGGTCTTGCTCAGCTTGCGTTGCAGCTCCAGCAGTTCATCCTGCAGGCCCTGGCGAATCAGCGGGTCGAGGGCGGAGAAGGGTTCGTCCATCAGCAGGATATCGGCGTCCATCGCCAACGCGCGGGCCAGGCCGACGCGCTGTTGCATGCCGCCGGACAACTCGTCGGGCTTCTTGTTGCGCCATTGGGCCAGGCCCACCAATTCGAGCTTTTCATCCACCAGCGCGCGGCGTTCTTTCTCCGGACGGCCCTGCATCTCAAGGCCGAAGCTGATGTTTTCACGCACCGTCAGCCACGGCATCAATGCGAATTTCTGGAACACCATGGCGATGCGCTTGGTGCGCATCATTTTCAGCTCGGCCGGCGTGCATGAAGCGATGTCGATCTGGCGACCTTCATGCTCCACAAACAGTTGGCCACGGCTGACGGTGTTGAGGCCGTTGATGCAGCGCAGCAAGCTCGACTTGCCGGAACCGGACAGGCCCATCAGCACGCAGATCTCGCCTTTCTCGATGTCCAGGCTGGCTTTTTCAACGCCGACAATCTGCCCGGTCTTTTTCAGGATTTCGTTGCGGTGCATGCCCTGGTCGAGCAGCTTGAGGGCTTCGCGCGGGTCTTTGGAGAAGATCACATCGACATTGTCGAATCGGATAATGCTCATGCATCACCCCCTACTTTGGCGTCGGGTTGTTTGCAGATGCGGTCGAGCATGATGGCCAGCAACACGATTGCCAGGCCGGCTTCAAAGCCCAGGGCGATGTCGGCGGTGTTGAGTGCGTTGACCACCGGCTTGCCGAGGCCGTCAGCGCCCACCAGGGCCGCAATTACCACCATCGACAACGACAGCATGATGCATTGGGTAATGCCGGCGGCAATGCTCGGCATGGCGTGGGGCAGTTCAATGCGTGAGAGCAACTGACGGCGCGAGCAGCCAAAGGCCTTGCCGGCGTCCATCAATTCTTGCGGCACATCACGGATGCCCAGGTAGGTCAGGCGGATCGGCGCGGCAATCGCGAACACCACCGTGGAAATCAGCCCGGGCACCACACCCAGCCCGAAGAGGGTCAGGGTAGGGATGAGGTAGACGAAGGTCGGCACGGTCTGCATCAGATCGAGCACCGGCCGCATCAGGGTGTAGAACATCGGTTTGTGCGCGGCAACAATGCCCAGCGGCACGCCGATGACCACGCAGACCAGGGTGGCGAACAGCACCTGCGCGAGGGTTTCCATGGTTTCCTGCCAGTACCCCAGGTTCAGGATCAGCAGGAAGGAGGCGATGACAAACACCGTCAGGCCCCATTTGCGTTGGATGAAGTGAGCGAGTAGCGCAATCAGACCGATCAATGCCAGCGGATTGAACCAGGTCAGCGCAAACGTCACGCCGTGGATCATCGTTTCCAGGGTCGATGCGATTGCGTCGAAGTAGTTGGCACCGTGTTGGGTCAACCATTCGACGAAGGCAGCGATGTACTGGCCTAGTGGGATTTTATGTTCAGTCAGCATGGTAGTGAATGTCCACATGCGAAGGGGAAAACATCCCGGGCCAGCGCACCGGCCCGGGGTCAGCGATTACTTGTCGAGGTAAGCTTTGACGGCCTCCAAACCGGGTTTGCCATCCACGGTGGTCACACCGGCCAGCCAGGTGTCGAGCACTTGCGGGTTCTTCTTCAGCCAGGCTTTGGCCGCGGCGTCAGGCTTCATCTTGTCGTCAAGGACGTTACCCATCAGGGTGCTTTCCATGTTCAAGGTGAACGACAGGTTTTTCAGCAATTGACCAACGTTGCTGCATTCCTGGGTGTAGCCCTTGCGAACGTTGGTGTAGATGGTGGCCTGGCCGTAGTTGGGGCCGAACGAGTCGTCACCGCCGGTCAGGTACTTCATCTTGAAGCGGGTGTTCATCGGGTGCGGTTCCCAGCCCAGGAACACGATGGCCTGGTCACGCTTGGAGGCGCGTTCCACTTGCGAGAGCATCCCGGCTTCGCTGGACTCGACCACTTTGAAGCCGGCGGTTTTCAAGCCGAAGGCGTCTTTATCGATGAGGGTCTGGATGGTGCGGTTGCCGTCGTTACCCGGCTCGATCCCGTAGATCTTGCCGCCCAGTTCATCCTTGAATTTGACGATGTCGGCGAAGTCTTTCAGGCCCTTGTTGTACAGCGCCTCCGGAACCGCCAGGGTGTACTTGGCGTTTTCCAGGTTGGCGCGCACGGTTTCCACGGTGCCGGCATCACGGTACTGCTTGATGTCGTTTTCCATGGTCGGCATCCAGTTGCCGAGGAAGATGTCCATGTTCTTGCCGTCGGCCAGTGACTTGTAAGTCACCGGTACCGAAATCATCGTGGTGCGCGGCTTGTAGCCCAGGCCCTTGAGGACTTCGCTGGTGGTCGCGGTCGTGACGGTGATGTCGGTCCAGCCGACATCGGAGAAGTTGACGGTCTTGCACTGTTCCGGTTCTGCAGCGTGTGCCACAACTGGCAGACTCAGCATGGCGGCCAACAACAACGAGGGTGAACCTTTCATCGGGGTAGACTCCTGTGTCTTTTCTGGCGGCATTCGCCGCGCTTTATATGTGTTGCGGTTGGGGCGTGCATCGAGGCGACGGCACGGTGCCTTGCAAACGAGTCGAGACTGATCATGTACCAGTGAAAATCTGACGCCTACAGGGGGCGTCGTATCCAGTACAGGGATGGTCGTATCCAGTGTCGGTGACGTCGCTTACAGGTTTTTCCAATGGCAAAACCGCAGTTTTTACCGATCTGCACCGCTAAAAACGGCCAAAACGCCCGATCGCACGAGGGCGGCGTTGGTGAGCATGGTTACGTCGGTGTGAGACGCCGTGAGGGCAAGCAAAAGCTTGATGATGCCGCCATCTGGGCGATCTGAGCGTAGCACCTCGTTCAAGCCTGGCCGTGCTTATCGAGGAGTTCTACCGCAATGGCTATCAGTGTTTTCGACCTGTTCAAGATCGGCATCGGGCCTTCTAGTTCTCACACCGTCGGCCCCATGCGCGCCGCGGCGTTGTTCGTCCAGGCATTACGTGAACGTGAACTGTTGGAACAGGTCAGGCGCGTTGAAGTTCAGCTGTACGGCTCCTTGTCGGCCACCGGCATCGGCCACGGCAGCGACACCGCCACCATCATGGGCCTGATGGGCGAGTGGCCGGACGCAATCGACCCGGCGCACATCGGCCTGCGTATTCATACCCTGCGCGAGACCGACACGCTCTTGCTCGACGGCCGCCTGCCGGTGCCCTTCGTCTGGGCGCGCGACATGCGCCTGCTCGACGAAAACCTGCCGTTTCACCCTAACGCCATGACCCTTGTGGTGTTCGGCGATGACGGCGAGCTGCACCGCGATACCTACTATTCGGTCGGCGGCGGTTTTGTGGTGGACCAGGCCCAGGCGCAAAGCGGCGTGGCGGATATGGACCGCACCGAGCTGCCGTATGATTTTTCCAGTGCTGTAGAGCTGTTGCAGCTGTGCAAAACCCATAACCTGCGCGTGGCCGAGTTGATGCTGGCCAACGAAAAGACCTGGCGCGGCGAAGAAGAAATCCGCAGCGGCCTGATGAAACTCTGGCGCGCCATGCAGGATTGCGTGGAGCAGGGCCTCAAGCACGAAGGCATCCTGCCCGGTGGTTTGAACGTGCGGCGCCGCGCCGCCAAGTTGCACCGCAGCTTGCAGGAGTTGAACAAGCCCAATGTGATTGGCTCGACCTTGAGCGCGATGGAGTGGGTCAACCTGTTCGCCCTGGCGGTGAATGAGGAAAACGCAGCGGGTGGGCGCATGGTTACTGCACCGACCAATGGCGCGGCGGGGATCATCCCGGCGGTGCTGCACTACTTCATGAAATTCAGCGACGAGGTGACCGAAGCCAACGTGGTCGACTATTTGCTCAGCGCGGCGGCCGTGGGAATTTTGTGCAAAAAGAACGCCTCCATCTCCGGCGCCGAAGTCGGCTGCCAGGGTGAGGTGGGTTCGGCGTGCGCCATGGCCGCGGCGGGGCTGGCGGAAATCCTTGGCGCCACGCCGGAACAATTGTGCAACGCCGCCGAAATCGGCCTGGAACACAACCTCGGCCTGACCTGCGACCCGGTGGGCGGGCTGGTGCAAGTGCCGTGCATCGAGCGCAACGCGATTGCCGCAGTAAAAGCCATCAACGCGGCGCAGATGGCGCTGCGTGGCGATGGTCAGCACTTTATCTCCCTGGACCGGGTGATCCGCACCATGCGCGATACCGGCGCGGACATGCACGACAAGTACAAGGAAACCTCGCGGGGCGGGTTGGCGGTGAGTGCTGTCGAGTGCTGAGACCGAGTTGCGGCTAATCGGGGGCAAGCCCCCTCCCACACTTGAAGGTATTCACAATTCAAAAGGTGGGAGGGGGCTTGCCCCCGATAGCGGTAGTCCGTCCAACACTGCTCATAAAGTGAACACCCGGACCCAAAAGCGCCACCTTTTAGCGCGTCGCAAACAGACAAGTAGCCCTCAGACGATTCCTCGCCCGACCACCCGTCACCTGTGCGTGCGGTGACAGACTTTTCCCACGCGCTCAAAGCGCCTTCCCACAAGTGCTACCGATCTGCTCACACCCCGTGAGCAGGCTCACTCCAGCGGCCTTTTCGGGGCCTATCCCGCACTCCTTACGCGGGCTTATATAGACGCGTCATCAGGTCGTTTTCAGGAGTTATTGAATGGCCATTCAATTTTAGGCATGGCATTTGCTCTATCAATTCAAAGCCTCTCCTTTCCAGGGTGAGCGCAATAACAAGAGCCTCGCCTGAGGCCATCACCCGCTTTGTGTGAGGAGATACCGCGATGACGTCGTTCAACTCCGGGGCTCAACCCCAGAACCGTGCGCCTCAATCCATCGGCTTTTTGCTGCTGGACAATTTCACGCTGATTTCCCTGGCCTCGGCAGTGGAACCGCTGCGCATGGCCAACCAGCTGTCCGGCCGCGAGCTGTATCGCTGGACAACCCTGAGTGTCGACGGCAACCAGGTGTGGGCCAGCGACGGTCTGCAAATCACCCCCGATGCCTCCATGCACAAAGCCCCGGCCCTGGACACTGTGATCGTGTGCGGCGGCGTGGGAATCCAGCGTACCGTTACCCGTGAGCACGTCTCGTGGCTGCAAAGCCAGGCGCGTCAGTCGCGTCGTCTTGGCGCGGTGTGCACCGGCAGTTGGGCCCTGGCCTGCGCCGGTTTGCTCGACGGTTTTGATTGCAGCGTGCACTGGGAATGCCTGGCGTCGATGCAGGAAGCCTTCCCGCGCGTGGCCATGAGCACGCGCCTGTTCACCCTCGACCGCAACCGCTTCACCAGCTCTGGCGGCACCGCGCCGTTGGACATGATGCTGCACCTGATCAGCCGCGACCACGGCCGTGAATTGTCCGCCGCCATCTCCGAAATGTTTGTGTACGAACGCATCCGCAACGAACAGGATCACCAGCGCGTGCCGCTCAAGCACATGCTCGGCACCAACCAGCCGAAGCTGCAGGAAATCGTCGCGCTGATGGAAGCCAACCTCGAAGAGCCGATCGACCTGGACGAGCTGGCGGTGTACGTCGCCGTGTCGCGTCGTCAGCTGGAGCGGTTGTTCCAGAAATACCTGCACTGCTCGCCGTCGCGCTACTACCTTAAGCTGCGCCTGATTCGTGCGCGGCAGCTGCTCAAGCAAACGCCGATGTCGATCATCGAAGTGGCCTCGGTGTGCGGGTTTGTGTCCACGCCGCACTTCTCCAAGTGCTACCGCGAATACTTCGGCATTCCGCCGCGCGATGAGCGCGTAGGGTCCAACACTACCCAACAAGTGGCGATGATGCCGATTCCACAGGCGCTGGTGTTGTCACCGTTGTCCGGGCCGATGTCGGCGTTGAGCCAGGCCAGGAACGAGTCTACGTTTGCGAGTGTCAGGCTCTAACCCAACCTGGTGGCGAGCGGGCTTGCCCCGCGTTGGGCTGCGCAGCGGCCCCAAAACCGCGTGTTGAGGTTCGTCTGATACACCGCATTGCCTGGAATGGGGCTGCTGCGCAGCCCAACGCGGGACAAGCCCGCTCGCCACAGGGGATTGTCAGGCGCCGGAGTTCTGCTTGAACTGCACCAAAGCAGGCAACAACTGCTTGTCGATCGCCTGGCGTACAGCCGGCAAGATCGTCGCACTGCCGGTGTACATCTGTTCCACCATGCCCTTGAGCGCCTTGGCCCGCGCAGCGCTCAAACCACGTACCGCGCACTCGCAAGCCTGCTCGGCGGTGGCACCGCTGGAGACTTCAAAACCCAGCGAGCGCAGTTGGCCCAGCAGGTCATCCTGGTCAATCAAATCCGCGTGCATCATGACGTTCATCCTGGTGTAGGGAGCGGGGACTGACTGGGATTCTGGTAGGCCCCCGGCCGGTCGGCAAGGGCAGAATTGACGAATGGCTCATATGGCTATGAGCAGGTCGTTTTCGGGTCATTTACCGACAGAAGTAATAGGCACACTGAATGCCAGGCACGCAGCTTGAAGGTTTGGTCACCCTCGGGATGTCACGCTCACACCAAGCACTCTGCCCCGGTCTTGTCACGGCTTGATCGGGGCTTTTTTTGCTTGGGTTTTGTGGTGACTGCACTGGCCTCATCGCAGGCAAGCCAGCTCCCACCTTTGACTGTATTCACAGATCAAAATGTGGGAGCGGGCTTGCCCGCGATGGCCGCGCCGCCGTCTACCGCTGCAACACCAGAATCCGCGAGAGCAACTCATCCCGGTCGATGTAACACCCCTGGAAATGCCGCGCCCCGGAGGCCGGGTCAAACGCATTGCGCGCATGCAACGTGCGGCGGTTATCAAAGCACCACAACTCCCCCGGATTCAGCCGTTTGACCAGCCTGAAACGGTCCTCGCGGGTCATCGCAATAAAGCGCCGATACGCGCGATACAACAACGGCATCTGCTCCACCGGCGCCTCGAACGGCCCGCGCAAAAAGTTGGCCATGCGGATTTCCGCCACGTCACCCAAGGCATCCAGCGCAATGATCGGCGCCAGGCGGCGATAGTCGCTGTGACGGTCTTTATTGCGAAACTCCACGGGGATTTCACACAACGCACGAAACGCTTCAGGGTCCTCGCTGCGCAGTGCATGGGCGATGGCGAACCCGTCGACAAAAATGCTCTCGCCGCCGGTGGCCTCGTTCACCAGGCAATGCAGAAATTGCAGCCCCGGTTGCAGCTCGCGCGTTGGCAAATCGCTGTGCAACGGCAGGTTGAAAGCGGTGTAGGCATTGCTGTCGGCATCGGCCTTGGACCGCACGTTGAAGAGCACGCCGAAGTTGCTCTCGCGGATAAACGAAATGCGCTTGGCGATCAGCGCCAGCGAGCCAGGTTCGGTGGGCACGCCACGGATTTGCGTGAGGCCCGAGTCACGCAAGGCCAGCAACCATTGCAGCAAGATGTTCGGGTCCTCCATCACGCCCACATAGTCGAAAACGGGCAACGCGAAGGTGCTGTCCCATCGCTGCGATGCTGGTTTGGCTGCACGGCGTTCGGCGCGTGATTCGTCGTCATAGGCATGGGCCCGCAACCAGCCCGGATCGTAGTGGCTGCGATGGCCGCCGCTCCATTGCACACTCAGGCATCCCTGATCGATCTGCGCGCTGACGGCAGTCAGGTGTTCGTCCACATCGACAATCTCGAACACCTGCTCGCGGGTCACGCTGTACACGCATTGCGTGCACGGGCAGTTGTCGCGCAGCCACTGATGATGAAACGGGCTCACCCGGCCATCGGCCCATCGCACGCGTAGCTGATCGGTCAGCACCTGCACCTCGGCGAGGTCGCTGATGGTTGGGTAAGTACGAAAATCGGCAACAGCGGCGGCGGTTTGCATGGGGGCTCCTTATTGTTTTTTGGGCGGCAATCCAATCACGCGGCCGAGGAGGGCGGGGCGTGGCAACTCGGCCTGCTGCGCGCTGATCGCGCTGAGTTTTTCCAGGGTGGCCTCGGTGAACGGCGCCGAATGCGGACCGGCGAGGTCGACGTGCAGCAGCATCTGTTCGTTGCCGGCCAGTTCCTTCTCCTCTGCGACCAGGTGCAGGCTGTGATAGAGGTGCAGGCGCTTGGCATCATGGGCGATCAGCTGAGTGCGCACCTCGACCTCGGCATCAAGTTTCACCTCATGCAGGTAATTCAGGTGCAGTTCCAACGTGAACAGTGAATGGCCGCTGGCCTCACGGTTTTCACTGTCCAGACCCAGGGTGTCCATCAGCGCGTCGGTGGCGTAGCTGAAAATCAACAGGTAGAACGCATCGCGCAGGTGGCCGTTGTAATCCACCCAGTCGGGCTGGATCTTTGTGGTGTAGGTGGTGAGTGCTGGCATCACATAAATTCCGGCTATGTACTCGGTTAAATGTGGGAGCTGGCTTGCCTGCGATGGCGGCGGTGAGTCGTACACCGCTGTCGCAGGCAAGCCAGCCCCCACAGGAAATCAACAGCAGTTACTCGGCGAAGCTCATACCGTGCTTGGCTTTGGTGGTCTTCACCGCCTCCAGCACCGCCAACAGGCAATCATCACGATAGCGCTCCAGCGCCGAAATGCTGTGTGTGCCCAACTGATCGCTGGTGCCATCGACCACATCGTCGATCAACTTGTCGGTCAACTCCGGTGCCGGCAAATACGTCCACGGCAATTGCAGCGCCGGGCCGAACTGCGCCATGAAGTGGCGCATCCCGGCATCGCCGCCCGCCAGCGTGTAGGTGAGGAAGGTGCCCATGAACGACCAGCGCAAGCCGGCGCCAAAGCGGATCGCATCGTCGATTTCGCCGGTGGTCGCCACGCCGTCATTCACCAGGTGCAGCGCCTCACGCCACAGCGCTTCGAGCAAGCGGTCAGCGATAAACCCCGGCACTTCCTTACGCACATGCAGCGGGCGCATGCCAAGGGATTCATACACCGTGATCGCCGCCTGAATCGCTTCGGGCGCGGTGTTTTGGCCGCCCACCACTTCCACCAGCGGCAGCAGGTAAACCGGGTTGAACGGGTGGCCGACCACGCAGCGTTCCGGGTGGGTGGAACCTTCGTAGAACTCACTCGGCAACAGACCCGAAGTACTCGAACCAATCAGTGCATTCGGCTTGGCCGCTGCGCTGATTTTGCTGTGCAGTTCCAGTTTCAGTTCCAGGCGTTCCGGGGCGCTTTCCTGGATGAAGTCGGCGTCTTTCACGCACGCTTCAATAGTGTCGACAAAGCGCAGGCGGTCTTGGGATGCACCCGGTGCCAGGCCTTGTTTTTCCAAGGCGCCCCAGGCATTGGCGACGCGTTTGCGCAGGGCCGCTTCGGCACCGGGCGCCGGGTCCCAGGCGATTACATCCAGGCCGTGGGCGAGGGCGCGGGATACCCAGCCGCTGCCGATAACGCCGCTGCCGAGGGCGGCGAAGGTTTTGATTTCAGTGATAAAGCGCATGTCGACGTTCCCTGAATAATTCGGTGATCAATGTGGGAGCTGGCTTGCCTGCGATTGCGGTGTGTCAGTTGGAGTATTCGGTGCTGGTGTACCGCTATCGCGGGCAAGCCCGACTCCCACAGGGTGCAGTAGTGTTTGGAAAAATTAGCCGCGCTTGGTCAGGCCCATCTTGATTCGGCCTTGCGCCGGGGTCATGACCCGTGCGCCCAGGCGGCTGAGGATTTCACTGGCGCGTTCCACCAGTTGGCCGTTGGTGGCGAGCACGCCCTTGTCCAGCCACAGGTTGTCTTCCAGGCCGACCCGCACGTTGCCGCCCAGCAGCACCGCTTGGGCCGCCATCGGCATTTGCATGCGGCCGATACCGAAGCCGGCCCACACCGCGTCGGCGGGTAGGTTGTCGACCATGGCTTTCATGGTGGTGGTGTCGGCCGGCGCGCCCCAGGGGATGCCCAGGCAGAGTTGGAACAGCGGGTTCTCGAGCAGGCCTTCCTTGATCATCTGCTTGGCGAACCACAGGTGGCCGGTGTCGAAGATTTCCAGCTCAGCCTTAACGCCCAGTTCCTGGATGCGCTTGGCGCCAGCACGCAGCTGGGCCGGGGTGGACACGTAAATGGTGTCGCCATCGCCAAAGTTCAGCGTGCCGCAGTCCAGGGTGCAGATTTCCGGCAGCAGCTCTTCAACGTGCGCCAGGCGCGTCAGCGGGCCGACCAGGTCGGTGTTGGGGCCGAACTCCATCGGGTTCTCGCCACCGCCGATTTCCAGGTCGCCGCCCATGCCGGCGGTGAGGTTGACGATGATGTCGATGTCGGCCTCGCGGATGCGCTCCATCACTTCGCGGTACAGCGCGACGTCGCGGCTGAACTTGCCGGTTTGCGGGTCACGCACGTGGCAGTGCACCACGGTGGCGCCCGCCTTGGCGGCTTCCACGGCGGCGGCGGCGATTTGTTTGGGAGTGACCGGCACGTGTGGGCTTCTGCCGGTCGTGTCGCCAGCACCGGTGAGTGCGCAGGTGATGATGACGTCGTGGTTCATGAGTCGGTTCCTTACAGGCGGGCGTAGTGATGCCGTTCGCAGCCCACAGCGGCTGCGACACGGTGATTCGAATAGGGTTATTGGCTGGTCAGTTGCAGGTTGGCCGCGGCGGGCTTGCCGTCGAAGGTGGTCACGCCTTCAAGCCAGCGCTGCTGGTCTTGCGGGTGGTCCTTGAGCCACTGCTTGGCGGACTCAATGGCGTCCTTGTGATCCAGCAACGGCTGCATCATCCGACTCTCGTCGGCGGCGGTGAAGGTCAGGTTGGTCAGCAGCTTGTGCACGTTCGGGCACTGTTCGGCGTAGGTCGGCGACGTGACGCTCCACACCGTGGCCATGCCTTCGTTCGGGCCCAGGGCGTCGTCGCTGCCGGTGAGGTAAGTCATCGCGACGTTGACGTTCATCGGGTGTGGCGCCCAGCCAAAGAACACCACGGCTTCCTTGCGGCGTACCGCGCGGTCGACGGCGGCGAGCATGCCGGCTTCGCTGGATTCCACCAGCTGGAATTTGCCCAGGCCGAACTGGTTCTTGGCAATCATCGCCTTGATCTGGGTGTTGGCGCCTGAACCTGGCTCGATGCCGTAGATCTTGCCGCCCAGTTCTTTCTCGAACCTGGCGATGTCGGCGAAGGTTTTCAGGCCCTTGTCCGCCAGGTAAGTCGGCACGGCGAGGGTGGCGCGCGCGTCTTCCAGGCTGGGTTTCTCGAGGACTTTGACTTGCTTGGCGTCGACGAATGGCGTGATGGTCTGGGTCATCAGCGGGTTCCAGTAACCCAGGAACAGGTCCAGGCGTTGGTCGCGAATGCCGGCGAAGATGATTTGCTGGGACGCGCTGGTCTGTTTGGTCTTGTAGCCGAGGCCGTCGAGCAACACTTGGGTCATGGCGCTGGTGGCGATCACGTCGGTCCAGTTCACCACGCCCATGCGCACGTTTTGGCAAGACGCCGCATCGGCTGCCATCACGTGGGTGCTCAAAATGGCGCTGGCGCTGAGTGCAAGCACGTAGCGGTTGATCAGTCGGTTCATGGTGGATCCCTCGGCAGGTCGTTATTGTGGGTTCCGGCGTCTTTGTGCGCCGTGGGATCAAGTTACGCAGCTTGAGGGGCGGCAAAGCGCACGGCGGCGACCAGCTCTTGCACTGCAGCGACCTGTGCTCTTGAATGGCCGGTTGAACTGGCGTATCACAGTGACCACGCTGCCCGTCCTACGAGAGCGCCACCATGTCCCAGGATTTCTACTTTCTGCTGATGCCGGGTTTCTCGGCCATCGGCTTTATCTCTGCACTGGAACCGCTGCGCGTGGCCAACCGCTTTCGCGGCGAGCTGTACCGCTGGCACGTGCTGAGCGCCGACGGCGGCGCGGTGTTGGCGAGCAATGGCATGTCGGTCAACGCCGACGCCGCATTGGAGCCGCTGAAAAAAGGCGCGACGCTGATGGTGGTCGCCGGCTTCGAACCCTTGAAGTTCACCACGCCCGCGCTGGAGCACTGGCTGCGCCGCCTCGACCACGACGGCGTCACCCTTGGCGCCATCGACACGGGCGCCTGTGTGCTCGCTGAGGCCGGCTTGCTCGATGGCCACCGCCTCACGCTGCACTGGGAAGCCATCGATGCGTTCAAGGAGTCTTATCCACAGCTCACCGTGACCCAGGAGCTGTTCGAGATCGACCGCCGTCGCATCACCTGCGCGGGCGGCACGGCGTCCATCGACCTGATGCTCGACCTGATCGCCCAGGCCCACGGCCCGGACCTGGCGATTCAGGTTTCCGAACAATTCGTGCTCGGCCGCATCCGCCCACGCAAAGACCACCAGCGCATGCAGATCGCCACGCGCTACGGCATCAACAACAAGAAGCTGGTGCAAGTGATCGGTGAAATGGAACAACACACCGAGCCGCCGCTGACCACCCTGGCATTGGCCGAGGCGATCAAAGTCACCCGGCGCCAGTTGGAGCGGTTGTTTCGTCTGCATCTGAACGACACGCCAAGCAATTTCTACCTCGGCCTGCGCCTGGAAAAAGCCCGGCAGCTATTGCGTCAGAGCGACATGAGTGTGTTGGAGGTGAGTATTGCGTGCGGGTTTGAGTCGCCGTCGTATTTCACGCGCAGCTATCGGGCGCGGTTTGCCAAGTGCCCAAGGGAGGATCGGCGACGGGAGGTGGTTTGACGGGTAATTATAGTTAATTATACTCGCTACTATAATTTATAGTCCTTTCCATAATTGAGTATAAAAGCATGTCGAAGAACAGCGGCTTCGTATTCCGCCGCCCCGCCCTGGCAGGCAGCATTGCCGACGGTTTGGTGGGGGCCGGTATTCAGGATTTTACCTCTGGCCTGTTTCTCGCGGCGCCGCGCCGCACCGGCAAAAGCACTTTTTTGCGTGAAGACCTGATCCCCGAGTGCCAACTGCGGGGTTGGCTGACGGTGTATGTCGATCTCTGGGCCGACAAAGAGAAAGATCCGGCGGAGTTGATCGCCAGCGCCATTGCCGCTGCGCTGGTGCCTTATGAAAAGGGCATTCGCAAACTCGCCAAGAACATTGGCATCGAGAAACTAAGCTTTCTGCGCACCCTGTCCTGGGACTTCACCAAGCCACAATTGCCCGTCGGTGCAACACTGACCCAAGCCTTGGAGCTGCTCCACAGCGCCGCGGAAAAACCCGTGGTGCTGGTGATTGACGAAGCGCAGCATGCTTTAACCACCGAGTCCGGTATTAACGCGATGTTCGCGTTGAAAGCTGCCCGGGATCAGCTCAACCAAGGCCGTGACGAAGAGGGCAGCGGCTTGCGCCTGGTGTTCACCGGGTCCAACCGCGACAAGCTGGCGCATTTGGTGTTGGGCAAAAGCCAGCCGTTCTTCGGCTCCAGCATCACGCCGTTTCCCTTGCTCGGCAAAGCGTTCACCCAAGCCTACACTGCGCACCTCAACGCGCATTTGGCCAGCACCAATCAATTCGACGCGGCGGATATCGACGAAGCCTTCGAGCTGGTAGGCCGTCGCCCCGAGATGCTGCGCACCATTATTGGCGAAGTGGCGCTGGAGCTGGGCGAAGCGAGCAACTTGGGCCAGTTGCTGCACAGTCGTGCTGAATTCCTGCGCGCGGGCGTGTGGACGGAGTTCGAAAGCGCCTGGAACAACCTCACCATCCCCCAGCGCGCCGTGTTGGAAGTGATGGTGGAGCGTTCGCAGAACAACGAACCCTTTGCGCCGTTCACCGACAGCACCCTCACGGCGGTGAGCAAAGCCCTGGAGGACATGGGCAGCGATGTGGTGCCGGGCACCCAGACCATACAGGCGTGCATCGATGCTTTGCGCGACAAGGAGCTGGTGTGGAAGTCGAGCCGGGGCGGCTATGCCCTGGAAGACAAATCCTTCGGGGATTGGCTGCTGCACAAGCGCTGAAGCGCACCACAAAACCCATGTGGGAGGGGGCTTGCCCCCGATAGCGGTGGGTCAGCAGCCTATAAGTGACTGAAACACCGACATCGGGGGCAAGCCCCTCCCACATTTGATAGGCGTCGTGGTTTATTTCTTTACCAGCGCCGAACACGCCGCCTTGAAGGCCTCGTGCTGATACTTGTTCAGCGAAGCCGGCAACTCAAAGCCGTGCTTCTTGTTCTGCGCATTGATGGTCTGCGGCGACAGCAACGTCACCTCAACCCCCTCCAGCAGCTGAAACACGCCTTCAATCTTGAACGTGGTCGGGCCACCGGCGAATTCGCCTTTCTTGCTGCGCTTCTTGATCGCGATGCGGGTGATGGCGTTTGCCTGCATAAACGCCTTCACCTGCGCGGCGAATGCTTTGACGTTGGCTGCCTCATCGTCGTCTTCCAGGGCGATTTTCTTGGTGGCCAGGGCGATGTGGGTCAGCGCCTGGTTGTCCAGGGAGGCGACAGCGATGATGGCTTCGCTGCCTTTGATTTCGATGCCGCAAATAGTCATGAATGGCCTTGATACAGAGGAAAGTGGCAGAGATTGTCGCTTATTCCTGCCCGATCGACTCCAAAAACTCCGACCGCTCATCACTCATCCGCGCCAGGCAGTCATTGAGTTGAATCGCGTATTCCTTGCTGCCGTTCACCGCCGGGAAGGTGTCCACCGCGCAATCGGCGTCACGCAGTTTTTCCCACTTTTGCTGAGCATCCTTCAGACGAGCGGTAATGTCGGCCAGTTGCGACTTGTTGCTGCCATAGGTCGAACCCATGCGTTCCAGCAGGCCTTGATAGTTGTCTTTGAGCAATTGTTCAGCGGTGGTTTTGTTGTAAGTGGCGCATTCCAGGGTTTGTTTGTCGTTTTCGATGCCATCGCAGGGCGTGTTGTCGGTGTCTTCGGCTGCGTGGACGCCGGTTGCGATGAGTGCCAAAGCCAGGAAAATCGATTTCATTGCGCCGTCTCATATCAGGTGATGCGGAATTCTGGCTCAAGCGTAAGACAAAGAACAGTCGTCAGTCAGACGTGTCATGTAGGCCTTTGTCGCGGATTGACGCTTTCGGCAATTCCCCTGTCGTTTTTGCACCCGGTTCGTTCAGCCCCTGGGCATATGCTGGCCCCAAAGCGCCGGCAGACGATTCGGCGCATGAATCGCCAATAAGGGGACGCCTGATGAGCCCAGCGCAATTGCACGCCGACAGCATCGTTATCGACGGGCTGATCATTGCCAAGTGGAACCGCGACCTGTTCGAGGACATGCGCAAAGGTGGGCTGACCGCCGCCAACTGCACCGTGTCGGTGTGGGAAGGCTTCCAGGCCACGATCAATAACATCGTGGCCAGCCAGACCCTGATCCGTGAGAACAGCGACCTGGTGATCCCGGTGAAAACCACCGCCGACATCCGCAAAGCCAAGGAACAGGGCAAAACCGGCATCATCTTCGGCTTCCAGAACGCCCATGCGTTTGAAGACCAGCTGGGCTACGTCGAGATCTTCAAGCAGCTCGGGGTGGGCGTGGTGCAGATGTGCTACAACACCCAAAACCTGGTCGGCACCGGCTGCTACGAGCGCGATGGCGGTCTGTCGGGTTTTGGCCGTGAAGTCGTCGGCGAGATGAACCGCGTCGGCATCATGTGCGACCTGTCCCACGTCGGCTCCAAGACCAGCGAAGAAGTCATCCTCGAATCGAAAAAGCCGGTGTGCTACTCCCACTGCCTGCCGTCCGGCCTGAAAGAGCACCCGCGCAACAAGTCCGATGAAGAGCTGAAGTTCATCGCCGACCACGGCGGTTTTGTCGGTGTGACCATGTTCGCGCCATTCCTGGCCAAGGGCATCGATTCGACCATCGATGACTACGCCGAAGCCATCGAATACACCATGAACATCGTCGGCGAAGACGCCATCGGCATCGGTACCGACTTCACCCAGGGCCATGGCCAGGATTTCTTCGAAATGCTGACCCACGACAAGGGCTACGCCCGCCGCCTGACCAGCTTCGGCAAGATCATCAACCCGCTGGGCATCCGCACCGTGGGCGAGTTCCCCAACCTCACCGAGACCCTGCTCAAGCGCGGCCACAGCGAGCGTGTGGTACGCAAGATCATGGGCGAAAACTGGGTCAACGTCCTCAAGGACGTCTGGGGCGAATAAGCCAACCTCTCTTTTCCTCCGGCCATCTGTGCCGGGGGCATCAAAACGAATTTTCTGGAGTTAAGTTTCCATGGCCAAGATCGCCCCGCAATTGCCAATCGAAGTCGACAGCGAAACCGGTGTCTGGACCTCCGACGCCCTGCCGATGCTGTACGTGCCGCGCCATTTCTTCGTCAATAACCACATGGGTATCGAGGAAGTGCTGGGCGCAGATGCCTACGCCGAAATCCTCTACAAGGCCGGCTACAAATCCGCCTGGCACTGGTGTGAAAAAGAAGCTGAATGCCACGGCCTGGAAGGCGTCGCGGTGTTCGAGCACTACATGAAGCGCCTGTCGCAACGCGGCTGGGGCCTGTTCAAGATCCAGGACATCGACCTCGACAAAGGCACCGCCAGCGTCAAGCTCGAGCACTCGGCATTTGTCTACGTGTACGGCAAGGTCGGGCGCAAAGTCGACTACATGTTCACCGGCTGGTTTGCCGGCGCCATGGACCAGATTCTGCAGGCGCGTGGCAGTCAGATCCGCACCGTGGCCGAGCAAGTGTACGGAGGCTCCGAAGAGGGCCACGACGACGGCCTGTTCACCGTCAAGCCGTTGTAAGTCGAGGAACCGTGCCATGGCTTTCGAAGCAATGTTCGCGCCGATCCAGATCGGCAAACTGACCATCCGCAACCGCGTGCTCAGTACCGCCCACGCCGAGGTGTATGCCACCGACGGCGGCATGACCACCGACCGCTATGTGAAGTATTACGAAGAGAAAGCCAAGGGCGGGATCGGCCTGGCGATCTGCGGCGGTTCTTCCAGTGTGGCCATCGACAGCCCGCAAGGCTGGTGGAAATCGGTGAACCTGGCCGATGACCGGATCATCCCGCACTTCCAGAACCTGGCCGATGCCATGCACAAGCATGGCGCCAAAATCATGATCCAGATTACCCACATGGGCCGTCGCTCGCGCTGGGATGGCGAGCATTGGCCCACATTGCTGTCGCCGTCGGGCATCCGCGAGCCGGTGCACCGCGCCACCTGCAAAACCATCGAGCCGGAAGAAATCTGGCGGGTGATCGGCAACTACGCCAGCGCTGCGGCGCGCGCTAAGGCCGGAGGCCTGGATGGCGTGGAGCTGTCGGCGGTGCACCAGCACATGATCGACCAGTTCTGGAGCCCACGGGTCAACAAACGCACAGACGAATGGGGCGGCAGCTTCGAAAACCGCATGCGTTTTGGCCTTGAGGTATTGAAGGCTGTGCGGGCTGAGGTCGGCCCGGATTTCTGCGTGGGCATTCGCCTGTGCGGCGATGAATTTCACCCAGACGGCCTGTCCCACGAGGACATGAAACAGATCGCCAAGTACTACGACGACACCGGCATGTTGGACTTTATCGGCGTGGTCGGCTCGGGCTGTGACACCCACAACACCCTGGCCAACGTGATCCCGAACATGAGTTATCCACCGGAGCCCTTTTTGCACTTGGCGGCCGGGATCAAGGAAGTGGTCAAGGCCCCGGTGCTGCACGCGCAGAACATCAAGGACCCGAACCAGGCAACGCGCATTCTGGAAGGCGGCTACGTGGACATGGTCGGCATGACCCGCGCCCACATCGCTGACCCGCACCTGATCGCCAAGATCAAGATGGGCCAGATCGACCAGATCAAACAGTGCGTCGGCGCCAACTACTGCATCGACCGCCAGTACCAAGGGCTGGATGTGCTGTGCATCCAGAACGCCGCGACCTCGCGTGAATACATGGGCGTGCCGCACATCATCGAGAAGTCCACCGGGCCCAAACGCAAAGTCGTGGTGGTCGGTGCCGGCCCTGCCGGGATGGAAGCGGCGCGCGTCGCCGCCGAGCGTGGCCATGACGTGACGTTGTTCGAGAAGAAAGACTTTATCGGCGGGCAAATCACCACCGCTTCCAAAGCACCGCAGCGCGACCAGATTGCCGGTATTACGCGTTGGTTCCAGCTGGAGCTGGCGCGCTTGAACGTCGACCTGCGCCTGGGCGTGGCGGCAAACGCCGATGCGATCCTCGACCTGCGCCCGGACGTGGTGGTGCTGGCCGTCGGTGGGCACCCGTTCCTGGAGCAGAACGAACATTGGGGCGCAGCAGAAGGCCTGGTGGTCAGCAGCTGGGACGTGCTCGATGGCAAGGTCGCGCCGGGCAAGAACGTGCTGGTGTACGACACCATTTGCGAATTCACCGGCATGTCGGTGGCGGACTTCCTGGCCGACAAAGGCAGCCAGGTCGAGATCGTCACCGACGACATCAAGCCGGGTGTGGCCGTGGGCGGTACGTCGTTCCCGACCTACTACCGCAGCATGTACCCGAAAGAAGTGATCATGACCGGCGACATGATGCTGGAAAAGGTCTACCGCGAAGGCGACAAGCTGGTGGCGGTGCTGGAGAACGAATACACCGGCGCCAAGGAAGAACGCGTGGTCGATCAAGTGGTGGTCGAGAACGGCGTGCGTCCGGATGAAGAGATCTACTACGCGCTCAAGCAGGGTTCGCGCAACAAAGGCCAGATGGACATCGAAGCGCTGTTCGCGATCCAGCCGCAGCCGTGCCTGAGCGAGCCGGGCGAGGGGTACTTGCTGTTCCGCATCGGTGACTGTGTGGCGCAGCGTAATACCCACGCCGCGATCTATGACGCCCTGCGCCTGTGCAAGGATTTCTGACGAGGTGAACTCGGTCAAAAAGGTGGGAGGGGGCTTGCCCCCGATGGCGGCGGGTCAGGTGATACAGCTGTAGCTGACCCACCGCTTTCGGGGGCGAGCCCCCTCCCACATTCAGGCCAGTTTCACAGTAGATATGTGCGGTTTGTGGGAGCTTCACCATGTTGAACACCTTGCTGCCTGTTCTTTTGTTCGCGGCGCTGGGCCTGGCTTTGCTGGGCGCCCTGCGCCGGGTGAACATGTGGCGCCGCGGCCGCGCCTCCAAGGTCGACCTGCTCGGCGGTCTGCTGGCCATGCCCAAGCGCTACATGGTCGACCTGCACCATGTGGTCGCCCGCGACAAATACATCGCCAACACCCACGTCGCCACCGCCCTGGGCTTTGTGCTGTCGGCGTTGCTGGCGATTCTGGTGCACGGTTTCGGCCTGCATAACCGCATCCTCGGCTACGCCTTGCTGCTGGCGTCGGTGCTGATGTTTGTCGGCGCCACGTTCGTCTACCTGCGCCGTCGCAACCCGCCGTCGCGCCTGTCCAAAGGCCCGTGGATGCGCCTGCCGAAAAGCCTGATGGCGTTCTCGGTGAGCTTCTTCCTGGTGACGTTGCCGGTGGCCGGGATTCTGCCGGCCGACTTCGGCGGCTGGCTGCTGGCGGCATTGCTGAGCCTGGGCGTGCTGTGGGGCGTGTCGGAAATGTTCTTCGGCATGACCTGGGGCGGCCCGATGAAACACGCCTTCGCCGGTGCGCTGCACCTGGCCTGGCACCGCCGCGCCGAACGTTTTGGTGGCGGCCGTTCCACCGGTTTGAAGCCGCTGGACTTGAGCGATAAAACCGCGCCGCTGGGCGTGGAAAAACCCAAGGATTTCACCTGGAACCAACTGCTCGGCTTCGATGCCTGCGTGCAATGCGGCAAGTGCGAAGCCGCATGCCCGGCGTTCGCCGCCGGCCAGCCGCTGAACCCGAAGAAGTTGATTCAGGACATGGTGGTCGGCCTGGCCGGTGGCACCGATGCCAAGTTCGCCGGCAGCCCGTATCCCGGCAAACCGGTGGGCGAACATGCCGGTAACCCGCACCAGCCGATCGTCAACGGCCTGGTGGATGCCGAAACCCTGTGGTCGTGCACCACCTGCCGCGCCTGCGTGGAAGAGTGCCCGATGATGATCGAGCACGTGGACGCCATCGTCGACATGCGCCGCCACCTCACCCTGGAAAAAGGCGCCACGCCGAACAAGGGCGCCGAAGTCCTGGAAAACCTGATCGCCACCGACAACCCCGGCGGTTTTGCACCGGGCGGCCGCCTGAACTGGGCGGCGGATTTGAACCTGCCGCTGTTCAGTGAAAAAGGCAGCGCCGACGTGTTGTTCTGGGTCGGTGACGGCGCTTTCGACATGCGCAACCAACGCACCCTGCGCGCCTTCGTCAAAGTGCTGAAAGCGGCCAAGGTCGACTTCGCGGTGCTCGGCCTGGAAGAGCGCGACAGCGGCGACGTCGCGAGGCGTCTGGGCGATGAAGCCACCTTCCAGCTGCTGGCCACGCGCAATATCCAGACCCTGGAAAAATACTGCTTCAAGCGCATCGTCACCTGCGACCCGCACAGCTTCCACGTACTCAAAAACGAGTACGGCGCCTTCAACGGTAACTACCGGGTGCAGCACCACAGCACCTTCATGGCCGAACTGATCGGCGACGGCGCGTTGAACCTGGGCCAGCACAAAGGCGACAGCGTGACCTATCACGACCCTTGTTACCTGGGCCGCTACAACGGCGAATACGAGGCGCCGCGCCAAGTGCTGCGCGCGCTGGGCATCGAGGTCAAGGAGATGCAACGCTCGGGCTTCCGTTCACGCTGCTGCGGTGGCGGTGGCGGTGCGCCGATCACCGACATTCCCGGCAAGCAACGCATTCCCGATATGCGCATGGAAGACATCCGCGAAACCGGCGCCGAGCTGGTGGCTGTGGGTTGCCCGCAGTGCACGGCGATGCTCGAAGGTGTGGTTGAACCGCGCCCGTTGATCAAAGACATCGCCGAACTGGTGGCTGACGCTTTGCTCGAAGACGCCGCCTCGACAAAAGCCCCGATTAAGCGTGAACCTGCGGAGGTGCACTGATGAGCGACATTATCCGCCGCGACCCACGGGCCGAATGGATCGCCCGCAACCGCCTGCACCCGCTGCATGCGGCGATGCAGCCGCTGCAACACAGCTGGATGGGACCCAACGGCGTCATCCGCAAGAACATGCATGGGGTCGGTTTTATCGGCCCCAACGGCATCAAACGCATTGACCGCAGCGGTGCCCAGCAGGGCGGCGCGGCCAAGCGCACGGCGGCGGTGCAAGTGCAGTTGCCGCTGCATCAGGTACCGGCGCCGGCGTTTTATATCAGCGTGGTGCCGGACATGGTCGGCGGCCGCCTGAGCAGCCACGACCGCGACGTGCTCGGCCTGGCGCAGCAACTCGCCGGCAGCGATGGCGCTGTGCTGGCGGTGGTGTTTGGCGACCACAAGGAAAGTGCCTTTGCCACGGCCGGCGTTGATCGCTTGCTGGTGTTGGAAGGTCACGAATTCGACGGTTATTCACCGGAGCAACGCGTCCAGGGCCTGCGGGCTGTGGATAACCAGTTCAACCCGCGCCACTGGCTGCTGCCGGACAGCCGCAGCGGTGGTGGTGAATTGGGTCGGCGTTTTGCCGCCAGCCTCAAGGAGCGCCCGGCCACGCGGGTCTGGCAGATCAAGGGCGAAGAATGCATCGGCCGCGCGGGTGCGGGCCAGGAAGACTTGGCCCGGCCATTGCCGCGCCTGATCCTGGCGGCCGTGGAGTGCGCCGAACCGGTCAGCGAAACACGTCACGAGGCATTGCCCGTGGAGTTATCCACACCCTTGGCGCGCAGCTTGCCGCGTATCGAAGACCTCGGTGCGGTGGCGGTGGACCCCGGCGCGATTCCCATGGCCGAAGCGGAGTTTATTTTCTCCGGCGGCAATGGCGTGAAGGACTGGGCACTGTTCCACCGAACCGCCGCAGCCCTGGGCGCCACCGAAGGCGCCTCGCGGGTGGCGGTGGACGATGGCTTTATGGCGCGTGATCGCCAGGTCGGCGCCAGTGGCACCTGGGTCACGGCGCGGGTTTACGTGGCCGTGGGCATTTCCGGGGCGATCCAGCACCTGCAAGGCATTGGCGCCTGCGACAAGGTGGTGGCGATCAACCTCGATCCTGGCTGCGACATGATCAAGCGTGCCGACCTGTCGGTGATCGGCGAGAGCGCCGCGATTCTGCAAGCCTTGATCGCTGCGGTCGAGGCCTACCGCAATGGCGCCAAGCGCGATGCGGCTTAAGGACATGACCATGACAACACCTGTAATCAGCTTGGTATCCATCGGCGCCCACCCCACTTCCGGCCGGCCACGCCGCGCGGAGCAGGATGCCCGCGCCGTCGAGTTGGGCCTGCAAATGGCTGGGGAAAAGTTGCAGGTGCTGCACGCCGGCAACATTCACGAGCCGACGTTGCGCAGTTACCTGGGCATGGGTTTGCCGCAATTGCATGTGCTTGAGCAGCCGGACGGCGCTGACGCCTTGCCTGCCCTCAGCGATTACCTGCGCGGCGCCGGTGCCCAGGTGGTGCTCACCGGCAGCCAGGCGGAAACCGGCGAGGGCTCGGGCATGTTGCCGTTTCTGCTGGCCGAGCAACTGGGCTGGCCGCTGATTGTCGGCCTGGCGCAGGTGGAGTCCATCGACGGCGGCATCGCCCACGTGCTGCAAGCCTTGCCGCGCGGGCAGCGGCGGCGCTTGAAGGTGCGCCTGCCGTTTCTGGCCACGGTGGATAACGCCGCGCCCAAGCCACGGCAAAGTGCCTACGGCCCTGGGCAGCGCGGAGAATTGGCCGCCCATGAAGTCGAGATTGAGCAAGACGAGTTATTCACAGGTGCGGTGCTGCAGCCGGCCAAGCCGCGGCCCAAGCGCCTCAAAGTGATCAAGGCCAAGAGCGGCGCCGACCGCATGAAGGCTGCTACGGCCAAGGCCAGCGGCGGCGGGGGGCAGGTGCTCAAGGGACTTAGTCCCGAGGCGGGCGCTGAGGCCATTCTCAAGCTGCTGATTGAAGAAGGCGTGGTGCGCTGATGCCCTGTGGGAGCTGGCTTGCCTGCTATAGCCTCACTTCGGTCTAGCTGATAAACCGAGTTGCCTGCATCGCGGGCAAGCCCGGCTCCCACATTTGATCTGTGGGCTTACCCACAATCCCTGTTGACCCGTCTGTGGATAACCTGTTCGCGGCTGTCCACAGCCCCGGTAAATCAAGCCCTGTAGCCCCCTGTACGAAAAACAACCAGGCTAACCAGCGGTTTTTCCTGGGGTTTTTCTATGAATAACTTCTTTCGCCGGTACCGACTTGCCCCCAAAGTCTGTTGGCGCTTCTGTGGATAAGATGTTCGCTACTGGCTGCAGGCCACGTAGATAAAGGCTTTCATTGATGCGATCAAAATTTGATCAATTCGCGCTGTTTGCTCAATTAAAACCTTGAAACCCGCGATTTATGAAGGGTTGACGCGGTTTTCCACAGCATCGGTAAAGTTGCCCCCAAAGTCTGTTGGTGCTTCTGTGGATAAGGTGTTCGCGTACTGCCACAGGCCACGTATTTAGGGGCTTTCAGAGAGTTGATCAATAAGTGATCAAACGATTGCGAAAGCGCACGGCTGGAATAAGTCACGGATTTTCTTCATTTATTTTCAGAAGATCGCGCACTTGCCCACAATTGCTGTGGGTGGCTTTGTGGATAAGTTGTTGGGCGAAGGCTGGAGGGCAAGGCGGGAAAGGGTTGCAAGGGAGTTGATCAATTCTTGAGCAGTGTGGAAACCTGATGTGGGAGCGGGCTTGCTCGCGAAGGCGGTGTGTCAGTCACCCGATGGGCTGGCTGATCCACTGCATTCGCGGGCAAGCCCGCTCCCACATTTTGATCGGTCGCGTGTCAGTTACTCGTGTGCGGCCACGCCCTTGAGGTATGGCGCCGGCGCAGCGCCCAGGTTGCTCAGCAAGCGCTCGCTGTACCAATCCACAAAATTCACCACACCAAACTCATACGTCTTGGAGTAAGGCCCTGGCTGATAGGCGGTGGAGTTGATCCCGCGCTGGTTTTCTTCGGCCAGGCGACGGTCCTGGTCGTTGGTGGCGTCCCACACTTTGCGCATGCGCTCCACGTCGTAGTCCACGCCTTCGACGGCGTCCTTGTGCACGATCCACTTGGTGGTGACCATGGTTTCCTGGGCGCTGATCGGCCACACGGTGAACACGATGATGTGATCGCCCATGCAGTGGTTCCACGAGTGCGGCAGGTGCAGGATGCGCATCGAGCCCAGGTCCGGGTTCTTGATGCGGCCCATCAGCTTGTTGCAGCCTTGCTTGCCGTCCAGGGTCATCGACACGGTGCCCTTGAGCAGCGGCATGCGCACGATGCGGTTACGCAGGCCGAAGCTGGCGTGGGCGTAAGGGATCTTCTCGGCATCCCAGGCGGCGGCGGAAGCGGCGACGTGGTCCTTGAAGGCCTGGTCGGCGCGCGGGTCAGTGACGTCGTCCCATTCCAGCAGGGTTTTCAACAATTCCGGGTGCGAGGCGTTGCAGTGGTAGCACTCGCGGTTGTTTTCCAGCACCAGCTTCCAGTTGGCTTTTTCGAACAAGGTGGTCTGGATCGCCACCTTGGTGTTTTCCATGTCGTAGGGTTCCATGTAGTGGTTCAGCGTCGACAGGAAGTCGTCGATGGCCGGCGGGTTCTCGGCCAGGCTGATGAAGATGTAGCCGCCGGCGGTCTTCACGTTCACGGGTTTCAAGCCGTACTGCTTCATGTCGAAGTCGGCGCCCATCTCGGTGCCGGCGAACAGCAGGCGGCCGT
This sequence comes from Pseudomonas sp. 14P_5.3_Bac1, assembly GCF_025466135.1. Taxonomy (NCBI): domain Bacteria; kingdom Pseudomonadati; phylum Pseudomonadota; class Gammaproteobacteria; order Pseudomonadales; family Pseudomonadaceae; genus Pseudomonas; species Pseudomonas sp. 14P_5.3_Bac1. The sequence continues at coordinate 131,118 of NZ_JANLOF010000077.1, read as the reverse complement.
CGAGCTCGTAGGTCCACTGGTGGTAGTGGCAGACGAGTTTGGCGACCTTGCCCTTGTCGCTGGTGCACAGGCGCGAGCCACGGTGACGGCACACGTTGTGAAAGGCGTGCACCACGCCCTCGGCGCCACGGATCACGATGATCGGGTTCTTGCCCACTTGCAGGGTCAGGTAGTTGCCCTTGGTGGGAATCTCGCAGGTCATGCCGGCGATCAACCACTCTTTCTGGAAGATCTCCTGCATGTCGATATCAAACAGCCGCTCGTCAGAGTAAAACGGCTGCGGCAGCGAAAAAGTGCGCTCGCGCTCTTGCAGCATTTGCGCGGTGGCCTTGCGTGCGGGTTCCAGCGGATCGCCCAAGCTTAAGGTTGCGGTGACGTCCATCGTGTGTGTCCTCAGGGCCATTCTGTGTGGCCGGCGAATAGTGGCTGATCAGGTTTTGCAGCAAGGCGTAAAGAAAGCGTCGTTGTTGGGAGCGAGTGTGGGCCCGGCAAAGGCCAGAACCTTGTCCATTAGCGACATGGCCCACTCTGATCCCGACGCGCAACCCCCGTGGTATGGGGGCTGGTCGCGATAAGTATGTGAATGTCGCAGATAGGTAAATGGACGTTTCTCGCGTTACGCAGAATCGCCACCATCAGGCCGATATACGGCTGCGGAGAACAGCATGTCCAACAGCTTCCTGAATCCGGTCACCACCCAGACCTGGGCCAATGGTCGGCACATTGTCCGTTGCGTCAAAGTCATCCAGGAAACCTGGGACGTGCGCACCTTCTGCTTCATGGCCGACCAGCCGATCCTGTTCTTTTTCAAGCCGGGGCAGTTCGTCACCCTGGAGCTGGAAATCGACGGCCAGCCGATCATGCGCTCCTACACCATCTCCAGTTCACCGTCGGTGCCGTACAGCTTTTCGGTGACGATCAAACGCGTGCCGGGCGGCAAGGTTTCCAACTGGCTGCACGACACGCTGCACGAAGGCCAGGAGCTGGCGGTGCACGGGCCGGTGGGGCTGTTCAATGCCATCGATTTCAGCAACCCGAAAGTGCTGTATCTGAGCGGCGGCGTTGGCATCACGCCGGTGATGTCCATGGCGCGGTGGTATTACGACACCAACGCCAATGTCGACATGACCTTTATCCACAGCGCGCGCTCACCCAAAGACATCATTTACCACCGCGAGCTGGAACACATGGCGTCGCGGATCGACAACTTCAGCCTGCACCTGATCTGTGAAAAACACGGCCTGGGCGAGCCCTGGGCCGGTTATCGCGGCTACCTGAACCACAAGATGCTCGAACTGATGGTGCCGGACTTCCTCGAGCGCGAAGTGTTCTGCTGTGGCCCTACGCCGTACATGAACGCGGTGAAGCGCCTGCTGGAAGTGGCGGGCTTTGACATGACGCGCTACCACGAAGAGTCCTTTGGCGCGACACCGCCGGAAGCGCGTGCCGACGCGGTGGAGCAAGCCGAACAGGCCGCCGACGCACCGGAAATCGACTTGGCCGACCTGCATCAGGTGGAATTCATTGCGTCGGGCAAGAGCATTCGCGTGGCACCGGGCGAAACTGTCCACGCCGCTGCGGCCAAGCTTGGCCTGCTGATTCCCAAAGCCTGCGGGATGGGCATCTGCGGCACCTGCAAGGTGATGAAGCTGGGCGGGGAGGTCGAGATGGACCACAACGGCGGGATTACCGAAGAAGACGAGGCCGAAGGCTACATCCTGTCGTGCTGCAGCGTGCCGAAGGGTGATGTGCGTATCGAGTTCTGATAGGCCAAACCCTCAAGCGGGCAGGGTCAAATGTGGGAGGGGGCAAGCCCCCTCTCACATTTTGTTCAATGGTGAATTCAGGCGCCCATCACTTCGCGGATATCTGCCGCCAATTCGCGCACGCGCTCTTCTTCGGTATCCCACGCACACATGAACCGCGCGCCGCCTTTGCCGATGAAGGTGTAAAAGCGCCAGCCCTTGGCCGTCAAGGCCTCGATGGCCGCTTCCGAGAGTTGCAGGAACACGCCGTTGGCTTGCACCGGGAACATCAATTCCACACCAGGAATGTCTGCCACCAGGCTGCTCAGCAATTGCGCGCAGTGGTTGGCGTGGCGTGCGTGTTTGAGCCAGGCGTCGTTTTCCAGCAGGCCCACCCACGGCGCCGAGAGGAAGCGCATTTTCGACGCCAACTGACCGGCCTGTTTGCAGCGGTAGTCGAAGTCTTCAGCCAGCTTGTGGTTGAAGAACAGGATGGCTTCACCCACCGCCATGCCGTTTTTCGTGCCGCCGAAGCACAATACGTCCACGCCGGCTTTCCAGGTCAAGTCGGCCGGGGAACAGCCGAGGAACGCGCAGGCGTTGGAGAAGCGTGCGCCGTCCATGTGCAGGTTCAGGCCCAGTTCTTTGCAGGTGGCACTGATCGCGCGGATTTCTTGCGGGGTGTACACGCTGCCGACTTCGGTGGCTTGGGTCAGGGTGACCACGCGTGGTTTGGGGTAATGAATGTCCTGGCGCTTGAGCGCGATCTCGCGGATCGATTCCGGGGTCAGCTTGCCGTTTTCAGTGCGGGCGGTGAGCAGTTTGGAGCCGTTGGAGAAAAACTCCGGCGCGCCGCATTCGTCGGTTTCGACGTGGGCGGTTTCCGAGCAAATCACGCTATGGTAGCTCTGGCACAGCGAGGACAGCGCCAGCGAGTTGGCGGCGGTGCCGTTGAAGGCGAAGAAGACTTCGCAGTCGGTTTCGAACAGATTGCGGAAACCGTCGGCGGCGCGGTGGGTCCATTCATCATCGCCATAGGCGCGCTGATGGCCCTGGTTGGCGAGTTCCATGGCGGCCCAGGCTTCCGGGCAGATGCCGGAATAGTTGTCGCTGGCGAATTGTTGGCTCTTGTCGGTCATGGCCCATTCCTGTGGTCGATGTTGGTGCGCACTGTAACCAAGAATGTTGGGCGGGCGCACGCACTGTAAATGCAAAGTCACTGGGGAATTATGCACGGTACTGAAACGATTCCTGCCAAGCAGGCGCGCGATGGCGCCTTGGACCTGCTCAAGTGGTTGGCGCTGCTGAGCATGGTCCTGGATCACCTGCGCTATGTGGGTTGGAGCCTGGATGGCCTGTACGTTCCGGGGCGCCTGGCATTCCCGTGGTTTTGCCTGGCGATTGCGGCAAACCTGCACCGGGTCAAGGATGCGCCGGTAACGGGCCAATGGCGTTACCTGGGCTGGCTGCTGCTGTTCAGTGTGATCAGCGAAGTGCCGTACCGACTGTTTATCGACGATGCCGATACCTTGAACGTGCTGCCGACCCTGGCGCTGGGCCTGCTGGTTGCCCGAGGATGGCAGCAGAAGGCGCTCGTTGATCGAGGATTGGCACTGATCGCCCTCGCTTTGGGCGCGGTGTTTACCACGCAGTTGATGTTCGGTTTTTTCGGTGTCTTGCTGCCGCTGGCGATGCTGATGGTGTTTCGTCGACCTTGGTATTTCAGCGTGTTGCCAGGGTTGGTCTGTGTGGCCGCCAATCAATGGCAGATTTTGCTCAACAGCGGCACGCCCGTGGCGCTTTTGGGATTGGCCGCTTGCCTGATCGCGCCATTGGCCGGTTTGGTCTTGTTGCGACAGGCCAAAAACGTCTCGCCTCCGGCCATGCGCCGTTGGGCGTATGCCCTGTATCCACTGCATTTCCTGATGTTGCTACTCGTGCGCAAGATCATCGCCTAACCCGTGTGGGAGGGGGCTTGCCCCCGATGGCAGTGTGTCTGCCGACACATGTGCAAGCTGATCCACCGCTATCGGGGGCAAGCCCCCTCCCACATTTGTTCTGCGTTGTTGCCGCTATGTCGTAAACGCACCTTTGCGTGGCGTCCGTAGGCATTTGACCTGTCTGCGCCAGCCCTACCATCGCATCAAAGGGCCCTGCACGGGCCTCAACAATACGAAAGGCTGGGAGAGACGCGATGTTCAGCAAAAAAGACCAGATCCAGGGATATGACGACGCCTTGCTGGCGGCGATGAATGCCGAGGAGCAGCGTCAGGAAGATCATATCGAGCTGATCGCGTCAGAGAACTACACCAGCAAACGCGTGATGGAAGCTCAGGGCAGCGGCCTCACCAACAAATACGCCGAAGGCTACCCCGGCAAGCGCTACTACGGTGGCTGCGAGCACGTGGACAAGGTTGAAGCCCTGGCCATCGAGCGCGCCAAGCAGCTGTTCGGCGCCGATTACGCCAACGTGCAGCCGCACTCCGGCTCGTCCGCCAACAGCGCGGTTTACCTGGCGCTGCTGAACGCCGGCGACACCATCCTCGGCATGAGCCTGGCCCATGGCGGTCACTTGACCCACGGCGCCAAAGTGTCGTCCTCGGGCAAGCTGTACAACGCGGTGCAATACGGCATCAACACTGACACCGGCCTGATCGACTACGACGAAGTCGAGCGCCTGGCGGTGGAGCACAAGCCGAAAATGGTCGTGGCGGGTTTCTCTGCCTATTCCAAGACTTTGGATTTCCCACGTTTCCGCGCGATTGCCGACAAGGTTGGCGCGCTGCTGTTTGTCGACATGGCCCACGTCGCCGGCTTGGTGGCTGCCGGTTTGTACCCGAACCCGCTGCCGTATGCCGACGTGGTCACCACCACTACCCACAAGACCCTGCGCGGTCCGCGTGGCGGTTTGATCCTGGCTAAGGCCAATGAAGAGATTGAGAAAAAACTCAACGCCGCCGTCTTCCCCGGCGCCCAGGGCGGCCCGCTGATGCATGTGATCGCCGGCAAGGCGGTGTGCTTCAAGGAAGCGGCGGAGCCTGGCTTCAAGGTCTACCAGCAACAAGTGATCGAAAACGCCCAGGCCATGGCCAGTGTGTTTATCAAGCGCGGCTACGACGTGGTGTCCGGCGGCACCGACAACCACCTGTTCCTGGTCAGCCTGATCCGTCAGGGCCTCACCGGCAAAGAGGCGGACGCCGCCCTTGGCCGCGCCCACATCACGGTCAACAAGAACGCCGTGCCGAATGACCCGCAGTCGCCGTTCGTGACCTCGGGCCTGCGCATCGGCACCCCGGCGGTGACCACGCGCGGTTTCAAAGTGCCGCAATGCATTGAGCTTGCCGGCTGGATCTGCGACATCCTCGACAACCTCGGCGACGCCGACGTCGAGGCCAACGTGGCCAAGCACGTGTCTGCCCTGTGCGCTGATTTCCCGGTTTATCGCTGAGCGCGGTTTTGGAGTAATGACTATGCAACGCTACTCGGGCTTCGGCCTCTTCAAGCACTCACTCAGCCACCACGAAAACTGGCAGAAGATGTGGCGCACGCCCACGCCGAAAAAGGTCTACGACGTGGTCATCGTCGGCGGCGGCGGGCATGGTCTGGCGACCGCCTACTACCTGGCCAAAGAACACGGCATCACCAACGTGGCTGTGGTCGAGAAAGGCTGGCTGGGCGGCGGTAACACCGCGCGCAACACCACCATCGTGCGTTCCAACTACCTGTGGGACGAGTCGGCGCACCTGTACGAACACGCGATGAAACTGTGGGAAGGCTTGTCCCAGGACCTGAACTACAACGTGATGTTCTCCCAGCGTGGCGTCTACAACCTGTGCCACACCCTGCAAGACATCCGTGATTCCGAGCGTCGCGTCAGCGCCAACCGCCTCAACGGTGTGGACGGCGAACTGCTCAATGCCAAGCAAGTGGCCGACGAGATCCCGTACCTCGACTGCTCGAAGAACACCCGCTACCCGGTCATGGGCGCCACCGTGCAACGTCGCGGCGGCGTGGCCCGTCACGACGCCGTGGCCTGGGGCTTTGCCCGTGCCGCCGACGCACTGGGCGTGGACCTGATCCAGCAGACCGAAGTCATCGGTTTCCGCAAGGAAAACGGCGTGTGCATCGGCGTCGAAACCAACAAGGGCTTTATCGGCGCCAAGCGCGTCGGTGTGGTCACGGCGGGTAACTCCGGGCACATGGCGTCGCTGGCGGGCTTTCGCCTGCCGATCGAATCCCACCCGCTGCAAGCGCTGGTGTCGGAGCCGATCAAGCCGATCATCGACAGCGTGATCATGTCCAACGCCGTGCACGGCTACATCAGCCAATCCGACAAGGGCGACCTGGTGATCGGCGCCGGCATTGACGGCTACAACGGCTACGGCCAGCGCGGCTCCTACCCGGTGATTGAACACACCATCCAGGCCATCGTCGAGATGTTCCCGGTGCTGTCCCGCGTGCGCATGAACCGCCAGTGGGGCGGCATCGTCGACACCACGCCGGATGCCTGCCCGATCATCTCCAAGACCCCGGTCCCGAACATGTTCTTCAACTGCGGTTGGGGCACCGGTGGTTTTAAAGCGACTCCAGGCTCAGGCAACGTATTTGCCGCCAGCCTCGCCAAGGGTGAAATGCACCCGTTGGCCGCTCCTTTCTCCATCGACCGTTTCCACAACGGTGCGCTGATCGACGAACACGGCGCTGCGGCCGTCGCCCACTAACAGGAGAAATTTCCTATGTTGCATATCTTCTGTCCTCACTGTGGCGAACTGCGCTCCGAAGAGGAATTCCACGCGTCCGGCCAAGCGCACATCCCGCGCCCGCTGGACCCGAACGCCTGCACCGATGAGCAGTGGGGCGACTACATGTTCTTCCGCGATAACCCGCGCGGCCTGCACCACGAGCTGTGGATTCACGCCGCCGGTTGCCGCCAGTATTTCAACGCGACCCGCGACACCGTGACCTACGAAATTCTTGAAACTTACAAGATCGGTGAGAAGCCACAATTCACCGCCAAGGCCTCTGGAGAGAAGGTATGAGCCAGATCAATCGCCTGTCCAACGGTGGCCGGATCGACCGCAACAAAGTCCTCAGCTTCAGCTTCAACGGCCAGAGCTACAAAGGCTTTGAAGGCGACACCCTGGCCGCTGCACTGCTGGCCAACGGCGTCGACATCATCGGCCGCAGCTTCAAGTATTCCCGCCCGCGCGGCATCTTCGCCGCCGGTGCCGAAGAGCCGAACGCGGTGCTGCAGATTGGCGCCACTGAAGCCACGCAAATTCCTAACGTGCGCGCCACGCAACAGGCGCTGTACCAGGGTTTGGTCGCCACCAGCACCAACGGCTGGCCGAGCGTGAACAACGACATGATGGGCATTCTCGGCAAGGTCGGCGGCAAGCTGATGCCGCCGGGTTTCTACTACAAAACCTTCATGTACCCGCAATCGTTCTGGATGACGTACGAGAAGTACATCCGTAAGGCTGCAGGTTTAGGCCGCTCGCCGACCGAGAACGACCCGGACACCTACGACTACATGAACCGTCACTGCGATGTGCTGATTGTGGGCGCTGGCCCTGCCGGTCTGTCGGCGGCCCTGGCCGCTGCTCGCAGCGGCGCGCGGGTGATCATCGCGGACGAGCAGGAAGAATTCGGCGGCTCCTTGCTGGATTCCCGTGAAAGCCTCGATGGCAAGCCGGCCGCCGAATGGGTTGCCAGCTCGATCGCGGAACTCAAAGCCCTGCACGATGTAGTGCTGCTGCCTCGCGCCACCGTCAACGGCTACCACGACCATAACTTCCTGACCATTCACGAGCGCCTTACCGATCACCTCGGTGACCGTGCGCCGATCGGCCAGGTGCGTCAGCGTATCCACCGTGTGCGCGCCAAGCGTGTCGTGTTGGCCACTGGTGCGTGCGAGCGTCCGCTGGTGTACGGCAACAACGACGTGCCGGGCAACATGCTGGCCGGTGCGGTCTCGACTTACGTGCGTCGCTACGGTGTGGCACCGGGCAAGAAGCTGGTGCTGTCGACCAACAACGATCATGCCTACCGCGTTGCGCTGGACTGGTTCGACGCCGGCCTCACCGTTGTCGCCGTAGCCGATGCTCGCCACAACCCACGGGGCGCGCTGGTTGAAGAAGCCCGTGCCAAAGGCATTCGCATCCTCACCGGCAGTGCCGTGATCGAAGCTCGTGGCAGCAAGCACGTCACCGGCGCCCGCGTGGCCGCCATCGACGTCAAGGCCCACAAAGTCACCAGCCCCGGAGAATGGCTGGAGTGCGACCTGGTGGCCAGCTCCGGTGGCTACAGCCCGGTGGTTCACCTGGCCTCGCACCTGGGCGGCAAGCCGACCTGGCGTGAAGACATCCTCGGTTTCGTACCGGGCGAAGCACCGCAGAAACGCGTGTGCGTCGGTGGTATCAACGGCGTCTACGGCCTGGGCGACTCCCTGGCAGACGGTTTTGAAGGTGGCGTGCGCGCGGCCAGCGAAGCCGGTTTTGCACCGGTGGAAGGCACACTGCCCAAAGCTTTGAGCCGTCTGGAAGAGCCGACCCTGGCGCTGTTCCAGGTACCCCACGAAAAAGCCACTGCACGGGCGCCGAAGCAATTTGTCGACCTGCAAAACGACGTCACCGCCGCCGCCATCGAACTCGCCACCCGCGAAGGTTTCGAGTCGGTGGAGCACGTCAAACGCTACACCGCGCTGGGCTTCGGCACCGATCAGGGCAAGCTCGGCAACGTTAACGGCCTGGCCATTGCGGCCCGCTCGCTGAACGTGACCATCCCGCAGATGGGCACCACCATGTTCCGCCCCAACTACACGCCGGTGACCTTCGGCGCGGTAGCGGGCCGCCACTGTGGGCATATCTTCGAGCCGGTGCGCTACACCGCGCTGCACGCCTGGCACGTGAAAAACGGTGCCGAGTTTGAAGACGTCGGCCAGTGGAAACGCCCGTGGTACTTCCCGCGCAACGGTGAGGACTTGCACGCCGCGGTCAAACGCGAATGCCTGGCCGTACGCGACAGCGTCGGCCTGCTGGATGCGTCCACCCTCGGCAAGATCGACATTCAAGGCCCGGATGCCCGCGAATTCCTCAACCGTATCTACAGCAACGCCTGGACCAAGCTCGACGTGGGCAAGGCCCGCTACGGCCTGATGTGCAAGGAAGACGGCATGGTCTTCGACGACGGCGTCACCGCCTGCCTCGCCGACAACCACTTCCTGATGACCACCACCACCGGCGGCGCCGCTCGCGTATTGCAGTGGCTGGAAATCTACCAACAGACCGAGTGGCCGGACCTCAAGGTGTACTTCACCTCGGTCACCGACCATTGGGCGACCATGACCCTGTCCGGCCCCAACAGCCGCAAGCTGCTGGCCGAAGTGACCGATATCGACCTGGACAAGGACGGCTTCCCGTTCATGACCTGGAAAGAAGGCTTGGTGGGCGGCGTGCCGGCGCGGGTGTTCCGTATCTCGTTTACCGGTGAGCTGTCGTTTGAGGTCAACGTGCAGGCCGACTACGCCATGGGCGTGCTCGAACAGATCGTCGAGGCCGGCAAGAAGTACAACCTGACGCCGTACGGCACCGAGACCATGCACGTGCTGCGGGCCGAGAAGGGCTTCATCATCGTCGGCCAGGACACCGACGGCTCGATGACCCCGGACGACCTGAACATGGGCTGGTGCGTAGGCCGTACCAAACCGTTCTCGTGGATCGGCTGGCGCGGGATGAACCGTGAAGACTGCGTGCGTGAAGAGCGCAAGCAACTGGTGGGCTTGAAGCCGATTGATCCGACCGTGTGGCTGCCGGAAGGCGCGCAGCTGGTGTTCGATCCGAAGCAGACGATCCCGATGAAGATGGTCGGTCACGTCACCTCAAGCTATGCGCATAACTCGCTGGGTTACTCGTTTGCGATGGCGGTGGTGAAGGGCGGTTTGAAGCGCATCGGCGAGCGGGTGTTCTCACCGCAGGCCGATGGCAGCGTGATCGAGGCGGAGATTGTGTCCTCGGTGTTCTTTGACCCGAAAGGTGAGCGGCAGAACATCTGATAGACCGAGGCGCCTGCATCGCAGGCAAGCCAGCTCCCACATGTTGAAATGCATTCCCTGTGGGAGGGGGCTTGCCCCCGATGAGGCCATTAGCCGCACAACAGAATTCAGATAGGTGCTTTATGACAGCAGCCAATGTTTACCAACAACGCCCCACCACCGGTGCCAAGGCCGAGTCGTCGCTGCACCATGCCGACCTCGCCAGCCTGGTCGGCAAGGGCCGCAAGAATGCCGGCGTGACCGTGCGTGAAAAGAAACTGCTCGGCCACCTGACCCTTCGTGGCGATGGCCACGATGCGGCCTTCGCCGCCGGCGTGCACAAAGCCCTCGGCATCGAACTGCCTGGCGCCCTGCAAGTCATCATCAACGGCGAAACCAGCCTGCAATGGCTCGGCCCGGATGAGTGGCTGCTGGTGGTGCCAAGCGGTGAAGAATTCGCCGCCGAGCAAAACCTGCGCGCCGCCTTGGGCGACCTGCACATCCAGGTCGTCAACGTCAGCGGCGGCCAGCAAATCCTCGAACTCAGCGGCCCGAATGTGCGCGACGTGCTGATGAAGTCCACCAGTTACGACGTGCACCCCAACAACTTCCCGGTGGGCAAGGCGGTGGGCACAGTGTTCGCCAAGTCGCAACTGGTGATCCGCCACACGGCCGAAGACACCTGGGAACTGGTGATTCGTCGCAGCTTCTCGGACTACTGGTGGCTGTGGCTGCAGGATGCGTCCGCCGAATTCGGCCTGAGTGTTCAAGCCTGAGGAGTTACACACGATGAGCCGCGCACCTGATACATGGATTTTGACCGCCGACTGCCCCAGCGTGCTCGGCACGGTGGACGCGGTCACCCGCTACCTGTTCGAACAGGGCTGCTACGTCACCGAGCACCATTCGTTCGATGACCGCCTCTCGGGCCGGTTTTTTATTCGTGTGGAATTCCGCCAGCCCGACGGTTTTGACGAGCAAGCTTTCCGCGACGGCCTGGCCACGCGCGGTGAAGCCTTTGGCATGATCTTCGAGCTGACGGCGCCTAACTACCGGCCAAAAGTGGTGATCATGGTCTCCAAGGCCGATCACTGCCTCAACGACCTGCTGTACCGCCAGCGCATCGGCCAATTGTCGATGGACGTGGTCGCGGTGGTGTCCAACCACCCTGATCTCAAGCCATTGGCCGACTGGCACCAGATTCCCTACTACCATTTCCCCCTCGACCCCAACGACAAACCGTCCCAGGAGCGTCAGGTGTGGCAAGTGATTGAAGAGACCGGCGCCGAACTGGTGATTCTTGCGCGCTACATGCAAGTGCTGTCGCCGGAGCTGTGCCGCAAGCTGGATGGCAAGGCCATCAACATTCATCACTCGTTGCTGCCGGGGTTCAAGGGCGCCAAGCCGTATCACCAGGCCTACAACAAGGGCGTGAAGCTGGTCGGCGCTACCGCGCATTACATCAACAATGACCTGGACGAGGGCCCGATCATTGCCCAAGGCGTGGAGGTGGTGGACCACAGTCACTATCCCGAGGATTTGATTGCCAAGGGGCGGGATATCGAAGGGCTGACATTGGCCCGGGCGGTGGGGTATCACATTGAGCGCCGGGTGTTCTTGAATGCCAATAGAACGGTGGTGCTCTGACTGAAGCCATCGGGGGCAAGCCCCCTCCCACCTTTGATGTGTGAATGCAGTCAACTGTGGGAGGGGGCTTGCCCCCGATGAGGCCCTCACAAACAACACAAGAAACAGCATCTGTAACCCGAGCACTTAAACGCGCTGCCTGCCTGGGCAACGCGGTTCCATAAAAACAACAGCGAGGTGAAAGCATGTCTGGTAATCGTGGTGTCGTGTATCTCGGCAACGGCAAGGTCGAAGTACAGAAAATCGACTATCCCAAAATGCAGGACCCCCGTGGCAGGAAGATTGAGCACGGCGTCATCCTGCGCGTGGTCTCCACCAACATCTGCGGCTCCGACCAACACATGGTGCGCGGCCGTACCACCGCCCAGACTGGCCTGGTCCTGGGGCATGAAATCACCGGCGAAGTGATCGAAAAGGGCAGCGACGTCGAAAACCTGAAAATCGGCGACCTGGTCTCGGTGCCGTTCAACGTCGCGTGCGGCCGCTGCCGCTCCTGCAAGGAACAACACACCGGCGTGTGCCTGACCGTCAACCCGGCCCGCGCCGGTGGCGCCTATGGCTACGTCGATATGGGCGACTGGACCGGCGGCCAGGCCGAATACGTGCTGGTGCCGTACGCCGACTTCAACCTGCTGAAACTGCCGGACCGCGACAAGGCCATGGAGAAAATCCGCGACCTGACCTGCCTCTCCGACATCCTGCCCACCGGCTACCACGGCGCCGTCACCGCCGGCGTCGGCCCGGGCAGCACGGTGTATATCGCCGGCGCCGGCCCGGTTGGCCTGGCCGCAGCCGCTTCGGCACGGTTGCTGGGCGCCGCTGTGGTGATCATCGGCGACGTCAACCCGATCCGCCTGGCACACGCCAAAGCGCAGGGCTTTGAAATTGCCGACCTGTCCAAAGACACGCCTCTGCACGAACAGATCGCCGCACTGCTGGGCGAGCCGGAAGTTGACTGCGCCGTCGATGCCGTAGGCTTCGAAGCCCGTGGCCACGGCCATGAAGGCGCCAAGGCAGAAGCACCGGCCACCGTGCTCAACTCGCTGATGGGCGTGGTCCGCGTGGCGGGCAAAATCGGCATTCCTGGCCTGTACGTCACCGAAGACCCAGGCGCTGTCGACGCCGCCGCGAAGATGGGCAGCCTGAGCATTCGCTTCGGGTTGGGCTGGGCTAAATCCCACAGCTTCCACACCGGCCAAACCCCGGTGATGAAGTACAACCGCCAGTTGATGCAGGCGATCATGTGGGACCGTATCAACATTGCCGAAATCGTTGGCGTGCAGGTCATCAGCCTGGATGACGCGCCGCGTGGGTACGGCGAGTTCGATGCGGGTGTGCCGAAGAAGTTTGTGATTGATCCGCATAAGATGTTTAGCGCGGCGTAAGGTTGAGCGTCAGTATGAGGGCGCCTCTGTGCGCCCTTGTATTAGGTGGTCAGTAAAAATACAAAAAATACGAGCTGATCATCATGGTTGTAGCGGAAGTTAAAAGGATGAGTGATGGTATGACCATCCAATATTTGAGTGCGCGTGGGATTTTCTCAACGTCTTCGACGAGTGCCAAGCGCCGCCATTGAAATATTCCTGGGATAACAATGACCGTCGCCATGGCCAATACGCGCTGCGGCCTCCCATCGAACGGGGTATTGCGAAAAGTATTCCTGTTTCCGGTGATGTAAGTGCTGCATTGCATATAGCGTTCTGCGGCATCCAATTTTTCAAACATGACATAGGTGATGAGCGGAAAGCTGAGTAACATAATGGCGCCCGCGCACATGCCGATATATTCCAAGGCCATTTAATCCTTTACCGTCCTATAGAGGAGTTTACCCGCGCCTTCGCCCATTGCGCTTCCTAGCTTGCCGCCTGCGAGCCCAATTGCGGCGCCCGCTGTAGGTATGCCAAAAACGAGCATACAAGCGCCAGTACCGACCTGGGCCCCAATTATCCCGCCTGCTGATGCGCCGCCAACGCCAAGCACTAACTTCCCTCCTTCGACATATTTTGCTTGGGTGCATTCTTGCTCACGTCCTGTCGAGCATGCCTCCGCAATTTCCAGCGCTGCCGCCCCTCCATCTAGCGCAATACCAATATAGGCGCCCTTCTTCAAGATCTGCGAGGCTTTAGCTATACGCTTGACTCTTTCTTCATACCCACGAATCTCCCCATGCTGCCAGTAACTTTTGCTGGAAATGCCCAACATCTTTTTAATCGAACCTTCGTTTTTCAAACCTGTTCCAAACCGGGCCATCCCGGATAGTTGCCCATCGAGCTTCGCAAACAGCGCCCGACGTTTGATCAGAAACTCATCTCTCGCAGCTGGGGTGCCCTTGGTTAAGTACTGCTTATGCAAATCGTCGATTTCCTTGAGGGTTGTCTCGATTTGCGCCAAGTGCTTGCTCCAGGCGCTACTGGCACTGCCAATGCCCAGGGACGCATGGGCCATGATGGCCTGCAACTGATCGTAGTTTTTGATCAGGAATTGATCCGTCGCGGAGTGGGCGAACAATGCCTGTTTAATGTTCTGCGCCGAGCGCATCAGTTGGGCTTCTTCCGTCGTGCAAGACGCGGTACGCGCATCGGGAATGATCACCAACTGCCCTGGCAATACCACGACGTTGCGGATGTGTTGGTTGAGGGTGTCGAACTTGGTTTGAATGTGAGGGTTGAGCGAAAGGTCGAGTTTAAGTAGCGGATAAGGCTGCGGCCGTTCATTAATAAATGCGTAAGGTCCCTGCATAGCGTGCACCTCCAAGTGACTGAGGCGCACGACTATAAGAAGCTGCTACAGGTGAGGTAAGACGCGTGCAGGGGCGTTTTTGACGTTTCAGAAAGGGACTACGCAAGTCCCGGCAGACGCTGACAAGTGTGAGTCATTCAAGCTTGGTAAGTCGCAGGTACGGATCCGCCACTTCGCCGTTTTTTATCACCCGCTTGCCGCCATAGTCGCAGTGAGTTTTACCGTCGCGCTCGTTGATTTCCTCGGGTTTGAGTTCGTACTCCGGGGCCAGGTAGTCGTCGCTGGTACCGGCGGTTTGGCCGGTCCATGTGTTGCCGTTGGCAGACGCGGTGTATTGATAACCTTCGCCATACGGCGCAGGGAGGTCGGGGTCTGTGTAGGGTGTGGAGTTGATATCGGCAGTGGCGGGGCATTGGCCAATGTCGGCGGCCGGCGCAGGGGGTTGCGGCGTGCTGAATACGCTGAAGATGGAGATCAATCCGATCATGGTGGTTACAGCTCCTGAGTAGGGATGCCCGATAGGGGTAGCCTTGGGTGAGCTGCAGCGATGGTTGGGTTCCGAGTTAAGGTTGTTTCGCGTGTAGGAAAGGGCAACTGGGCGCTGCCCTTCTTTGCATCGGGTATTTAAGCCTGCAAGCGCCGGCTGATCACATCCAGCAGATCACAGCCATCGCGCAATGGAATGGCGCAAAGCAAGGCGAAGTCCTGGAGGACAAGGTTGTCGGTGTTCAGGCCCTCACGAAACGCGAGGTTTTCCATGACTTGAGTCACCGCGCGGATGCGGTAGACGGCGGCGTCGTGGAGTACGTCGAGCGGGACTTGGGTGTCGATAAGCAGGGAAGGGGTGGTGCTGTCGTGGCCGGTGAGCGGCATGTATCGGTTCATGTTTTAAAACCCATTCAAGTAGAGGTGGGCTACACACTTATTCGTCGCCAAACGAATGGGTGGCAGCTGTACGCAGGTTGGCGAACCGGGAATGGAACCGGCAGACCCGAAGGTCTCCCGCGCACAGCCACCATGAAAGCAGCTATTGCGGACGCAAAAGAACCTGCAAAAAAGCAGAAGCTTTTGCACCATTCACCCGAGTCGCCAAACCCGTGTCGCCATGTGGACGACCGCCGAACTATAAGCGCCATCCATCGCCAGGAGCAAGTCGCCTGGGCGATGATGATCACCTGTGGGTCACCGATGGGTGAATGAGCATTTGGTGGCGTCAGCGTCTTCGCAATAGGTGCCTTTCCATTCACCTGTAGGCGTGAGGTTCCATTCAGTGACGGATTTGAGCGTGACCGAAAGCTGTGCGTCGTTACCCATTGGCCCCTTGTAGGTGCAGGTGACGGCTTTGTGTTGTGCATCGTATCGGGCATCGTGGAACGTCGAGTCACTGAGGTAGGAGGCGGTCGCTGACGGGTTTTTGCCGGTCCAGGTAAGCCCGCCCGGCGGTGAGGCTGCATAGCTATAACCGCCACCGGCCATCGCGGTTTGATGGATGCTCTGGATCGGTGGGCAGGTTGCGGTCGCTGCGATGGCATTTGCTACCAGCCCTGTCATTGCAGACAAACCTGCAAGCAGTGCGCGCTTCATGGTGAGCTTCCTGGAGGGGCCGGAGGCTCATGCTGCGGGCGATCGTGAGGCCTGGCTACTGGTATAAATGACAGTTTTTTAGTGTTTTTTCTTATTGCTGAGGTGATGGTTATTTCAATGTCGCCCAGCCGATGAAGATCAAATGTGGGAGCTGGCTTGCCTGCGATTGCGGTCGGCCAGCCAACCTGTCTCTGGCTGACCCACCGCTATCGCAGGCAAGCCAGCTCCCACAGGGATTTATGGGGTGTCAGCGCGAGGCGAGTGCGCCTTGGTACAGGACCGGTCCGGTTGGTTGGCCGGACGGTGAACCGCCTTGTGGCTCCAGGCTGACGGCGAGGGTCACGGGGGCGGTCAACAGCGCTTGCTGCTCTTTACTCAACTGGATGCGGCCTTTACCCGAGCTGGGCACCAAGCCCAGTGAGATCGGTTTACCTCCGGGCGCAATCGCCCACAATTCCAGGGCGCGCGTCGGCTCTACAGCGGCCAACGTCAACGGCTCCACTTGCAGGTGATCGCCAAATGCCTGGATCTGCATTGCCGGTTGCTGGTTGGCCGCAACCAGCGTGGCGTTGTACTCGGCGCCGATGTCATGCTGATAAAGCACGCCGACCAACACGGCGACGACGACCGCACATGCAGCCGCCAGCAGACGGAAGTTCATCCAGAACGGCTTCTTCGCCGGCAAATGCAGCACTTGCGGCTCGATCCGTGCCTTGATGCCTGCCCACACATGATTCGGCACCGGGCGTTCGGGCAGTGCGCCGGTCAGGCTGGCGAGGGCATCCTGCCAGTGGCCGAGTTCGACGCGCAGCGCAGCGTCCTCCAATAACAGGGCGTCGAAGCGCCGACGGGCGGTAGCCGGCATCAGGCCGATCGCGTAGTCGGCGGCCAGGGCGCGGCGCAGGGCGGTGGTTTGATAGTTCATGATTCAAGGCACCTGCGCAGGCGCTCCATGCCACGGCGAATCCAGGATTTGACCGAGCCCAGGGGCGCCGCCAAGTGGTCGGCCAGTTCCGAGCACGACAGGCCCCGGAAGTAAGCCACGGTGATCGATTGGCGCTGCATGCCATCGAGGCTGTCGAGGCAGCGGTTGAGGGCGCGGGCCTCGCGCTCGCTGTCGAGCTGTTCGTGGGCGCTGGGGCTGTCGTCGAGCAGGGCGTCCTGCTGGCCGTCGGCCAAGGGCTGTTCACGGTGCTTGCGCAACTGGTCGATGGCCAGGTTACGGGTGATGTTCACCATCCAGGTCATCGGCGCCGCCAGGTGCGCCTCGTAGCGCGAAGCGTTGTACCAGATGCGCACAAAGGCTTCCTGCAGCACTTCTTCAGCCAGGTCCTTGCGCCCCATGAACCGGAATGCAACACCGTGCAGGCGTGGCGAGACACTGCGGTAGAGGGTCTCGAACGCCTGGCGGTTGCCCAGGGCGCACTGCGCCAGCAGGGGCTGCAACGGGTCAGCATCGTTGGTGGAAATAGGGCTTCTCCAGGCTCTCGAACGAGGGCGACGGGACTGCGCACGGTAGGCAGAGGGTAGTCCAGCTTGAGCATTCATTCCATCCGACTCCGAGCGGTGCATGCTGGGTATACGCGCGGTAGGGTGATTTGGATGCAGCTTTTTCTGAACTAATCTTCAGGTGGGAACAATCCTTCGGGACTGTCAGTCCAACGCCTGCTTTTAGCTCCTACATTCAGAGGTTGTCTTGATGAAGATTTCACGCGGTTTTGCCCTGTCCTGCCTGATGACCGTGGCCGCCAGCCCGGTGTTTGCCGCAGGTTTCAGCCTCGGTGACGTGGCCAACGCCGTTTCCAGCGCCCAGGGCAGCAACAACAAGGCGGCTGCAGCAGCGCCAAGTTCCCAGACCGCAGGCCTGCTGAGCGCCCTGACTTCGCAACTGAACGTCACCCCTGAACAAGCCGTCGGCGGTACCGGCGCCATGCTGGGCCTGGCCAAGAACCAATTGAGCAGCACCGACTATTCGCAATTGGGCAAAAGCGTGCCCGGCCTGGATAAGCTCGCGGGGAACAACTCCCTGGGCAGCCTCGGCGCCTTGAGCGGGATGCTCGGCCAGAGCGGCGGCAGCAAAACCAGCGGCCTGGACAGCGTGCTGGGTAACGTGAAGAACACCAACGACCTGAACACCGCCTTCAGCGCGCTGGGCATGGATAACAGCATGATCGGCAAGTTTGCGCCGGTAATCCTGCAATATCTGGGTGGTCAGGGCGCCAACGAATCGGTGCTGGGCAAACTCGCCTCGGCCTGGGGCACTGGCAGCTAAATAGGCTCCGCGCGCAGTTGGGCGATGCGCGCGTCCTTCTCCCTCCAGAGCTGGTTCACCCAGTTCTGGACGGTCTGGCGAAAGGCCGGATCACTCTCGTAATCGCCCTGCCATAGCGCTGGGTCGAGTTCCCGGGTGCGAATGTCGATGATCACTTTGGGCACCGCGCCGCTGATCAAATCCCAAAACCCTGGAATCTTTTGCTGCGGATAGACCACGGTCACGTCGAGCACCGCATCCAGTTGTTCACCCAGCGCTGCCAACACAAACGCCACGCCGCCCGCCTTGGGTTTGAGCAACCGGGCATACGGTGAATCCTGCTGCTTGTGTTTGACCGCGTTGAACCGCGTGCCTTCCAGGTAATTCACCACGGTCACCGGCTGGCGCTTGAACAGCTCGCAGGCCTCTTTGGTGATTTTCAGGTCCTGGCCTGCCAGCTCCGGGTGCTTGGCCAGGAACGCCTTGGTGTAGCGCTTCATGAAGGGGTAATCCAGCGCCCACCACGCCAGGCCGAGGAAGGGCACCCAGATCAGCTCTTTTTTCAGGAAGAATTTGAAGAACGGCGTGCGCCGGTTGAGCGCCTGGATCAGCGCCGGAATATCCACCCAGGACTGATGATTGCTGATCACCAGGTAAGAGGTGTCGCCACGTAGCTGCGCGCCACCGCGGATGTCCCATTGGGTGGGGATGCACAGCGAAAAAATCAGCTTGTCGATTTCAGCCCAGGTCTCGGCGATCCACATCACGGCCCACGAGGCATAGTCGCGATAGCGCCCGGGCGCCACCAGCTTGAGCAGGGCAAACAGCATCAACGGCCCGAACAGCACCAGGGTGTTGAGCAATAGCAGCAGTGTGACGAAACAGCCGGTGAGCAGGCGGCGCATAAGTAACTCTTGGAATCCTGTGGGCGGGCCATGATAAGCAAGCTGAGTCTAGAGGCCAAATCGCAAATCGCTGGACGAATGTTTCACAATGTTCCCGGTATGGTTGAGAACTAACTAAGTGCTGCCTTTGCGGTCTAGAATCCGCCTACTTCTTTCGAGGAAATCACTTCGTGAAATTGCTCCTTGCCGCGTTCGCCCTCGTTCTTCCTGTTGTGGCTGCCCAGCCCGTCCTGGCCGCCGAACCGACCCTTTACGGTCGCTACGAATACATCCAGTTGCCGGAGATCGGCGAAACCTTCAAGGCCAAGATGGACACCGGCGCGCTGACCGCCTCGCTGTCGGCCCGAGACATCGAGACCTTCACCCGCGATGGCGACGATTGGGTGCGCTTCCGCCTCGGCGGCAAGGACGCTTCCAACAAAGTCTACGAACACAAAGTCTCGCGCATCAGCAAAATCAAGAGCCGCGCCGACGAAGACGATGACAAGGACGAGGCCACCGTGGCCAAGCGCCCGGTGATCGACCTCGAAATGTGCCTGGGCAACGTCAAGCGCACCGTTGAGGTCAACCTCACCGACCGCAGCAGCTTCAACTATCCGCTGCTGATCGGCGCCAAGGCCCTGCGTGAATTCGGCGCAGCGGTGAACCCGGCGCGTCGTTACACTGCCGACAAACCGGACTGCTGACGGACCCACATGCCGCATATCCTGATTGTCGAAGACGAAGCGGCGATAGCCGACACGCTGATTTTCGCCCTGCAAGGCGAGGGCTTCACCACCACCTGGCTGAGCCTTGGCCAGGAGGCGCTGGCCCATCAGCGCCAGTCGCCCGCTGACTTGATCATCCTCGACATCGGCCTGCCGGACATCAGCGGCTTTGAAACCTGCAAGCAATTGCGCCGTTTCAGTGAAGTGCCGGTGATGTTTCTCAGCGCCCGTGACGGCGAGATTGATCGGGTGGTGGGCCTGGAGATCGGTGCTGACGATTATGTGGTCAAGCCGTTCAGCCCACGGGAAGTGGCTGCGCGGGTGCGGGCCATCCTCAAGCGCGTCAGTCCAGGCGCCGCGCCTGCCGTGTTCCAGGTTGACCTGGAACGCATGCAAATCCATTACCGCGGTCAGCCCCTGAGCCTGACGCGTCATGAGTTTCGCTTGCTGCAAAGCCTGCTTGAGCAACCCGAGCGCGTGTTCAGCCGCGAGCAATTGCTCGACGCGGTGGGCGTGCCCGCCGACGCTGGCTACGAACGCAATATCGACAGCCATATCAAAAGCCTGCGCAGCAAACTGCGAAGCGTGGCCGCCGACGCCGAGCCGATCCAGACCCACCGTGGCCTGGGTTACAGCTATAGCCCGAGCCATAGCTGATGCGCCTGGGGCTGCGGATTTTTCTGGTGTACGCGCTGTTTATCGGCCTGACCGGCTATTTTGTGCTCAACACCGTGATGAAAGAGATCCGCCCTGGCGTGCGCCAGTCCACCGAAGAAACCCTGGTGGACACGGCCAACCTGCTGGCCGAAATCCTGCGGCTGGACGTGAAGAACGGCACCCTCGGCCAAAGCCACTGGCCGGAGCTGCTCAAGGCGTACGGCAGCCGCCAGCCGGGCGCGACGATCTGGGGCCTGCCGAAAAACCAGGTCAACCACCGCATCTACGTGACGGACGCCAAGGGCATTGTGTTGCTCGACTCCACGGGCGAGGCGGTCGGCCAGGACTATTCCAAATGGAACGACGTGTACCTGACCCTGCGCGGCGAATATGGCGCGCGGTCGACCCGTAATGAGCTAAATGACCCTAACTCGTCGGTGATGCACGTGGGCGCGCCGATCCGCGACAACGGCCAGATCATCGGCGTGGTCACCGTGGCCAAGCCCAACAGCTCGTTGCAGCCCTATGTCGACCGTACCGAGCACCGCCTGCTGTGGTACGGCGCCGGGTTGGTGATCCTCGGCCTGCTGCTTGGCGCACTGTTGTCGTGGTGGCTGAGCGTGGCGCTGCATCGGCTGACGGCGTATGCCCAGGCTGTGAGCGAAGGTCGGCGCGCCGAGTTGCCGCATTACCGCGGCGGCGAGCTCAAGCAGCTGTCCACCGCCGTTGAGCACATGCGCACACAGCTGGAGGGCAAGGCCTATGTCGAGCGTTACGTGCACACCCTGACCCACGAACTGAAAAGCCCGCTGGCGGCAATTCGTGGCGCGGCGGAGCTGTTGCAGGGCGACATGAGCCGTGAGCAACAGCAGCGCTTCGTCGGCAATATCGACAGTGAAAGCGCGCGCTTGCAACAGTTGATCGAGCGCCTGCTGAACCTGGCCCAAGTGGAGCAGCGCCAAGGTTTGGAAGAGCAAGTCAGCATGCCGTTGGCGACCCTGGTCGACGAGGTGCTCAAGGCTCAATGCGCGCGCATTGAAGGTGCCGGCTTGCAGGTCGAACAGGCGATTAGCGCGGATGTGAAGGTATTTGGCGAGCCGTTCCTGCTGCGCCAGGCCTTGGGTAATCTGCTCGATAACGCCCTGGACTTCACGCCGCCCGGTGGCACGTTGAGGTTCAGCGCACGCACGCAGCACAACGACGTGCAGGTCAGCCTGTTCAACCAGGCTGCGGCCATTCCCGACTACGCCTTGCCGCGCCTGAGTGAGCGTTTCTACTCGCTGCCACGCCCGGCGAGCGGGCGCAAAAGCACCGGCCTGGGCCTTAACTTTGTTGAAGAAGTGATGAAGCTGCACGGCGGCGCGTTGCAGATCGGCAATGTGCAGGGCGGGGTGCAAGTGGTGCTGCATCTCCACACAGTCTCCACATTGCCCACATAAATCTCCCATCTGCGCGGTTCACGCTCTGCCCATCAAAACAGGGAGAGCCCCATGAACCGCAGCCTGCTTTTCAAACTTGGCGCGATTGCGCTACTGATTCTGCTGTTGCTGATTCCGTTGCTGATGATCAACGGCATCATTGCTGACCGCCAATACGCCCGCGACAGCGTGCTGATGGATATCGCCCGTAGCTCCAGTTACAGCCAGCACCTCAACGGGCCGGTGATGGTGGTGCCTTATCGCAAGACCGTGCGCGAGTGGAAACTCAATGAAAAGCTCAATAAACGCTACGAGGAAACCCGTGAAGAGCGCGGTCGTCTGTATTTCCTGCCGGACCGTTTTGAACTCGATGGCAAGGTGCAAACCGAGCTGCGGTCGCGGGGTATTTACCAGGCGCGACTGTTCCATGCCGACAGCCGCATCAGCGGGCGTTTCGAGCTGCCTGCGCAGCTGGGCATCACGCAAGACTTTGCCGATTACCGCTTTGATCCAGCGTTTCTGGCGGTGGGCATCAGCGATATTCGCGGCATTGAAAACGCACTGAAACTGGAACTGGGCGACCAACGCCTGGCGTTCTCGCCGGGCACTCAAGTGGACTGGCTGGGGGAGGGCGTGCACGTGGCATTGCCGGAACAGGACAGCAAGAAACCGGCCGTGCTGGACTTCGCTTTTGACCTGCGCCTGCAAGGCACCGAACAACTGCAAGTGGTGCCGGTGGGCAAGGTCAGTGAGGTCTCGCTCGCATCGAACTGGCCCCACCCAAGCTTCATCGGCAACTTCCTGCCGGCTCAACGGGCCGTCACCGATAAAGGCTTTACGGCCAACTGGCAGACCACATTTTTCTCTACCAACCTGGAGCAAGCCCTGCAAACCTGCCTGGACGGGCGAAGCTGTGATGGCTTCAGCAACCGCAGCTTTGGCGTGAACTTCATTGACCCGGTGGACCAGTACCTCAAGAGCGACCGCGCGATCAAATACGCGCTGCTGTTTATCGCCCTGACGTTTGCCGGCTTCTTCCTGTTCGAAGTGCTCAAGAGCCTGGCGGTGCACCCGATTCAATACGCGCTGGTGGGCGTTGCCCTGGCGTTCTTTTACCTGCTGTTGTTGTCGTTGTCCGAACACATCGGCTTTGGCCCGGCGTACCTGTTGTCGGCGAGCGCCTGTGTGTTGTTGATCGGCTTCTACGTATGCCATGTGCTGCGCAGCATTGCCCATGGGCTGGGCTTTTCGGCGGGGCTGGCGGCGCTGTATGGCCTGTTGTACGGGCTGCTCAGTGCCGAGGATTACGCGCTGCTGATGGGCTCGCTGTTGCTGTTCGGGCTATTGGGCACAGTGATGGTGCTGACGCGCAAACTCGATTGGTATGGCGTGGGCAAGCGCAAGGTGGCCGAGCCGCTGCAGTTTGACCTGGAGGCCGTGCAATGATCGGGTTACGGGAAGATCAGCAGGTAAAGACGCAATTGGTGGCGAGGATTAACCTGCTGTTCCCTGTTGTCGTTGTGGCGAGCGGGCTTGCCCCGCGTTGGGCTGCGCAGCAGCCCCAGAACCCATCACAGAGGAGTGCCTGATGGACCGCATTCTGATTGATTGGGGCGGCTTCGCCACCCAACGCGGGGCAAGCCCGCTCGCCACGACAAGCCCGCTGGCCACACAAAGCGGGCTCACTGCACAGGGTCAGATCGGCGGCTGGGTCTGCAGCATCGACGGCCGCTGGCTGACCTTGGCGTACCAATCGGCAAGCTGGGGATTCGCAGCGCGCCATTGCAGGTCTGGGTGGCGGAAGTCGAGGTAGCCCAAGGCGCAGGCCACGCTGATCGACGCAATGTCGAAGTGGCTGGCCAACTCGGCAATCGCATTGGCTTCCAACTCCGCGAGGGTGCGACGGATCTTGTTGCGCTGCTCATCCAGCCATTGGTCCCAGTGCTTTTCTGCCGGGCGCATGGCGGTTTCGTAACGCACCAGCACGGCGGCGTCCATGATGCCGTCGGCCATTGAGGCCAGGGTCAGGCGTCGCCAGCGCGCCGAGCCGTCGCGAGGGATCAGCGGGTTGCCGACATGCTGGTGGTCGAGGTAATCGAGGATCACCCGGCTGTCGTGCAGGGCGCTGCCGTCGGCCAGGCGCAGGGCCGGGATCTTGCCCACGGGGTTTTCGTGCACCAGCTGCGCGTCCGGGTTGACCGGTGTCGGCATGCAGCCTTGCAGGGCCACGCGGTCCTGCTGGCCGGTTTCGATCAGCAGCACGCGGACTTTACGAACAAAGGGTGAGGCAGGGTTGTGGAACAAGGTCATGCTGGGCGTGGACATGGGCATTCCTCGAAATGGGCAGTGGCTAGCCTAGAGGGTTGCGCGGTGGCTGGCGAGGGGGCTTTGGGTGTTTTTGAGGGCCTCATCGCAGGCACGCCAGCTCCCACAGGGGCAATGCATTTCAAGGTGGGAGCTGGCTTGCCAGCGATAGCGCCCTCAGCCGCGCCGCTTGAATAACGCCCAAACACCAATGACTGCAGGAATCCCCAAACCGACCCAGCTCAATGAGTCCCACAGCCCATCGCCGAGCAACGCGGCAAACAACCCGGCCGCGCTGAGCACGCCAATTCCCAGCGGAATGCCAAACACCTTCCAGAAGTTCGACTGCCGCGGCTTCATACCCTGGCCGCCTTGCGCCGCACGATCCACAGGTAAACGCCGCTGCCCAGCACGATGATGGTCAGCACATCGAGCACTGCCCAGAGAACCTTCATCGGCATGCCGCCGTAGTCACCAAAGTGCAATGGCTGCGACATGCCCATGGCGTCCATGTACCACGGCCGCTCAGCGATAGCGGTGACGGCCAGGGTGCTGGCGTCGATCAGCACCGGCGTGAGCAGGTGCGAGGTCAGGTGCGTGCTGCCCTTCATGAACACCGCGTAATGGTGCTCACTGGAAAAACGCGTGCCGGGGAAGGCGATAAAGTCCGGCTCCATGCCGGGCGCGGCCTTGGCGGCAATGCTCAGCAGCTCGGTGGCTGGCGCGCGTTGGGTCAGTGGCGGCGCGTTTTTGTAGGGTTCGATCATCGCGCTGAGGCTGTCCTGGCGCCAGGCGGCGATGATCAGGTCGGCGCAGGCGCTGATCACACCGGTCACGCCCACCACCAGCGCCCAGGTCAGCGTGACCACGCCGATCAGGTTGTGCAGGTCGAGCCAACGCAAGCGCGTGGACTTGTCCTGGCGCACGGTGGCGAACTTCAAGCGGCGCATGAACGGCAGGTACAGCACCGTGCCCGAGACAATCGCCAGCACAAACAAAAGGCCCATGAAGGCCAGCAGCAACTTGCCCGGCAGGCCGGCGAACATGTCCACATGCAGGCGCAGCAGGAACAGCGTCAGCCCGCCATTGGCCGCTGGGGTTTCGACGGCTTCACCGGTGCGGGCATCAAGCATGAAAGTGTGCGACGAGTTGGGTTCGGTGCCGGCCGTGGCGGCCATGATTGCGATCACGCCGTTCTTGTCGTCTTCGTCCCACGCCAGGTATTGCATCGCCTCACCCGGGCGATGCGCCTGGGCTTTGGCCACCAGTTGCTCAAGGTTCAGTTGCGGGGTATCGGCGGGCATCTGCGCCAGTTCAGGCTCATTGCCCAGCAGGTGATCGATCTCATGGTGAAACACCAACGGCAGGCCGGTGAGGGCGAGCAGCAGCAGGAAGACTGTGCAGATCAGGCTGGTCCAGGTGTGGATGAAGGACCAGCGGCGGATGGTTTTGCTTTTCATTTTCTAGCCTTCAGACACACCGAAGCCGCCCCGGGGGACGGCCTGGTTATTAGCTCAGCCAATTACCACTGGTAGGTAGCGCTGGCGACTACGCTGCGCTGGTCACCGAAGTAGCAGTAGTTGCCGTCGCAGGTGGAAAGGTAGTCTTTGTTGAACAGGTTGGTGGCGTTCAATTTAACCGATGCGCCTTTCAGGCTGTTATCCAGACGGCCCAGATCGTAATGCACCGAACCATCGAACACGGTGTAGGCGTTGGCCTTGCCTAACCAGGTATTTGCCTGGTCGCCATAGGTGTTGCCAGTGTAGCGGGCACCAAAACCGATACCGAAACCGTCAAGTACGCCGCTGTGCCAGGTGTAGTCAGTCCACAGCGAGGCTTGCTGGTTTGGCATCAATGTCAGGCGGTTGCCTTTGTAGATGCCTTTTTGCACCTCGGATTTTGCCAGGGTGTAGGCGGCGATGACCTTGAGGTTCTCGTTCACGTCAGACACGGCTTCAAGTTCCAGGCCCTTGACCTTCACTTCGCCGGTCTGGCTGTTGATTTGCTGGCCGCCTGAGCCGAGGGTGGTCACCTGCACGTTCTTCTGGGTCAGGTCATAGACCGCCGCGCTCAGCAACGTGTTGGAGCCGGGCGGCTGGTACTTCACCCCCATTTCCCACTGTTTGCCTTCGGTCGGTTTGAACGTCTTGAGCGCATTGGTATCTGCGTTGCTCGCCGGCTGGAACGACTCGGCGTAAGACAGGTACGGTACGAAACCCGAATCGAACACATAGCTCAGCGCCGCGTTGCCACTGAAGTGTTTGATGCGGTCGGTGTTGGTCGCATCGTTGTCGTTGAAGTAGGTGGTGCCTTGATGCACCCAGTCTTCACGCCCGCCCAGGGTCAGGCGCCACTTGTCCAGAGCCATCTGGTCCTGCACGTAGAGGCCGGTTTGCACGGTTTTCTGGTTGTAGTCGTAAAACGGTCGGACATCCGTCGGGCGCAGCGTCGGCTGGGTGTTGATCGGGTTGAAGATGTTGATACCCGACGCTGTACCGTATATCGCGCGGTAAGAGGTATCGGTACGCTGGTGATCCAGGCCCAGTAGCAGCGTGTGGGTAATGTCGCCCGTTGCGAAGTCAGCCTGGAAGTTGTTGTCGAGCGCCAACTGGCCGATGCTTTCGTCAACGTTGGTGGTCGACCGGCTGATATTGCCCGCCGCATCGGCCGGGGAGTAGGCAAAGGAACCCACGGTCAGTTGCTGGAAATCCAGCTCCGACTTGGTGTAACGCAGGTTCTGCTTGAACTGCCAGGTGTCGTTGAAACGGTGCTCGAACGCATAGCCCAGTGCGTAGTAGGTACGGTCGTAGAACTCGTAGTCCGGATCGCCGAGGTTCTTGTGGTGGGAAACGTCGCCCAGCGGCGATTTGATCTTGGTGCCCTGGATCGGCATGAACTGGCTGGTGGTGCCGGTATCGTCGCGGGTGAACTGCGAGAGCAGGGTCAGTTTGGTGTCGGTATCAATATTCCAGGTCAGGCTCGGCGCGATGTTGTAGCGCTTGTTGTCGATGTGATCGACCTGGGTGCCGGCATCGCGTACCACGCCGCTGACGCCGTACAGGAACTGGCCTTCATCATCGATTTTGCCGGTGCTGTCGAAGTTGATCTGGCGGTAGTTGTCACTGCCGTATTGCAACTGGATAGCATGGCTCGATTCCTCGCTGGGACGGCGGCTGACCATGTCCAGCAGGCCGCCCGGTGGTGTCTGGCCATAGATCGACGAGGCGGGGCCACGCAGCAGAGCGAGACGGTCAAGGTTCCAGGTTTCGGCTTTTGGGTTGGCGTACACGCCGCGCGGCAATGGCAGGCCGTCGAGGAATTGCGTCGGTTCGAATCCGCGCACGCGCATCCAGTCGTAACGGGTGTCGCTGCCGTAGCTGGACGATACGATGCCAGGCATGTATTTGACGGCATCATCGAGGTTCTGGACGTTGCGGTCCTGCATCTGCTCGCGGGTCGCAACAGAGATCGAGCGTGGTGCTTCAACCAGTGCGGTGTCGGTCTTGGTGCCGGCCGCAGTGCGCGTCGCCAGGTAGCCAGTCACCGGGCCCCATGCACTTTCAGTGTTGCCTTGAGCAATGATGCTGGTCTCAGCCAACGCCACAACGCCTTCCGGAATCGCCACCAGCGTAAACGTGCCCGCGCTGCTTTGCTCCAGTTGCAGCCCGGTGCCACGCAACGCCTCTCGCAGCGCGCCCTGCGCATCGAACTGGCCTTTGACCGGTGCTGAGGTCTTGCCCGACGCCAATGCTGGGTTGAGGGTCAGCGCAAGGCCGGCCTGGCTGGCGATCTGGTTGAGCGTGCTGGCCAACGGCGCAGCCGGCAGGTTGTAGGCGCGCACGCTGGAAGCCTGTTCGGCGGCGATCAGCGTGGTGCTCGCCAGCGGGGCGCTGAGGGCAATGGCCACGGCTAACAGGCTGGGGCGCAACAAGGTGTCTAGCGTGCGGGACATAGGGCGGCTCCTGAATGGAAACATTTCTCAATTGCCTAGGTGCCGGACGAGAATCAAAAAGTGATAGGGCCAAGCGAAAATAAATCTGCGAATGTGCGCAACTGTTCGTACGGCATGGCCCTCAAGGCTCAGGGTGCCTGGGTTTTTCAGCCGACCGCCCACTGCAGTTTGTCGGCCAGGGCGTCGGGGTAGTGATCGGTCTGGGTGATTGCCGCGCGTGTGGCTGCGCCATGACCGAAGGCCTCGATCAACACGTCAACCTGTGTGGCCAGCAAGTCGCTCAGCGAATCAATCCGTGCCTCAAGGGCGCGGTAGCGGGCGATGTCCATAAGGCCCTCGCTGATGAACCAGGCAGCATGCTTGTTCAGGTAGTCCAACACGTAGAGGCCGCACAGCGCGTTGCCCAGTTCCTTGGCCAACCCTCGGGGCAGCAAGCTGCCGGCGCGGATTGCGCTTTGGATGGCAAGGCGCTGGGCGTAGGCCTCTCCTGCGCGGGCAACGACCATCAACTGCGCGTTCCAGACCTGCATGTCGTCCTCTCCCTCGCCACGGTGCCGGGCAACATGGTCGGCCACCTGCTTGAGCAAACGGTACTCCAGGGTGTGAGCCATGGCTTGCCAGTATTCGGTGTCATCCAGCCCCGCCTGGGGGTTGGGCGGTGTGGGTTCACTCAAGGGTTGGCCGATCAGTACCTTGGCGGCGTCCAGCAGGATCATGCGGTTATTGCCACCGGCGTCCTGGTAGATTTTGGCCATGCCTTCGTAGTCGGCGAAGCGATTGAGGTTGAGCGCACCGGCTACCCCGCAGCGCAACCGACACTCTGTCGCCAGCGCCTCGGCGGCGGGTGCACACAGCGCCTTGGTCAGCGCCAGGGTTTGGCTGATGGCGGCCCACGGTGTCCACGTCACGTCGCCTGTGCCGGTGGTGTGCAGTGACGCCTGACTGGCCGTGCCTTTAATCCACAGGCGGGCGGAGTCGTTGGCAAAGCACTTCATGACATATGCCGTGGCCAGGCAACCGAACAGCGCGCGGCGTTGGGTACGAAAAGCCAACAGGCCGGTGCCGTTGCCGATCCGCGCCTGGGTCGTGCGTCGGTTGGCATGGGTCAGGGCCAGGGTTGAACAGGCAAGCATCACCGAACTCAAGCCGACGCCGACCATCGCCCACACATTCTTGGGCGCAAACAGTGAGCGAATCAGGCGACGGTCCGTACTGCCCAGCGGGTCGTGGAACTGATTGGACGCGTCGATCGAAGCGCCATCGCGCAGCCACGCGTCGAAGGGCAGGCGCACGTTGTCAAAACTCGCCAGGCCGTAATCCAGCGGCACTGCGCGAATTTCCGCCGGTGACGACATGGAAACTCCCGGGCGCGGGCCGTTGGTGTCACTCAATGGCAGCATGAACGCGAATACGCCACAGGGCTGGCCCTGAACGATCACTTGGGCAAACACCACGCCCAGCTTGTCCAGGTTGCTGATCCCGACGTTGGCAAATTTAAGCGCGGCCTTGTTCGGTGTGTTGAGCATGAAGGTGCGCGTGTCGGCGTCGAATACGGCCTCGACACACGCGCCCATGTGGGAGTTGCTGCGACCTATCTCGGTCAGCGCGTAAACCCCCAGACTCTCACCGGCCTCCAGCTTGCGTCGCCACTGGGTGGCGCTCGGGTGATCCTGCTCGAACGCCAGCAGCGTACCGATACACAACCCCTGCTGAATCACGCAGCCCATGAACAGCGAGGGATCATTGAGCGCCGCGTGGGTGGCCTCGGCCATCAACAACTGCGGCTGCGCAAAGCCATGGATACCGTCGGGCAGCTGGCGCATCAGGTGCTGCAGGCGTTGGTAGGTGTGCCGATGACCCTCATGAAAACTCTGGTTGGCGCGAGGATGGAGTTCGGGGTCGCTGAAAATCTTCGCCATCTGCGCGTGAACTTCGGCATCGACTGGCCCGTTGGCCAGCTGGCGCAAGGCAACCACGGCCTTGTGTGCTTCGGGCGCATTGACCAGCAAATGGCGCAGGGTTTCGATAGGTTGCGCCAGCGGCGCGTAGGTCTGTGCAGGGTGCAGGCTTTTGCGTATGCACACCGACAGGCCGCTGTTCACCCCAAGGTCGATAAACACAGTGTGTTTGTCCGTCGGCAGTTGCGCCAACGTGTGGGGCAGGTTGGTGGGTTGCGTGACGCCCAGGGTAAACATGTGATGCAAATCGTCCTCGGGTTCGTAGCGACGCCCCAGCACGGTTGAGTAGATCGGTGTTTTGAAGGGTTTGGGTGCCAGCGGCTGCAGGTTTTCGTGAAGTCGCCGGGCGACTTCCGTGTGAGGCGGATAGTGCGACGCGTAAGCGATCGAGACCGGGCGCAAGGGGGGCGCGCTGTCATCGTGGTGAGCAAGCAGGTGCTCCAGGTCTGCGGTCTCGCCGCTGATGATGCATTGGGCTGGCGCGTTGACGGAGCCCAGCACCAGATTCGACTCGGGGTAGCGGTCCAGCAGCGCTTGCGTGTCCTGCGCTGAAAGGTTGACCAGCAACATGCTGCCTCGCCCCTCCTCGCTGCGGTAGGCGGCGTTGAGGGCGCATACCGCGCGGGCACCCTGGGCAATGTCGAGCACGCCACCACACACCCGGGCAGCAATTTCGCCGAAGCTTTGCGCAACAATCAGGGAGGGAACAATGCCCGTTGCCTGCAGCAACTGGTTAAGCACCACCGCAGCGCCATACAGCGCCAGTTGCGCCACACCCGAAGGCAGCGGCAGGGCGTGATCGCGGGTCAACAGAACCTGGGTGATCAACCCCGGATGGGGATCAGGTTCGTGCGCCGCCGCCTCGGTTTCGATGATTGCCAGAATCGTGTCAATTCGGTCCCTGGTTTCGGGCACATGCTGATACAGCTCTGCCAGAGCGCCGCACGGATCGCTCCCTTGGCCAGGAAAGGCGAAGACATAGTTCTGACTGTAGATGTTGAGTTGGGTTGACATGGGTCCATCCTCGTTAGCCGAACAGGATCGCTTCACCAGCAGGGTGCTGGAAAAAACGAAGGCTCATTGGATGGCAAAAAAAAGGGCGACGTACCTGTGAGAAATGACAGTTTTTTGTAACGTTTCGAGATAGGTTCGATTCAATTATTGCTAACCGAACCGCCTTGCGCCGGCCTTGCGACCACCTGGGTCCACCACGGTGTGTGCTGCTCGATCTGTACCGGCAGCGTCGGCAGCAGCGCGTTCAGCGCCAGCGTCGTGTCGTGCAGCGGGAAGCTGCCGGTGATGCGCAGATCGGCCACAGTTTTATCCACACCCAGATAGCCGCTGCGGTAGCGGCTGAGTTCCTCGACCACATCGCCCAGGCGGGCGTTGTCGACCACCAGCATGCCGCGCGTCCAGGCGTCGGCGGCGGCAGAGACGGCACGCGCAGGGTCGAGGCTGTCGCTGCGCATCAGCACTTGCTGGCCTTCTTTGAAGATCTGTTCCTTGTGCAGCTCCTGGGGCTGGGCAGCCACGGCGGACTGCAGCACGCTCAGGCGTGTGGCGTGGTCTTCGCGCTTGACGATAAACCGCGTCCCCAGCGCTCGCAGGCTGCCATCGCGGGTTTGTACATAAAACGGGCGTGCATCGTTGTGGCCGGTTTCGACCAGAATTTCGCCTTCCTGCAACACGATCAGCCGGCGTTTTTCGTCGAAACGCACGTCGATGGCCGTGTGGGTATTGAGGTTGATCAGCGTGCCGTCCGCCAGTTTCAGCGTGCGTTGCTCGCCCGTGGCGGTGCGTTGGTCGGCCAGCCAATAATGGATCGGCACGTAACGCTCACCGGCAAACAAGGCCAGGGCGCAGAGCAGCGCGATGCTTGCCACGCCGCGTCCAAGCTTGCGCACGCGCTGGCGAATGCCTTCGCGCGACTGCAGCAGCGCCGCGCGCGCGGGCCCTGAGGCCACGCTGAAGCGCTGGTCGAGCATGCCCAGCTGGCGCCAGGCGCGCGCATGTTCTTCATCGCTGGCCAGCCATTTGGCGAATTCTTCCTGTGCAACGAAGCTGCCGTCACCTGAGTCCAGCGACAGTTGCCACGCAATCGCGGCATCCAACACGCGCGCCGAGACCGGCTTGGCGCTGACCACGCTCACAGCGGCTCGCCATACAGTGCGATGTAACACTGGCGAATGCCTTGGGCCAGGTACTGGCGCACGCGGGGCACCGACACGCCAAGACGCTGCGCAATGTCGGCGTGGCCCAGGCCGTCGAGGCGGTTATAGAGGAAGGCGGCGCGGGCCTTGCTCGACAGTTTGCCGAGCAAGCGGTCGATGGCCTTGAGGTCTTCGAGGATCAGTTGCTGCTCTTCCGGCGACGGGTGTTCGCTTTCCGGGATCAGCATCAGTTCAGTGAGGTAGGCCTGTTCCAGGGCCGCGCGCCGGAAGTAGTCGAACAGCAGCCCCTTGGCGATAGCCACCAGAAACGCCCGTGGCTCACGGGGTTCGCGCAACTCGTCACGGCCCAGCAGGCGCATGAACGTGTCCTGGCTCAGGTCTTCGGCGCGGCTCGGGCAGGCCACGTTGCGCCGCAGCCACGCCAACAGCCAGCCACGATGGTCGCGATACAACGCGCCAACAAGCTCAGTGTGTGGGGTCTGGACCGACGACAAGGCATCACCGAATAAACAAGGGGTTTAAACTAACGAGAATTATTCGCGATTGTGTCAGAGGCAAGGAACGCGCGCAATTGGCGTCTGTCGGGCGGTGCTATTAAAACGATGGCGCTTGTTTGCGCCGTTTCCATTGGCTCACGCGCGTTTGAAGCGCCTGCGGGGAGTCGATGTGCTGCGCACGCGCACGGCTCAACAGGATGAGCATCAACTCTGCCGTGGCCAGGGCGTCGGCGCTGGCGTGATGGCGCTCACCGACCTGCAGCATGAAGTGGTTGATCCAGTCGTCCAGCCCGGCTTCACGGATATTCGCGTCGGGGCACAGCAGCGGGGCGATGTCGGCGACGTCGAGGAACGGGTGCGCCAGGCGATAGCCCAGGCTGTCCTTGAGCGCGCGGCTCAGCATGTGTTGATCGAAAGGGGCATGGAACGCCAGCAGCGGGCTGTCGCCAACAAACGCCATAAAGTCCAGCAGCGCTTCGACCGGGTCGGTGCCGGCGGCAATGGCGCTGGGCCCCAGGCCGTGAATCAGCACGCTGGGGCTGAGCTTCGTTTCGGCACGGTGCAAGGTGCGCTCGAACATTTGCGAAAAATCCACCGCACCGTCCTCAATCACCACCGCGCCAATGGACAGCACGTGGTCGCGGTTGAGGTTCAGGCCGCTGGTTTCCAGGTCGACCACTACCCAGCGCTGGTTGCGCAAGGCGCCATCCCCCAGCACGGCAGGTGCGGGCAGCTGCGCCAGGCGCCTCTGCTGAGTCGCGTCGAGCCCGGGCTTTTTCGCACGCAACCAGCTGAACAAACTCACAGTTGGTACCGAAAGGTCAGGCTGCTTTGCAGGCGCTGCGCCTGACGCAGGGATTCACGCAGGATGCGCCGGTCCAGGTGGTTGAGGCTGTCGGGGTCGACGCGGTTGGAATACGGCTGGTTCTCGCGGGTTTGCAGTTGGTGCTGCTGCATGCGGGTTTGCTGGATGAAGTGGTAGGCCTCTTCGTACGCGGCGCCGTCCAATCGCTCGATGACTTCTTTGTCCACCAACTGGCGCAGCCGCTCCAGGGTGTTGTTGGCGTGGATGCCGTTGGCCAGGGCCAGCAGGCGCGCGCCATCGACAAAGGGCGTAAGGCCCTGCACCTTGAGGTCGAGGGTGGCCTTTTCGCCGCCTTTGCGCGTCAGCACAAAGTCGCGGAAACGCCCCACCGGCGGGCGCTGACGCAAGGCGTTTTCGGCCAGCATGCGTTGGAACAGCCGGTTGTCCGCGACTTGATCGAGAATGCCCTGGCGCAGTTGCTCGCAGCCCTGTTCATCGCCCCACACCACGCGCAAATCGAAATAGATGCTCGACCCCAGCAGGTTCTCTGGCGTGGCCTCACGGATAAACGCCCCGAAGCGCCGCGCCCATTCGGCCCGCGACAGGCAAAGTTCAGGGTTACCGGCCATGATGTTGCCCTTGCACAGGCTGAAGCCGCACAACGCCAGGCTCTGGTTGATCTGCTGTGCCAAGGGCAACAAGCGGCCGCGAATCTCGGCGGCTTCGGCGGCATCCTTGGCGTCGAACAGGATGCCGTTGTCCTGGTCGGTATACAGCGTCTGCTCGCGGCGGCCCTCGCTGCCAAAACACAACCAACTGAACGGCACGCCGGGGTCGCCCTTGTCGGCCAGGGTCAGTTCGATCACTCGGCACACGGTGTGATCGTTGAGCAGCGTAATAATGTGGGTGATCTGGGTGGACGACGCGCCATGGGCGAGCATGCGTTCGACCAATTGGCCGATCTCACCGCGAATCGCCACCAGGTTTTCCACGCGTGGTGCATTGCGGATGGTGCGCGCCAGGTGCACCAGGTCCACCCGCTGCAGGGAAAACAGGTCGCGCTCGGAGACCACGCCACACAGGCGCTGGTCTTTGACCAGGCACACATGGGCGATGTGCCGTTCGGTCATGGCAATCGCGGCGTCGAAGGCGCTGTGGTCCGGGCTCAAATAGAACGGCGCCTGGGTCATATGGCATTCGATGACCTGATTGAAGTCACTGATGCCATCGGCCACTACCTGACGCAGGTCGCGCAAGGTGAAAATCCCCAGAGGCGCCTTGTGTGCGTCGACGATCACGATGCTGCCCACTTGCTGCTCATGCATCAGTGTGACCGCCTCGCGCAGCGGCGTGCTCGGGCTGCAAGTGACCGGATGGCGCATGGCCAATTCGCCCAGACGCGTGTTTAACGAATATTGAGTGCCGAGGGTTTCCACGGCTTTTTGCTGCACCTGCTGGTTCACTTGGTCCAGCAGGCTGCTGACGCCGCGCAGGGCGAAGTCGCGAAACGGGCTCGAAAGCGCGAACAGCTTTATAAAGGCCGGCTTGTTCAGTTGCAGGCAGAAGGTGTCTTCGGCGGCCTTGTGCTCGGTGCGGGTCGCGCGTTCGCCCAGCAGCGCAGCGAGGGGGAAACACTCGCCGGTGGTGATTTCGAAGGTGGTTTGCGTCGCCTCTTGATTGAGCAGCGGGCGCTCGCCGACCACGCGGCCTTGCTTGACGATGAAAAAGTGCTCCACCGGCCCGCCCGACGGCTTGAGGATGCTGTCGCCTTGGCCGTAGAAGCGCAGTTGGCACTGTTCGACCAGATACGCCAGGTGTGCGCTTTCCATCTGGTTGAACGGGGGAAAGCGTTGCAGGAATTGCAGGGTGCCGTGGATGTTCTGCAACACGGCGGTTTTTCCCGCCTGCGTGAAAGCATCAGCTTTACTCATAACAGTGACCGCAGTTTCTTGTCGTTATCGTCCTTTATGGTCGGCCCCCGTGCCCTGGGTGCCCATTGGACGTAAGTCTAGGTAGCGGTCAAATCATTGGCGACTAGGGAAAAACCTTACATGGCTACCGTGCAAACCCCGTAGAACGCCCACTAGTCAAACTTTCCGACGAAGTGCACATTGTTCGCCCTTCCGCAGATGTCTGACGAGTGTGCTGGGAGATTGATGAAAACTGCTGAGAAACGTATGCCCGACCACGATATTTTGAGTGATGCAGAGCGCGAGGCACTGAGCGCTGTGATGCTGGAGCCTGATTTACCGCCACAACGTGTGTTGATCGTCGACGACGACAAAGATGCACGCGAATTGCTGGCGGAGATTCTGGGCCTGGACGGCATTCGCTGCATGACCGCCGACAGTGGAGAGGCGGCGTGGGACTTGTTGAGCTCCAGCAGCTCCATCGGTTTGCTGATTACCGACCTGCGCATGGCGCCGAGCAATGGCCTGGAATTGATTCGCCAAGTGCGCAGCTCTCCTCGGGCGGCGCTACCGATCATCATCATGTCCGGGGACGCTGAAGCGCCGGATGTCATCGATGCAATGCACTTGAGTGTGGTGGACTTTTTGCTCAAGCCTATCGACAGCGTGAAGTTGGCGAAGATGGTCAAGCGCGAGTTGGGAATGGCGCAGTAACTTCCACTGGTCGGTATCAGATAAGCACTGTCAATTCTGACAGTAGGCAAGCAATAGGTGGGGCTGTTTACTGGATGAGTGCGCGGCGGTCGGGAATGGTCGCCCCCTTCACTCACCACCAGGAGTCAGTCATGAAAATCGCTGGCAAGATTAAAGCGGACATTTTCCACAACGGTAAGCTTTTACGCACCACCAGCTCCACGAGCGTTTCGGGTGACAGTAATCACTTTCAAAGTACAGATTCTGCGACCCGTACTTCAGTCTCGATGTCATTTGTTCCCGCCATCGAGGATGGCACCACGACGTACAAGTTCGAAGAGGCTGATTCCAGATTCGGATGCAGCATGGGCGATATGCTTCTGCCTGTTGCCGGAACGGTCGAAGTGACGTCCGCCAACTCAACCGACAACTTAAAGTATTCGTTCAGTGGGAAGTTTAACGATGGAAGGCGCGACCTGGAGATCAAGGGGACGGCTGAGTTGAACTACCTCTATCCGTGACTTGATTGCTCTTGCAGGATCAGTCCCTGATCTTTTGATCAGGGACGTCTCCATTCGCTAGTTACACACCCATTTTGGCTTTGAACTCACGGCGCCGACGGTGCAACACCGGCTCGGTGTAACCATTGGGTTGCTTGGTCCCTTCAATCACCAACTCCACCGCTGCCTGGAACGCGATGTTGCTGTCGAAATCCGGCGCCAAGGGGCGATACAGCGCATCCCCCGCATTTTGACGGTCTACCACCGGCGCCATGCGCTTGAGGCTTTCCATCACTTGGGCTTCGTTGACGATGCCATGGCGCAGCCAGTTGGCGATGTGCTGGCTGGAGATGCGCAGGGTGGCGCGGTCTTCCATCAGGCCGACGTCATTGATGTCTGGCACTTTCGAGCAGCCGACGCCTTGATCGATCCAGCGCACGACATAACCAAGGATGCCTTGGGCATTGTTGTCCAGCTCGTTGCGGATTTCTTCGTCGGACCAATCGGTGTTGCTGGCCAGAGGAATGGTCAGGATATCGTCCACCGACGCGCGCTCGCGTTTGGCCAGTTCGGCCTGACGCGCGAACACATCAACCTTGTGGTAATGCAGCGCGTGCAGTGCAGCCGCCGTGGGCGAAGGTACCCAAGCGGTGTTGGCGCCGGCCAGTGGGTGAGCGATTTTCTGTTCAAGCATCGCCGCCATCAGGTCGGGCATCGCCCACATGCCTTTGCCGATCTGCGCACGCCCTTGCAGGCCGGTGCTCAGGCCGATATCGACGTTCCAGTTCTCGTAGGCGCCGATCCATTTCTCGGCCTTCATGGCCGCCTTGCGCACCATCGCGCCGGCCTCCATGGAGGTGTGGATTTCGTCGCCGGTGCGGTCGAGGAAGCCGGTGTTGATAAACACCACACGCTCGCTGGCAGCCTTGATGCAGGCCTTGAGGTTGACCGTGGTGCGGCGCTCCTCGTCCATGATCCCGACTTTGAGCGTGTTGCGCGGCAGGTTCAGCACGTCTTCGATACGGCCAAACAGCTCGTTGGTGAACGCAGCTTCTTCCGGGCCATGCATTTTCGGTTTAACGATGTACACGGAGCCGGTGCGGCTGTTCTTGCGGCTGCTGGTGCCGTTGAGGCTGTGGATTGCCGCCAGGCTGGTGAGCAGACCGTCGAGAATGCCTTCCGGTACTTCGTTGCCGTCTTTGTCGAGGATCGCGTCGATGGTCATCAAGTGGCCAACGTTGCGCACGAACAGCAGCGAACGGCCGTGCAAGGTCACGTCCTGGCCATCCACGCCGGTGTAGACGCGGTCGGGGTTCATGGTACGGGTGAAGGTTTTACCGCCCTTGGCCACTTCTTCGGCCAGGTCGCCCTTCATCAGGCCGAGCCAGTTGCGGTAGATCACCACTTTGTCATCGGCATCGACGGCGGCGACGGAGTCTTCGCAGTCCATGATGGTGGTCAGCGCGGCTTCCATCAGCACGTCTTTGACGCCGGCCGCATCGGTCTGGCCGACAGGCGTGCTGGCGTCGATCTGGATCTCGAAATGCAAGCCGTTGTGTTTCAGCAAAATGGCGATCGGCTGGTCCGCCGGCCCCTGGAAACCGATCAGTTGCGCATCGTCGCGCAGGCCGCTGTTGCTGCCGCCTTTGAGGCTGACGATGAGCTTGCCATCAGCGATCTTGTAGCCGGTGGAATCGACATGGCTGCCGGCGCTGAGCGGCGCGGCTTCGTCGAGGAAAGCACGGGCGAAGGCAATCACCTTGTCGCCGCGCACTTTGTTGTAGCCCTTACCCTTCTCGGCGCCGTCGGCTTCGCTGATGGCGTCGGTCCCATACAGCGCGTCATACAGCGAGCCCCAACGCGCGTTGGATGCGTTGAGGGCGAAACGGGCGTTCATCACCGGCACAACCAGCTGAGGGCCGGCCATGCGGGCGATTTCGTCATCGACGTTTTGGGTCGAGGCCTGGAAGTCTGCGGCTTCTGGCAGCAGGTATCCGATGTCTTGCAGGAAGGCTTTGTAGGCCACCGGGTCGTGGGCCTGGCCGGCGTGGGTCTGGTGCCAGGTATCGATCCGCGCCTGGAAATCGTCGCGTTTGGCGAGTAGGGCTTTGTTCTTCGGTGCCAGGTCGTGAATGACCTTGTCGGCGCCGGCCCAGAACTGGTCGGCAGTGATGCCGGTACCGGGAATGGCTTCGTTGTTCACGAAGTCGAACAGGACTTTGGCGACCTGCAGGCCACCGACTTGAACGTGTTCAGTCATTGCTTGCCTCACTCTGCGGAGCTTATGCGCTTTTCAGCTTTTCAATTTACCAATGAAGCCTCTGGCCATTTAAACCACGAACCCGATCCCCCAGTACATGCCGTTAAGGCGGCTGGGCTGGCGGGTTGTCGCGATACGTTGGTGCCTTGGCAGACATCGACCTAACGTTATGTAGTGCGCGGTTTTGCATACTACATGATGAGTTGCGGTTGTGAAAATTTGACTAAATACGTCGTTTAGCGACCCACTTTGGTCGTGCGGTCACAGTGGGGTATTGGATGTTCTCAAAAAACTATCAGATTGTTCCAGATAAATATAAAAATGGTACACGATTTGTTTTCGAGGGCGCCTGCGTCCACCTTGTAGATTGAATTCAGAGGGCTTCGCCATGGACCATCTTGTACTCACTATTATTGCCGCCGACAAACCCGGCCTGGTTGAACGCATTGCGCAGAATATTGCCGCCCACGATGGCAACTGGCTGGAGAGCCGAATGGCGCACATGGCCGGGCAGTTTGCCGGGATCCTGCGGGTCAGTGTTCCCGCCGAAAGTCGTCAGGGTTTGGTGAACGCGCTGGAGGACTTATCCACACACGGCATTCGCGTGCTGGTGGGTGAGGGCAGTTCAGGGCAGACCGCGGCGTCCAAGGCGATCCTGATGACGCTGGTGGGCAACGACCGTTCGGGCATCGTGCGCGAGATCACGGCGCTGTTGAGCAAGCAGGGGGTGAACCTTGAAAGCCTGAGCACGGATGTGCGCCCGGCGCCCATGAGCGGTGATCCGTTGTTTACCGCCGAGGCATTGCTGCAGGTGCCGACAGCGTTATCCCTGGATACCTTGCAACTGTCCCTGGAAACCCTGGCGGATGACTTGATGGTGGAGTTGCACCACGAAGAATAACGGCCCACAGGGTTATGCATGGAAATCTTGCATGGGCCTGTGGATAACCTGTAGAGACCCGGCGCCAGGCCACGCCGGCCGGGCTTCTTCTCGAGTTGAGCAAAAAACGAGCAGTTTCAAGGGCTTGTGCACAAATGGCGGGGATCAGGTTGTGGATAACCTTGGGGTGGATGTCTGCAAGCCAGGCCCGCTGTGGCTTGCAGAGGTTTGTACGTTATTTGATCAGCGTTTGCGGAGGGTCAGCCAGGCGTCCAGGCTGTAGACCACCAGGCCGGCCCAGATAAACGCGAACGCGATCAGCGTGCTGGTGGCCAAGTGTTCGCCGAACAGGAACACCGCTTCCAACAGCACCAGGGTGGGCGCCACATACTGCAAAAAACCCAGGGCGGTGTAGGGCAAATGCCGCGCAGCAGCGTTGAAACACACCAGCGGGATCAGCGTGACCGGGCCGGCCGCCACCAGCCACCAGGCTTCGGAAGTGCCCCAAAATTCAAGCTGTGCGCTGTGCGCCGACGGGTTGAACAGCAGCCAGGCGACAGCGATCGGCACCAGCATCCAGGTTTCCACCACCAACCCCGGTAGCGCCTTGACGGGCGCCTGCTTGCGGATCAGCCCGTAAAAGCCAAAGGTCAGCGCCAGCACCAGCGACACCCACGGCAAACTGCCCACCTGCCATACCTGCTGCGCCACACCCACCGCCGCCAGCCCGACGGCCATCCACTGCAAGCGCCGCAGGCGTTCGCCGAGAATCAGCATGCCCAGCAGCACATTCACCAGCGGGTTGATGTAATAACCCAGGCTCGCTTCGAGCATGCGCCCGCTGTTGACCGACCACACATACGTCAGCCAGTTGGCGGCAATCAACGCACCGCTCAGTGCCAGAATCGCCAGGCGCTTGGGGTTATCGCGCAGTTCACGAAACCAGCCCGGGTGTTTCCACACCATCAACAGCAAACCGCCAAACAGCGCCGACCACAGCACGCGGTGCACGATGATTTCGGCGGCGGGAACGCTGGCGATGGCTTTGAAATAGATCGGGAACAGGCCCCAGATGACATAGGCGCTCAGGCCCAGGATGTAACCCTTGCGGGGGTTGGCGGGTTGCATTGCAGAATCCTTGCATAGGCAGCTGACAAAGGCGCAATTGTAAGGATTTTTGCCAGGCGATGGGGCGCTGCTTTTCTGTGGGAGCTGGCTTGCCTGCGATGGCATCACCTCAACGTGACTGATACACCGAGGTGCCTGCATCGCAGCGATGCCGCGACCCGACAAGCCAGCCCCCACAAGGCGTAGCGGCAGGGTCAGAACAGTTTCAGCGGTTCTTCATTGAGCGCCGACAGTTGTTCACGCAACGCCAACACCTGGTCGCCCCAATAGCGTTCGCTGCCGAACCACGGGAAGCTGTGAGGGAACGCCGGGTCATCCCAGCGCCGCGCCAGCCAGGCGCTGTAGTGCATCAGGCGCAAGGCGCGCAGGGGCTCGATCAAGGCCAGTTCGCGTGGGTCGAAGTCGTGAAACTCCTGATAGCCGTCCATCAATTCCGATAGCTGGCCCAGGCATTCCTGACGGTCGCCGGCGAGCATCATCCACAAATCCTGTACGGCCGGGCCCATGCGGCAGTCATCCAGGTCGACGATATGGAACATCTCGTCGCGGCACATCATGTTGCCGGGGTGGCAGTCGCCGTGCATGCGGATGTTCTTGTGCGGCGTGGCTTTGTAGACCTCTTCCACGCGCTTGAGCAGGTCGCGGGCCACGGACTCGTAGGCTGGCAGCAGGCTTTTCGGAATGAAGTTGCCTTCCAGCAAGGTTGTGAGGGAGTCGTGACCGAAGTTCTTCACCCCCAACGCCTCACGGTGTTCGAACGGGCGGGTTGAGCCGACGGCGTGCAAACGGCCAAGCAGCTGACCCAGGCGATACAGCTGATCAAGATTGCCCGGCTCTGGCGCACGGCCACCGCGGCGCGGAAACAGGGTGAAGCGGAAACCCGCGTGTTCGAACAGGCTTTCGCCGTTGTGGATCAACGGGGCGACCACCGGTACTTCGCACTCGGCCAGTTCGAAGGTGAAACGGTGTTCTTCAAGGATCGCTTCGTTGGTCCAGCGCTGCGGCCGATAGAACTTGGCGATCAGCGGTTCAGAGTCCTCGATACCCACTTGGTAGACGCGGTTTTCGTAGCTGTTGAGCGCCAGAATGCGAGCATCGCTGAGGAAGCCGATACTTTCGACAGCGTCGAGAACCAGGTCGGGGGTGAGTGTTTCAAACGGATGGGCCATGCGAACTCCTGCGCGCAGCAGGGCGCCGCGTCCGGCCCGGTATGGTAACGCACACGGCGATAGATAGGTGGTGTCTGTACTGGCCTCATCGGGGGCAAGTCCCCTCCCACAGCAGACCGCGTTTAACCTGTAGGAACGCGGTCAAGTGTGGGAGGGGGCTTGCCCCCGATTGGGCCTATCAGGCGCCGACAATCCCACCATCATCGCGCCGAATCGCCATCACCGACGAACGCGGTTTGCCGTTCGGCAGATGCTCCGGCCAGGTCGACCCACCGGTTTCGCCCGGGTGCTGAATGCCCACAAACAGCGTCTTCTGATCCGGCGAAAAGCTAATTCCCGTCACCTCGCACGCCACTGGCCCGACCATGAACCGGCGGATTTCCCCGGTGCTCGGGTCGGCGCACAGCATCTGGTTGTTGCCCATGCCGGCGAAGTCACCCGCGTTGCTGTAGTCGCCATCGGTGAGAATCCACAGGCGCCCGGCCTTGTCGAAGCCCAGGCCGTCCGGGCTGTTGAACATGTTTTGCGGGTTGATATTGGACGAGCCGCCCTTCGGCGTGCCGGCATGCACACCGGGGTTGCCGGCCACTACAAACAGGTCCCAGGAAAACGTGTTGGAGCCATGATTATCGGCATCGGCTTTCCAGCGCAGGATCTGGCCGTAGACATTTTTCTCACGCGGGTTCGGGCCGCCTACCGGCTGACCTTCCTCACCACGTTTGGCGTTGTTGGTGAGGGTGCAATAGACCTGGCCGTCGGTGGGGCTGACCACGATCCATTCCGGGCGGTCCATGCGCGTGGCCTTGACCACGCTGGCGGCCAGGCGCGCGTGGATCAGCACTTCGGCCTGGCTGGCGAATCCGGTGCTGGCGTCGATGCCGTTTTTGCCATGGGTGAGTTCGACCCATTGGCCGGTGCCCCTGGGGTGGTCGGCGTTGCCATCGCCTGCGTCGAAGATCGCCACATACAAGGTGCCGTGGTCGAGCAGGTCTTTGTTGGCCTTGGGGTTCTTGTGGTTGATCTTGTCGCGGCTGACGAACTTGTAGATAAACTCGCCGCGCTCGTCATCACCCATGTACACCACGGCGCGGCCATCGCGGGTTTCAGCCAGGGCGGCATTTTCGTGCTTGAAGCGGCCCAGGGCGGTGCGTTTGGTCGGCGTGGATTGCGGGTCGAATGGGTCGATTTCCACTACCCAGCCATGGCGGTTGAGTTCATTGGGGTTCTTGGCCATGTCGAAACGCGGGTCGTGTTGATGCCAGTTGATCTCTTTGCTGGCTGCCACCACGCCATAGCGTTTTTGCCCGGCGTCGAAGGCCTGTTGTGGGTTGCTGCTGCCAAAGCAGTCGGTGAAGTTCTCTTCGCACGTCAGATAGGTGCCCCACGGGGTCTTGCCGTTGGCGCAGTTCTGGAAGGTGCCGAAGACTTTTTTACCGGTTTTGTCGGCGCGGGTTTTCAGCCAGTCGTGGCCGGCCGCCGGACCGCTCAGGCGGATCGGCGAGTTGCCGTGGATGCGCCGGTTGTAGCGCGAGTCCTGCACGAACTGCCAGGTGTCGCCCGTGCGCCGCACTTCGATCACC
The DNA here is from genome assembly GCF_025466135.1 of Pseudomonas sp. 14P_5.3_Bac1. Classification (NCBI taxonomy): domain Bacteria; kingdom Pseudomonadati; phylum Pseudomonadota; class Gammaproteobacteria; order Pseudomonadales; family Pseudomonadaceae; genus Pseudomonas; species Pseudomonas sp. 14P_5.3_Bac1. The sequence goes on along the minus strand of NZ_JANLOF010000077.1, from coordinate 87,626 downwards.
GACACGCCTTCACTGGCCTGAGCCTTGTGCACGTCTTCGGCCGATTGCGGCGCGCCGCCGTGGGCATAGAGGTAACGGTAATTGGTGTATTCGTTGTTGATCGCCATCAGCGCTCGGTTGTTGTCACCGGGGAAGGCGAACAGGCTCATCCCGTCGTTGTTGTCACCGAACTGTTGCTCCTGGGCCTTGGCGGTGCCGTTGCCAGAGGGGTCGAACGCCGGCGCGTTTTTGTGCAATGGCTGGCCCCAGCTGATCAGCACCGAAGCACTGTAGCCGGGTGGCAGGCTGATGGCGTCGCGGGTGTCGGCGGCGATGCTGGGGAAGCCCAGCAACGGGCTGCTGGACGCGGCGTTGACAGCCAGGGCGCTGCGGCTCAGCAGGTTGCCGCCGAGGAACATCGCGGCGCCGCACAAGGCCCCCGCGCCGATGAAACGGCGGCGGGTGAGGCCGACCATCTGTTCGAGGTCGGTGGCTTGGTTGTCTTCTAATAGGCTCATTTCAGGCTCCCTGCGGTTTTTGCAGACACCTTAAGGAGCGCGCGTGACGAAATTGTTGCAGTTTGAAGTAGTTCCTCGCGCTACACCGGCGTGCCGAGCAACACGTTGCTGGGCGAGAACTGCACCTGAATTGGCTGGCCCTCGGCGGCTTTCAGTGCCTTGAGCGCGGCGGGCTGCGCCAGGGCGCATAAAACCTGGCCGTTGGGCAGGGTGATACGCACCTCGCTGGGGCCATCTTCGGCGTCGAGAATCGTCTCGATCACGCCGCTCATGCAATTGTGTCCAGGTGTTGCTGCCTGCTCCAGGCCGAGCAACTCCAGCCAGCCGGCCTTGATCAAGGCGACCACTTCCACGCCGGCCTCCAGTTCCAGGCGCTGCGTGCTGTCGTGGGTGATCTGCGCGCTCAGGCTCAAGTCGCCCGACAGTCGCAGGCGGATCATGTCATTGCGGCCATGGCTTTCAACCGCGATGACCCGGCCGTGCAATTGGTTGCGCGCGCTGGTGCGCAGCATCAGCCGGCCGAGCAGGTTGAAGTCGCTCGCGTCTTCATCCGAGCCCAGCACCTGGGCCTGCAACACCTGCAAACGCTGGTAAAGGCGCAGCACGCGCTCACCCTCGGCCGTCAGCCTGGCGCCGCCGCCGCCTTTGCCGCCGATGCTGCGTTCCACCAGCGGTTTTTGCGCCAGATTGTTCAGCTCGTCGATGGCATCCCATGCGGCCTTGTAACTCAAACCGGCGCTTTTGGCCGCACGGGTGATCGAGCCTTGCTCGGCGATGTGCGCCAGCAAGGCGATGCGCTGGGGGCGGCGGATGATGTGTTGGCTGAGCGAGGTCGGCAGAGACATGTGGATACGCTTCTATAAGGTCAGCGGACGTTGCAGGCGTGGCGCACGCGAGTCAAGTCATGCCCCGGGTTTAGGTGTGCGTGCCAGGCAGTACACATCGACTTGCCGCGCCCCCGCGTCCATCAACAACCGCGCCAGGCTGTGGGCGGTGGCGCCGGTGGTCAGTACGTCGTCGACCAGCGCCAGGTGGCGGCCTTGCACCTGAGCGTCGGGGGCCAGTGCAAACGCGGCGAGCAGGTTGCGTTTGCGGGTTTTGGCGTCGAGGGCTTGTTGCGCGACGGTTTCATGGGGGCGTAACAACAGGTGGTCATCGTGCGGGATATCAAGCTGTTCACTCAGCCAGCGTGACAGCATCAGCGCCTGGTTGAAGCCGCGTTCGCGCAGGCGTTTACGCGCCAGGGGCACGGGCAGCAGGCAGTCGGGGCGCTCGAGTTCGGCGTTGTCAAAACGGTGTTGCAGGTGATGCCCCAGCAGGCGCGCGAGCAGGTGGCCGAGGGGCCAGCGTGACTGGTGCTTGAAGCGGCTGATCAGGGTGTCGACCGGAAAGCTGAAAGACCACGGTGCGACGACGTGTTTAAACGCAGGCGGGTTTTTCAGGCATTGGCCGCAGATCAAACCGCTGGTTGGCAGCGGCAAGGCGCACACCTCGCATTGCGCCAGCAACCATGGCAGCTCTGTTTCGCAGACGTTGCACACACAATCGGCCGATTCTGTGGCTTCATCGCAAATTAAACAGGTCTGGTTGTTTTTTAGCCAGATGTAAACCTCGCGTTTGTATCCTGGTTGACAGTGCATGAATCTTCCTTAAATATGCCGAGCATCCGTGTCGTGACTGTGGGTATTGCCCTTCCCGCAGCGAAAGCCCAAGCATAATCAAGGAATCGCCCATGAGCGCCAGCACCACTGCCACCCTGCGTCACGATTGGTCCTTAGCCGAAGTCAAAGCGCTGTTTGTGCAGCCTTTCAATGACCTGTTGTTCCAGGCGCAGACCGTGCACCGCGCGCATTTCGACGCCAACCGCGTGCAGGTGTCGACGTTGCTGTCGATCAAAACCGGTGCCTGCCCGGAAGATTGCAAATATTGTCCGCAGTCGGGCCACTACAACACTGGCCTGGAAAAAGAAAAGCTCATGGAAGTGCAGAAGGTCCTCGAAGAGGCTGCCCGCGCCAAGGCTATTGGTTCGACCCGCTTCTGCATGGGCGCCGCGTGGAAACACCCGTCGGCCAAGGACATGCCGTACGTGCTCGAAATGGTCAAAGGCGTGAAGGCCATGGGCCTGGAAACCTGCATGACGCTCGGCCGTCTCGACCAGGACCAGACCGAGGCCCTGGCCCAGGCCGGCCTCGACTACTACAACCACAACCTCGACACCTCGCCTGAGTTCTACGGTTCGATCATCACCACGCGCACTTACAGCGAGCGCCTGCAAACCCTGGCCTATGTGCGCGATTCGGGCATGAAGATCTGCTCGGGTGGCATCCTCGGCATGGGCGAGTCGCTCGACGACCGCGCCAACCTGCTGATCCAGCTGGCCAACCTGCCGGAGCATCCGGAGTCGGTGCCGATCAACATGCTGGTGAAGGTGGCCGGTACGCCGCTGGAAAACGCCGATGACATCGACCCGTTCGACTTCATCCGCATGCTCGCCGTGGCGCGCATCCTGATGCCGCAGTCGCACGTGCGCCTGTCGGCCGGCCGCGAAGCCATGAACGAGCAGATGCAGGCCCTGGCGTTCTTCGCCGGCGCCAACTCTATCTTCTACGGCGACAAGCTGCTGACCACCGCCAACCCGCAGGCTGACAAGGACATGCAGCTGTTTGCGCGCCTGGGCATCCTGCCGGAAGCCCGTGAAGAGCATGCCGATGAAGTGCATCAGGCGGCGATCGAGCAGGCGCTGGTGGAGCACAAGAGCAGCGAGCAGTTCTATAACGCCGCGGTTTGACGCCGATCCCCCTATTTGGAATGCATTCCAAATGTGGGAGCGAGCAAGCCCGCTCCCACATTTTTGACCGAGTTCACCCGCTAATCGAGGCCTGCATGTCTTTTGATCTCGCCGCGCGTCTCGCTGCCCGTCGTGCCGAACACCTTTACCGTCAACGCCCTTTGCTCCAGAGCCCGCAAGGCCCTGAAGTCGTGGTGGACGGCCAACCGTTGCTGGCGTTCTGCAACAACGATTACCTAGGCCTGGCCAATCACCCGCACGTGATCGAAGCCTGGCGCGCCGGTGCGTCCCGTTGGGGCGTGGGCGGTGGCGCGTCCCACTTGGTGGTTGGCCATGCCACACCGCACCATGAACTGGAAGAAGCCCTGGCCGACCTGACCGCGCGCCCGCGCGCGTTGCTGTTCACCACCGGCTACATGGCCAACCTCGGCGCCGTCACGGCGCTGGTGGGGCAGGGCGACACGGTGCTGCAAGACCGTCTCAACCATGCCTCATTGCTGGATGCCGGCTTGCTCAGCGGTGCGCGGTTCAACCGCTACTTGCACAACGACGCCGCCAGCCTGGCCAAGCGGTTGGAGAAGGCTACCGGCAACACGCTGGTGGTCACCGACGGCGTTTTCAGCATGGACGGCGATCTGGCCGACCTGCCCGCGCTGGCCCGTGAAACCAAGGCCAAAGGCGCCTGGTTGATGGTGGATGATGCTCACGGCTTCGGCCCGCTGGGTGCCACTGGCGGCGGGATCGTCGAGCATTTCGGCTTGAGCCAGGAGGATGTGCCGGTGCTGGTCGGCACGCTGGGCAAAGCCTTTGGCACCGCCGGAGCGTTTGTGGCGGGCAGCGAAGAGCTGATCGAAAGCCTGATCCAGTTCGCCCGGCCTTACATCTACACCACCAGCCAACCGCCGGCGTTGGCCTGCGCAACCTTGAAAAGCCTAGAGCTGCTGCGCACCGAGCATTGGCGACGCGAGCATCTCAATGGCCTGATCCGCCAGTTCCGTCAGGGCGCCGAACAGCTTGGCCTGGACTTGATGGACAGCTTCACGCCGATCCAGCCGATCCTGATTGGCGACAGTGCCCGCGCCGTGCGCCTGTCGCAGCTGCTGCGCGAGCGCGGCCTGATGGTCACCGCGATCCGCCCACCCACCGTGCCTGCCGGCGGCGCGCGTTTGCGCGTGACGTTGACGGCGGCCCACAGCGCGGCGCAGGTGCAGCTATTGTTAAACGCATTGGAAGAGTGTTTCCGCTTGTTAGGCGCCATGGAGCCCGACCATGCGTGATCGACTGATAGTGCTGCCCGGCTGGGGCCTTGGCGTATCGCCACTGGAGCCCTTGGCCGCAGCCTTGCGCGGCCTCGACGAACACCTGCAGGTGCAGATCGAGCCATTGCCGACGCTGCAATCGAGTGACTTGGGTGAATGGCTCGACGAACTCGACGCCACGCTGCCCGACAACGCCTGGCTGGGTGGTTGGTCCCTGGGCGGCATGCTCGCGTCGGAGCTGGCGGCGCGCCGCGGCGAACGTTGCTGCGGCTTGCTGACGTTGGCGAGCAATCCGTGTTTTGTCGCCCATGCCGGCTGGCCCAGCGCGATGCCGGCTGAGACGTTCGATGCGTTTCTCGCCGGCTGCCATGCCGACTCCCAGGTCACCCTCAAACGCTTCGGCCTGCTGTGTGCCAAGGGTGCGCAAGACCCGCGCGGGCTCTCGCGTTTGTTGGTCAGCGGCGCGCCGAATACGCCTTCCAGCGAATTGATGACCGGCCTTGAGTTGCTGGCTCAACTAGATACCCGCGAAGCCTTGCTCGGCTATCGCGGCCCACAGTTGCATCTGTTCGCCGGTTTGGATGGTCTGGTGCCCGCCCAAGCGGCTGGCGACTTGCTGACGCTGCTCCCCGATGTAGAAGTCGGCCTGATTGAACAGGCCGGTCACGCTTTTCTTCTGGAAGACCCTCACGGTGTAGCGGGGGCCATCCAGGCTTTTTTGCACGAGTGCGTTGATGACTGATTTATCCCACCCAACACTGCCGGGCGCCTTGCCGGACAAGCGCCAGGTGGCGGCGTCTTTCTCCCGCGCCGCCGCCAGTTACGACAGCGTGGCCGCGTTGCAGCGCGCAGTGGGTTACGAGCTGTTGGCTCGCCTGCCGACGGGCGCCGCGCCGCAACGCTGGCTGGACCTGGGCTCGGGCACCGGTTTTTTCAGCCGCGTGCTGGGCGAGCGATTGCCCGCCAGCCAGGGCGTGGCGGTGGATATTGCCGAAGGCATGCTCAACCACGCGCGGCCATTGGGCGGCGCCGAGCACTTTATTGCCGGTGATGCTGAACGCCTGCCGTTGCAGGGCAACAGTTGCGGGCTGATCTTCTCCAGCCTGGCGGTGCAGTGGTGTGCAAATTTTGACGCCGTGCTCCGCGAGGCTTATCGCGTGCTGCAACCCGGCGGGGTGTTGGCGTTTGCCAGCTTGTGCGTGGGCACGCTGAGTGAGCTGCGCGAAAGCTGGCGGGCCGCGGATGGCCTGGTGCACGTCAATCGCTTCCGCACTTTTGAGGCTTATCAACAGCTGTGCGCCGCCAGCGGCTTGCGGGTGGTGAGCCTGGAGCGCCGGCCGCACGTGCTGCATTACCCGGATGTGCGCAGCCTGACCCATGAACTCAAAGCATTGGGCGCGCATAACCTGAACCCGGGCCGCCCGGGAGGGTTGACGGGGCGCGCGAGGATTGTTGCACTGGTGGGCGCTTACGAGCAGTTCCGTCAGGCCCAAGGCCTGCCCGCCACCTACCAAGTGGTGTATGCCGTACTGGAGAAACCTCTATGAGCGCCGCTTACTTCATCACCGGCACCGACACCGATGTCGGCAAGACCACCATCGCCGCCGGCCTGCTGCACGCCGCAAGGCTCGCGGGTAAAAGCACCGCCGCTGGCAAGCCCGTGGCTTCGGGCTGCCAGGTCACCCCCAAAGGATTACGCAATGCCGATGCCTTGGCGCTGTTGGCTGAGTGTTCGTTGCCGTTGAGCTATGCCGAGGTCAACCCGGTGGCGTTCGAGCCCGCGATTGCACCGCACCTGGCGGCGCGGGAGGCGGGCGTGGCGCTGACGGTGCAATCGCTGTTGAAACCGATGCAGCAGATTCTGGCGCGGCAGGCGGATTTCACTTTGATTGAAGGCGCGGGTGGCTGGCGGGTGCCCTTGGCCGATCAGGACAACCTGTCGGACCTGGCCAAGGCGCTCAAGCTGCCGGTGATCCTGGTGGTGGGCGTGCGTCTGGGCTGTATCAGCCATGCGTTGCTCACTGCGGAAGCCATAGCGCGAGACGGTTTGCCGTTGGCAGGCTGGGTGGCGAATATCATCGACCCCAAGACCTCTCGTCTGGAAGAGAACCTCGCCACCCTGGCTGAGCGGTTACCTGCGCCTTGCCTTGGGCGCGTGCCAAAACTCAAGCAGGCCAGCGCCGAAGCCGTCGCCGAATACCTGGAACTGGACCTGCTTGACTGATTTTGGCTATCGCTAAGGCATTATGCCATTAGTGTTTTTGACGGGCGTTTTGCCGGGATGTCTGCTTCAATTCAGGTTCACGATTCTCTAAAGGCAGGCTTACGCCATGGAAATCTCTGGAAGCAGCGCGTTTTATTCGGGGCTGAGCACGATTCAGGCCGGGCAGAACCGCGTCGACCAGGCCGCCGGCAAGATTGCCAGCGCCGCGACCACCCAGCCATCGGACGCACAAAGCGACCGTCTACAAGCCAACGACCGTGCTCAGCCATCCAACTCGGCGAGCAACATGGTTGAAATGGCTCAAGGCAAGTTTCAAGTGGAGCTGGGCGTCAAAGTCGCCAAGGCTTCGGATGAAATGCTGGGCACGCTGATCGATACCTACGCTTAACCCCTCTCTTTCCAGGTATGCCGGCTCTTGTGTGAGAGCTGGCTTGCCTGCGACAGCTTCTACTCGGTCCCCTTGGTACACCGCGGCGCCTGTATCGCAGGCAAGCCCGCTTCCACATTGGCCCTGCTTCGTCTGACTGACTTTTACACCGCTCAATCATGTGGCGCCTTGCCGCAGGCCTTGCCGTGCCTGATGTTGATCCGCGTCATGACAAATGGCAGCGGGACGATGCTTGACAACCCCAGGTCGTAAACGTATGTTTCAAACACCTGTTTGACCGCCACGACGCATCCACGCGGTTGTTCATCCCAGATACATCAGCAGAGGTTTATCGCTATGCCTGACTACAAGGCCCCCTTGCGTGATATTCGCTTCGTTCGTGACGAACTGCTCGGTTATGAAGCGCACTATCAGAGCCTGCCGGCTTGCCAGGACGCTACCCCGGACATGGTTGACGCCATCCTCGAAGAAGGCGCCAAGTTCTGTGAGCAAGTGCTGGCACCGTTGAACCGCGTGGGCGACATCGAAGGCTGTACCTGGAGCGAGTCAGGCGTTAAGACCCCGACGGGTTTCAAAGAAGCCTACAAACAATTCGTTGAAGGCGGCTGGCCAAGCCTGGCCCACGACGTGGAGCACGGCGGCCAAGGCCTGCCGGAGTCCCTGGGCCTTGCAGTCAGCGAAATGGTTGGCACTGCCAACTGGTCGTGGGGCATGTACCCGGGCCTGTCGCACGGTGCGATGAACACCATCTCCGAGCACGGCACCCCAGAGCAGCAAAATGCCTACCTGACCAAACTGGTCTCGGGCGAGTGGACCGGCACCATGTGCCTGACCGAACCCCATTGCGGTACCGACCTGGGCATGTTGCGCACCAAGGCTGAGCCTCAGGCCGACGGTTCCTACAAAGTCTCCGGCACCAAGATCTTCATCTCGGCCGGTGAACACGACATGGCCGACAACATCGTCCACATCGTGCTGGCCCGCCTGCCGGACGCACCGGCTGGCACCAAAGGCATTTCGCTGTTTATCGTGCCCAAATTCCTGCCAAACGCAGACGGCTCGATTGGCCAGCGCAACGCGGTGTCCTGTGGTTCCCTGGAACACAAGATGGGTATTCACGGCAACGCCACCTGCGTGATGAACTTCGACGCGGCCACCGGTTTCCTGATCGGCCCGGCGAACAAAGGCCTGAACTGCATGTTCACCTTTATGAACACCGCTCGCCTGGGTACTGCGCTGCAAGGCCTGTCCCACGCCGAAATCGGTTTCCAGGGTGGCCTGAAATACGCCCGCGATCGCCTGCAAATGCGTTCGCTGACCGGCCCGAAAGCGCCGGACAAAGCCGCTGACCCGATCATCGTGCACCCTGACGTGCGCCGCATGCTGCTGACCATGAAAGCCTTCGCCGAAGGCAACCGTGCGATGGTGTACTTCACCGCCAAGCAAGTGGACATCGTCAAATACGGCACCGACGACGAAGCGAAGAAGCAGGCCGATGCCCTGCTGGCATTCATGACCCCGATCGCCAAGGCGTTCATGACCGAAGTCGGTTTTGAAGCCGCCAACCACGGCGTGCAAATCTACGGCGGCCACGGCTTCATTGCCGAGTGGGGCATGGAGCAGAACGTTCGCGACAGCCGCATTTCGATGCTGTACGAAGGCACCACCGGTATCCAGGCGCTGGACCTGCTCGGCCGTAAAGTGCTGATGACTCAAGGCGAAGCGCTCAAGGGCTTCACCAAGATCGTGCACAAGTTCTGCCAGGCCAACGAAGGCAACGAAGCCGTGAAGGAATTCGTCGCACCGCTGGCTGCACTGAACAAGGAATGGGGCGAGTTGACCATGAAGGTCGGCATGGCCGCGATGAAAGACCGTGAAGAAGTCGGTGCCGCGTCGGTGGATTACCTGATGTACTCCGGTTACGCGTGCCTGGCTTACTTCTGGGCCGACATGGCGCGCCTGGCTGCCGAGAAACTGGCTGCCGGCACCAGCGAAGAGGCCTTCTACACCGCCAAGCTGCAGACTGCGCGCTTCTACTTCCAGCGCATTCTGCCGCGTACCCGCACCCACGTTGCAACCATGCTGTCGGGCGCCAACAACCTGATGGACATGAAAGAAGAGAACTTCGACCTGGGCTACTAAGCCTCGGCGGGTTCATGAAAAAGCCGCCGCTCTTTCGGGAGCGGCGGCTTTTTTGTGGGGGCCAGCAACGCGGCGCTTAAGGTGTCGGGATATAAGGCGCGCCGTCGCAGTAGGTGTTGCCCGGCAAAACGCCCCTGACTGGAATGTCCGTCGGTGGCGACTGAAGCAATTGCCCGGCGGCATTCTGCGTCGTGTAGCTGAGGTACATGACGCCCCTGCCGATCACCCGCATGGTGGCCGAATACTGCAGGTACACGGTTTGCCCGGTGGTGGAAGCCGCGGCAGCCCACACAATCGGGACAGTCAGTGGGGGCGTAATGGGGTTCGAACCGTCATCCTGACGGCTCATTACGCACGTCAATGTCCCCGCCGTGTTGGCACGCAGGAGCGCAGAGGGCGGGATAAATACGCCGATAGACCGGTTTAGAAAGGTCAGGCTCGACGGCTGCGGCGAGGCGCAAGTGAGATTGCCGCCGATAAGGTTGAGCACCTGCGGCTGCGCCAGCGTCATCAACGGCGAGAAGTTCAAGATGAGATTTCTGGTAGGTCCCTCCACGAAGGTGGTCCCCCTGGTGATGCGGAATTTTATCTGGGCGGGCGTGTTGTTGCTGGCGGCGCCCGGAAGGATGGCCAGTAATTGCGCCGTCGTGATCACAAGGCGCAGCGGCAGTGGTTGGCCCACGTAAACCACAGGCGGCGCCAAGACGGTATTCGTGCCCACGACAACGGCCACAGCGTCGTTGATCTGCAAATTGGTGACACTGTCCAGCCAAACCTCCATCCCGCCTAGCCCGCTCAGGTCGATATCGGCCTGAGTCACCGTGTTGTCGGGCGCAATCGCCTGTGTCACGCGCGGAGCGGCAATGTTTGAAGGGGTCAATTGCAGCGCGACCCTGAGTTCCAGAATCAACGAATCACGTGAGCGGTTGCCTAGCCGGTCCAGGAAGCGGTAGGTCAGTTGCATGAGGCCGTTGCCGCGCTCGCGAATCACGGAGGCCGGTACTGAAATCAGGCGCGGGGCCGGATAGTCGGGCAAGGTAACAGGGCCCGGAGGTGCGAAAGGAAACTGCATGTGCCGGTCGGTAATGCCGTAGTAGGGAATGACCCTCAGCGCAACCTGGGCGTTGATCTCTGTGTGCTCGGGAATCCGGAACACGACCGGGTCATTGCTGGCCAGATACTCATCGGTAATCGTCGCAGTTGCCAGATTCAGTGGCAGCAGCGGGGCTGGCGGTGTGATGGTCAGGTAACCAAAAGGTGGCGTTTTATGCACCCGCAGCGGGGTGCTGGCGGTGGCGCGCAGAACGTTGTCACCGGCTTCCAGGATGTAGGTCAGCAGATAATCGCCCTCACTGCCCACGAAGCGGCGCGGCACTGGCATTTCAATGTCTGCTGTGGGGTAAGACGGCAACTGGAGGTAAGCGATGACTTGGTGTTCATTCGGCGGGGGCAGCTCGGCATACACCCGGATAATGGGCTGGGCCCCGGCAGGCCCCGGTTGCGGCAACGCTGGAATCTGGATTCGCAGGTCACGTTCAGCCGCCGTCAGAGGCACCATGCCGCCGGTTCCGGGCAGAGCATCCACCACAATCAAGGGCGGCAGCGAGGGTATGGCGTTACGAATCAGGAACTGAGAGCTGGTGCTCACCAGTTCGGATACCAAGGTTTCCATGAGGGTCACTCCCATCGTGTTTAAGGGACACTCCCTGTCCCGAATACTCGCTGGGCGGTATTGAGTGGTACGCGCAAGTAAACATGCCAATCCTGCCGGCGACTACTGTCATAACTGACAGTACGGGATGGCCTGCGCATTGCATCCGCCTGTTTTTTGCGCAATGACCTATAAAAAAACGCAGCGTGGCGCTCAGGGATTAGGCCGAGCGGCCGTTAAAGTGATGGCAATGTGATACGCATCACATTGAATGTGCTTAACTGTGATCAGTGAAGGCACTGTGCCATCTTTTTGAGTGGGTCGGAGCTTTACCCTTGTCACGCGCGTCCGCTGTACGTTTCAGTCATTTCCTACCTTCACTGCTGTTACTGCTGGCGGGGCTATCGGCTGCGTACGTGAAGGACCTCAATGTGTTCTTCACCTCGCTGTTCAACGTGCTGCCGACCTTGGTGCTGCTGCTCGGCGGTTCGTATTGCGCGGTGTATCGGCGCCAGCGTGAACTGTTCCTGATGATCACGGTGTACGTCGTTTATTTCCTGCTGGACACCCAGACCGACTACTACCGCGACAATGGCCGAGTCCGGGAAGACGCGGCGGTGGTGTTCCATCTGTGCTGCCTGTTGCTGCCGCTGCTGTTCAGCATCTACGCGCTGTGGCAGGAAAAAACCCACCTGTTTCGCGACTTCGTGGCCCGTTGCGCCGTGCTCTTCGCCGTCGGCAGCGTGGCGCTGGCGCTTGAGCAAAGCTTCCCGCAAGCGCTGTTGAGCTGGCTGGCAGAGATTCGCTGGCCGGCTTTGCACGGCAGCTGGATGAGCTTGATCCAGCTGTCGTACCCGATGTTCCTGATTGGATTTGTCACCCTGGCGGCGCAGTACTGGTATCAGCCGCGCCCGTTGCATGCCGCGCAACTGGTTGGCTTGCTCGGGTTGTTCTGGATGTTGCCGCAGACCTTCATCCTGCCGTTCACCCTGAACATCATGTGCAGCCAGGTGATGCTGATGATCGCTGCGGGCGTGGCACATGAGGCGTATCAAATGGCCTTCCGTGACGAGCTGACCGGCTTGCCGGGCCGCCGCGCGCTCAACGAACGCATGCAGCGCCTTGGGCGCAACTACGTGCTGGCGATGAGTGACGTCGATCACTTCAAGCGTTTCAACGACACCCACGGCCATGATGTCGGCGACCAGGTATTGCGCCTGGTCGCCAGCAAGCTCTCCAAGGTCAATGGCGGCGGGCGTGCCTACCGTTACGGCGGCGAGGAGTTTGCGGTGGTCTTCGCCGGCAAGACGCTGGATGAGTGCATGCCGTACCTCGAAGAAATTCGCGAGATCATCGCCCACTACGACATCAAGCTGCGCAACCCCGATCGCCCTCATGACGACCAGCAGGGCCGCCAACGCCGCGCGGGCAGCGGCGCGTCGAGCGTGTCGGTAACCGTCAGCATCGGTGTGGCCGAACGCCAGGCCGAACAGCGCACTCCGGAAGAAGTGCTCAAATCCGCCGACCAGGCGCTTTATGCCGCCAAGGGCGCCGGACGTAACTGCGTGGTCGCGGCCGGGCAAACCCGGCGTGGCGCGGTGCGTATGGCGAGTGCTGCCGGTTGAGTGATGGCGGTGTATTCAGCGGTTCTACAGTGATTGTTTGCGGCGGTGGCCGGCAGTAGGTTGAAACCATCTGCTGCCGGAGACATCGCCATGCCTGACTACAAAGCTCCTCTGCGCGACATGCGCTTTCTGATCGACAACGTGTTTGATTTTCACGGTCACTACGCGGCCCTCGGCGCCACAGACGCCAGCCCGGACATGGTCAGTGCGATCCTCGAAGAAGGCGCTAAATTCTGCGAAAACGTGCTTGCGCCGCTTAATCGCAGCGGCGATGAGGAAGGCTGCCATTTCGACAACGGCGTGGTCACCACGCCCAAGGGCTTCAAGCAAGCTTTCGCCCAGTACATGGAAGGCGGCTGGCATGGCGTGGCAGCGGACCCAGCCTACGGTGGGCAAGGCCTGCCGCACTCGTTGGGGCTGGTGTTGAGCGAAATGATCGGTTCCAGCAACACGTCCTGGGGCATGTACCCGGGGCTGACCCATGGCGCCATGTCGGCGATCCACGCCCACGGCACCGAGGAGCAGAAAGACACCTACCTGACCAAACTCACCGCCGGCGAATGGACCGGCACCATGTGCCTGACCGAAGCCCACTGCGGCACCGACCTGGGGTTGATCAAGACCCGTGCCGTGCCCCAGGCCGACGGCAGTTACGCGGTCACCGGCAGCAAGATCTTCATCTCGGCCGGCGAGCATGACCTGAGTGCGAACATCATCCACTTGGTGCTGGCCAAACTGCCGGATGCGCCGGCGGGCACCAAAGGTATCTCGCTGTTTATCGTGCCCAAGTTCCATGCCGATTCGGGTGAGCGCAACGCGGTGCACTGCGGCTCCATCGAGCACAAGATGGGCATCAAGGCCTCGGCCACGTGCGTGCTCAATTTCGACGGTGCCAAGGGGTTCCTGATTGGCGAGGCGAATAAAGGCCTCAACTGCATGTTCACCATGATGAACCACGCACGGCTGGGGACCGGCATGCAGGGCCTGTGCAATGGCGAGGCGAGCTTCCAGGGCGCAATCAAATACGCCAACGACCGCCTGCAAATGCGCTCGCTGACCGGCGCCAAGGCCCCGGAAAAGGCCGCCGACCCCATCATCGTGCACGCTGATGTACGCCGCATGCTGCTGACCATGAAAGCCTTCAACGAAGGCAACCGCGCGCTGACGTATTTCACCGCGCAATTGCTCGACACCGCGCACCTGAGCAACGACGCGGGTCAGCGCCAGGAGGCTGAAGACCTGTTGGCGTTCCTCACGCCGATCTGCAAAGCCTTTATGACCGACACGGGCCTGGAGGTGACCAACCACGGCATGCAGGTATTCGGCGGCCACGGTTATATTCGTGAATGGGGCATGGAACAGTTGGCACGCGATGCGCGGATCGCGCCGATCTATGAAGGCACCAATGGCATCCAGGCGCTCGACCTGCTGGGGCGCAAGGTGCTCGGCAGCCAAGGCAAGCTGCTGCGTGGTTTTACCAAAATCGTGCATAAATTCTGCGCGGCAAATGCCGAACACCCGCAGCTCAAGGCTCACGTGGCGCAACTCGATCAACTGAACCAGCAATGGGGCGAGCTGACAATGAAGGTTGGCATGGCCGCCATGAAAAACCCGGATGAAGTCGGTGCAGCGGCGGTGGATTACTTGATGTACAGCGGGTACATCATCCTCGCCTACCTGTGGTTGCGGATGGCCATCGCGGCTCAAGCGCAGGACGACGCCGAGTTTGCCCAGGCAAAGCTTTCGACCTGCGACTTCTACTTCAAGCGTTTGCTGCCGCGTACGGCCACGCACCGGGCCGCGGTGGAGGCGGGCAGCGAGTGCCTGATGAGCTTGCCTGCTGAGTTGTTTGCCCTGTAGGCGGCTGATGCTTCTGCGGGTAACTGTGTGCGGGCTTGTGTGGGAGCTGGCTTGCCTGCGATGCAGTCACCTCGGTAGGTCAGTGAAGCTGCGGTGATGCCATCGCAGGCAAGCCAGCTCTACATTAGATCTGTGTGTGACTTATAAGTACTTAATAGTCACGAACGGACCCTATGTGTCTGAAAAGTTGTTCGGGTACACTCGGAGCCTGTAAAACCGATCCTACCGACTTACTTTTCACGTTCTCACGAGGTTTGCCATGGCTGATTACAAAGCGCCGCTGCGTGATATGCGCTTCGTCCTCAACGAAGTCTTTGAGGTCGCCACCACTTGGGCCCAATTGCCGGCATTGGCAGACACCGTGGATGCCGAAACCGTCGAGGCGATCCTTGAGGAAGCCGGCAAGGTCACCGCCAAATCCATCGCACCGCTGAGCCGCAATGGCGACGAGCAAGGCTGCCGTTGGGCCGATACCGTGGTCAGCACACCGGATGGTTTCCCCCAGGCCTACAAAACCTACGCCGAAGGTGGCTGGGTGGGTGTAGGCGGCGACCCTGTCTTTGGCGGCATGGGCATGCCCAAGGCGGTGTCGGCCCAGGTTGAGGAAATGATCAACTCGTCGAGCCTGGCGTTCGGCCTGTACCCGATGCTCACCTCTGGCGCCTGCGTGTCGATCAACACCCACGCCAGTGAAGCACTCAAGGCCATCTACTTGCCGAAGATGTATTCCGGCGAATGGGCCGGCTCCATGTGCCTGACTGAAGCGCACGCGGGTACTGATCTGGGGATTATCCGCACCAAGGCTGAGCCGCAGGCGGACGGTTCCTACACGATCAGCGGCACCAAGATCTTTATCACCGGCGGCGAACACGACCTCACCGAAAACATCATCCATCTGGTGCTCGCCAAGCTGCCGGATGCGCCGGCCGGTCCGAAAGGTATCTCGCTGTTTCTGGTGCCCAAGTTCATGGTCAATGCCGACGGCAGCCTGGGCGCGCGTAACCCGGTGAGCTGTGGCTCGATCGAACACAAGATGGGCATTCAGGCGTCTGCGACCTGCGTGATGAACTTCGACGAAGCCGTGGGTTACTTGGTGGGCGAGCCCAACCGTGGGTTGGCGGCGATGTTCACCATGATGAACTACGAGCGTCTGGGGGTGGGTATCCAGGGCCTGGCCTCCGGCGAGCGCTCCTATCAGAACGCGATTGAATATGCGCGTGATCGCCTGCAAAGCCGCGCACCGACCGGCGCCCAGGCTAAAGACAAAGTGGCCGACCCGATCATCGTGCATCCGGACGTGCGCCGCATGCTGCTGACCATGAAGGCTGCGAATGAAGGCGGTCGCGCGTTCTCCACGTACGTGGCAACGCAATTGGACATCGCCAAGTTCAGCGAGGATGCCGCCGCCCGTGAGCGTGCGGACAATCTGGTGGCACTGCTGACGCCCGTCGCCAAGGCGTTCCTCAGCGATCTGGGCCTGGAAACCACCGTGCTCGGCCAGCAAGTGTTTGGCGGCCACGGCTACATTCGCGAGTGGGGTCAGGAGCAACTGGTGCGTGATGTGCGCATCACGCAGATTTACGAAGGCACCAACGGCATTCAGGCGCTGGACTTGATGGGGCGCAAGATTGTCGGCAGCAACGGCGCGTTCTATACCCTGTTCGCCGACGAGATCCGTCAGTTCATTGCCACAGCGGACGCCCAACTGGCTGAATTCACCCGTCCGCTGAGCGCGGCGGTGGATAACCTGGATGAGTTGACCGCCTGGGTGCTGGACCGCGCCAAGACCAACCCGAATGAAATCGGTGCAGCGTCGGTGGAATACCTGCACGCCTTTGGCTACATGGCGTACGCCTACATGTGGGCCCGCATGGCGAAGGCCGCGTGGGGCAAAGAGTCTGAGGAAGACTTCTACGCGAGCAAGCTGGGCACGGCGCGTTTCTACTTTGCGCGCCTGCTGCCACGTATCCATTCGCTGAGTGCGTCGGTAAAAGCTGGTAGCGAATCGCTGTTTTTGCTGGATGAGGCACTGTTCTAAGGGCTTGGAGGGCGTGTAAGCATTCTCTTACATGACGTGCTGCTATTCGTCCTCTATCGCCAAATTGGATCCACGGATAATCTACTTCACATGGACGTCGCGCAGGAAGCGCAAAGCAACAACACGGACACGTAGGATTCTGCCAGGACGGCGGAGTGAAATGGATGTCAGGGAAACAGTCTGCAAAACCCCGCTTCGGCGGGGTTTTCTTTTGCCCGCGAAAAAGTCAGGCAGGCGCCTGCGGGGCATTCATTACGTCTTCCAGCAGCGTGCGCAATAACGCCACCGTTGCTTGCTGGCGCTGTACATCGCGGCACACCAAGCCCACTTTCAGCGCCACCCGGGGTTCGCTCAAGGGTTTCCACAGCAGCGCCTTGCTGTTGTGCTCATCCTGGGAGCGCCCGGGCAGTACCGTGGCCAGCTTGGTATGGGGCAGGCTGTCGAGAATGCCGACCATGGTATTCAGTTCGGCCTGTACCTGTGGCCGGCGCCCGAGGTTGGCGAGCTGGCCCTGCCAGATCTGCCGCACCTGAAACTCCTCTCCCAGTAGCAACATCGGTAATTCGGCCGCCTGTTTCAGCGAGACCTTCTTGAATTCGCGCAAGGGGTGGTCTTCCGGGATCACGACCTTTAATTCGTCTTCATACAACAGCACGCCGTGCAGCCCCGGCTGGCGCGGCGGCAGGTAGCTGATGCCGATGTCCAGCGAGCCGTTGAGCAAGCGCCGTTCAATCTCCAGGCCGGTCAATTCGTAGATCTGCACCACCAGATGCGGTTGGGCCTTGCGCACGCGCTCAAGCATTTGCGGGACCAGGCTGGTGTGCACCGTTTGCAGCACGCCGATGGCCAGCGTGCGCATGGCCTGGCCCTTGAAGTTGCGCAGGGCTTCGACGGCCTGTTGCATACCGTCGATCAGCGGCAATGCGTGGTTGTACAAGGTATGCGCGGCCAGCGTCGGCAGCAGGCGCTTGCTGCTGCGCTCGAACAGGCTCACGTCCAGGTTCTGTTCCAGCTGGCGAATCTGTTGCGACAGGGCCGGTTGGGAGATCGACAGACGCTCCGCAGCGCGGCCCACGTGGCCTTCCTCATACACCGCGACGAAATAACGCAGTTGCTTGAAATCCATAAGGCTTACTTATCGAAAAAGCTGGAAAATCGAAATGGCCGGTGGGCCCCGAGACGCCTAGTCTAGCGCCTATTCGCAAGGCTTACAGGGCCGGATCTGGCAATGAATAGCGTTTATGTTGATGGCATTTACATAGGCAAGACAAAAAACCTCGAGGCAGTCTTTGCACAGGATTGCGACCAAGGTCAGGTTGCCATTGGGGGTGAGGTGTGAATCTGTTTCGTCGCCCTGCGCCGAGCCTGGACGATCTGATCCTCGACGCGCCGCACGAGGATCTGCCCAGCGATTCGCTGATGCCCACCGTCGCAAGGCCTGCGCAGGTCTTCGTGCGCGGCCAGGGCTCCTGGCTCTGGGACAGCGACAACCGTGCATACCTTGATTTCAGTCAGGGCAGCGCCGCCAACAGCCTGGGCCACAGCCCGCAGGTGCTGATCAAGGCCCTCGCCGATCAGACTCAGGCGCTGATCAACCCCGGCAATGGCTTGCACAATCGCCCCCAACTGAACCTCGTCGACCGGTTGTGCCATCACACGCGCAGTGATCAGGGATACCTGCTTAATAGCGGCGCTGAAGCCTGCGAAGCTGCGATCAAGCTGGCGCGCAAATGGGGCCAACAGCACCGCGGCGGCGCGTACCACATCATCAGCGCCAGCAACGGTTGCCATGGCCGTAGTTTCGCGGCCATGGCGGCTTCGACCGGGGCGGGCGGCAACCGTTTTGAACCGCAATTGCCGGGCTTCAGCCATGTGCCTTTCAACGATCTGCCTGCGTTGCACGCGGCGGTCGATGCACAGACGGTGGCCATCATGCTGGAGCCGATTCAGGGCGCAGCCGGCGTGATCCCCGCCACCGAGCACTACCTGAAAGGTGTTGAACGCCTGTGCCGCGAGCTGGGCATCCTGCTGATTCTTGATGAAGTGCACACCGGCATCGGCCGCTGCGGCACCTTGCTCGTCGAACAACAGTACGGCGTGCGCGCCGACATCATCACCCTTGGCAAAGGCCTGGGCGGCGGCGTGCCGTTGGCGGCCCTGCTGGCGCGTGGCAAGGCCTGTTGCTTCGAGCTGGGCGAGCTGGATGGCACCCACCATGGCAACGCGTTGATGGCAGCGGCCGGGGAGGCGGTACTAAAAACGGTACTGGAGCAGGGCTTTCTGGAGCAGGTGCGCGAGTCCGGCCTTTACCTTGGCGAAGGCCTCGCCCGCCTGGCTTATCGCTACGATCACGGCCAATTGCGCGGCCATGGCCTGATGTGGGGCCTGACATTGTCGGATGATTCTGCAGATGCCGTCGTAAAAGCAGCACTGCACGAAGGTTTGATCCTTAATGCCGCGCAACCCAACGGCCTGCGCTTCACCCCAGCCTTGACGGTCAGCAAAAGCAATATCGACGAAATGCTTTTGCGCCTGGCTCGCGCCTTCTCCCGAGTGCGCACCGCGCAGTTGCAATGCCGCAAGGGCATCGCCGTTTAACCCACATTCCAGAACCGTCTCGCGGCCTACGCGGCGCCCTCAGCCTGATTCTTTTGGCTGGGGGCGTTTTTTTGTCTGCGCACTTCAAGGTGGCCCAGTGCCAGAACCCACTGAACCCTTACGAGTGCCCAAGGTCGATTAGCTACACGGCTCACACGAGCCGATTATTTGGAGCTGACCCATGGACATCATTCGCATCATCATCGCCATTCTGCTGCCGCCACTGGGTGTGTTCCTGCAAGTGGGTTTCGCCGGCGCGTTCTGGCTGAACATCCTGCTGACCCTGTGCGGTTACTTCCCGGGCATCATTCACGCCGTGTACATCATCGCCAAACGCTAAAACTGTCAGCCTTTTGCAATGAGCCGCGAGTTGCGCTCGTTGCGAAAGGCCAATTGCTCGATGGTCTGGGTGGCGTGTTCGGCTTCTTCCCGCGCTTGCAGGATGATGCCGTGCTGCTCGGACTTGCTGCACACCGGGTCGGCGTTGCTCGCGTCGCCCGTGAGCATGAACGCCTGGCAGCGGCAGCCGCCGAAGTCCTTTTCCTTTTCATCGCATGAACGGCACGGCTCGGGCATCCAGTCGTAGCCGCGAAAGCGGTTGAAGCCAAACGAGTCGTACCAGATGTGCTGCATGCTGTGGTCGCGCACGTTGGGAAATTGCACCGGCATCTGTCGGGCACCGTGGCAGGGCAGGGCAGTGCCGTCCGGTGTTACGGTCAGAAAAATACTGCCCCAGCCGTTCATGCAGGCTTTTGGGCGTTCTTCGTAGTAGTCCGGTGTAACGAAGATCAGCTTGCACGGGTGGCCTTCGGCTTCGAGTTTGGCGCGGTATTCGTTGGTGATGCGTTCGGCGCGCACCAGCTGTTCTTTGGTCGGCAACAACCCCACACGATTGAGCTGCGCCCAACCGTAGAACTGGCAGGTAGCGAGCTCGACGAAGTCTGCTTCCAGTGCGATGCACAGCTCGATAATGCGGTCGATTTTGTCGATATTGTGCCGATGCGTGACGAAGTTCAGCACCATCGGATAGCCATGCGCCTTTACCGCGCGAGCCATTTCCAGCTTTTGCGCGAAGGCTTTTTTCGAGCCGGCCAGCAGGTTGTTCACCTGCTCGTCGCTGGCCTGGAAGCTGATCTGGATGTGGTCCAGGCCAGCTTTCTTGAAGTCGCTGATTTTTTGCTCGGTGAGGCCGATGCCGGAGGTGATCAGGTTGGTGTAAAAGCCCAGCTTGCGCGCCTCGGCGATCAGTTCGGCAAGGTCCTGGCGTACCAGCGGTTCACCGCCGGAAAACCCCAGTTGCGCGGCGCCCATTTCCCGCGCTTCGCGAAACACTTTGATCCATTGCTCGGTGCTCAGCTCCTTGCCCTGCTCGGCGAAATCCAGCGGGTTTGAGCAGTACGGGCACTGCAGCGGGCAACGGTATGTCAGCTCGGCGAGCAGCCACAGCGGCAGGCCAACGGGTGGCTTTTCAGGCAAGTTCGATCCAGTGCTCAGCACGGGCGACCTCCATGAAATCCTCGATGTCTTGACCGAGTTCAGGTACGCCGGGGAATTGTTTATCCAGCTCGGCGATGATGGCAGCCACGTCGCGTTCGCCATCGATCAGACCACCAATCAATGCGGCGCTGTCGTTGAGCTTGATCATGCCTTCGGGGTAGAGCAATACGTGGCCTTTTTGCGCGGGCTCGTACTGGTAGCGATAGCCCTGGCGCCAGGTCGGTGTTCTGCTGCGATCAAAGCTCATAGGGTGATCCCTTTATGCCATACACGCTGATCAGTCACGCTGTGATATGGCGGGCGATTCAGTTCATAGGCCATGCTCATGGCATCCAGCATGCTCCACAAGATGTCGAGTTTGAACTGGAGAATTTCCAGCATGCGCTCCTGACCTTCGCGAGTGGTGTAGTGCTGCAACGTGATCGCCAAGCCGTGTTCCACATCGCGTCGGGCCTGGCCCAGGCGGGTACGGAAATACTCATAGCCGGCCGGGTCGATCCACGGATAGTGCTGCGGCCAGCTGTCGAGGCGCGACTGGTGGATCTGCGGCGCGAACAGCTCGGTCAGCGAGCTGCTGGCGGCTTCTTGCCAACTGGCACGGCGGGCAAAGTTGACGTAGGCATCCACGGCAAAACGCACGCCGGGCAGCACCAGTTCCTGAGACCGCAGCTGGTCCGGGTCCAGACCAACGGCCTGGCCCAGACGCAACCAGGCTTCAATACCGCCGTCTTCACCGGGAGCGCCGTCGTGGTCGAGCAGGCGCTGGATCCACTCGCGGCGGATCTCGCGGTCCGGGCAATTGGCCAGGATCGCGGCGTCTTTCAGCGGGATATTCACCTGATAGTAGAAACGGTTGGCGACCCAACCCTGGATCTGCTCGCGGGTAGCGCGGCCTTCATACATCGCCACGTGGTACGGGTGATGGATATGGTAAAACGCGCCCTTGGCCCGCAAGGCATGCTCGACCTCGGCGGGCGTCAGTGGTGTGTCAGTCATGTGGTCTGCTCCTACAATTCAATGCTCATGCCGTCGTAAGCCACTTCAACATTACGCCGTGCCAGCTCGGCCCGTTCGGGGGAGTCTTCATCGAGGATCGGGTTGGTGTTGTTGATGTGGATCAGCACCTTGCGCTGCTCGGGCAACTGCTCCAGCACTTCGAGCATGCCGCCGGGGCCGTTCTGAGCCAGGTGGCCCATCTCGCGACCGGTGCGGGTGCCGACGCCACGGCGCTGCATCTCATCGTCGTCCCACATCGTGCCATCCACCAGCAGGCAATCGCTGCCGGCCATGATCTCCAGCAACGGCGCATCGACCTTGCCCAGCCCAGGGGCGTAAAACAGTTTGCCGCCGGTGCGCAGGTCTTCGACGATCAGGCCGATGTTGTCGCCTGGGTGCGGGTCGAAGCGGTGTGGCGAGTAGGGCGGCGCTGCGCTGCGCAATGGCAGCGGCGTGAAACGCAGGTTGGGGCAGGCCGGGATGGTGAAGCTGGCGTCCAGCTCGATGCGGTTCCAGGCCAGGCCGCCGTTCCAGTGCGTGAGCATGGTGAACAGCGGGAAACCGGTACTCAAATCTTCATGGACCATGTCGGTGCACCACACCTGGTGCGGGCAGCCTTCGCGCAGGCTCAACAGGCCGGTGGTGTGGTCGATCTGGCTGTCCATCAGGATGATCGCGCTGATACCGGTATCGCGCAGCGCACGGCCGGGTTGCATCGGGGCGAAGCCTTGCAGTTGCGCGCGGATATCCGGCGAAGCGTTGCACAGTACCCAATTCACGCCATCGTCGGAAATCGCGATGGACGACTGAGTGCGCGCCTGGGCCCGCAGGCTGCCGTCACGAAAACCTGCGCAGTTCACGCAGTTGCAGTTCCACTGCGGGAAGCCACCGCCGGCGGCGGAACCTAGAATCTGGACAAACATGATTGCTCCATCACGCAAAGCTCAAAACAAAAACGCCCCGGGCGAACCGAGGCGTTGTATTACTCAGCCAATCAACGGCTGGCGAAGTACATGGTGACTTCGAAACCGATACGCAGATCAGTGTAAGCAGGCTTGGACCAGGTCATATTCATACTCCTACGAAGGGATGGGACGTTCACTACTCATACATATAGTCCACCTCCAATCGGAGATGTTCAGAGGTGTGCGGATGAATGTTACGCAATTCTTTTCAAGTTAGCGCTGTCTTGGTGGCAAAAGCCTTTTGCAGGGCCAGCAATGATCAGCCTGCCGTTTGCCAGGAACCGTTGATGGGCGGGCCGTTGGCCACACAGCGCCAACCGCCTGCAGCGTCATTGAGCTGCCCTGCGGCACGTTGCAGATCCTCGCGCGTGCAGGTTCGGATCAGCTGTTGAAGTGGCGCCAGATAACCCGACGAATGGCCAGCCAGCTGCGCCTGCCAGAGCAATTCGGCGGCTTGGGCGATCGGTAATGCCTGTGCCGTGAATTGCTCTGCCAGGGTTTGGTTGCCCAATTCGGCGCTGTTGTCGATCAACGCCGCAAGCTGCGCCAGGAAGGTCTGCACGTGCTCGAAGATCCCGGTCAGGGGTACGCTGGGTGATTGCACGCCAAACAGCAGGCCGGTTTGCCCGTTGATCTGTCGGATGCCGCTGAACACGGCGTAGCCGATTTGCAGTTCGACGCGCAGTTTTTGGTAAAACGGCCCCTGGAGCAGATGCCCGAGCAGTCGCCATGCCGCTTCATCGGCCAGGGATTGGCTTGGCGTTGGGCAAAACAGCAGCAACGCGGCTTCGCGGGCGTCGGTATTCACTTCGTGCCAGAGCCGCTGGCCGTCGAGGGTTTTCGGCGTGTGTTCGAAGCTTCCCGGCTGGCCTGGCAATCGCGCGGCTGCGGTTTTGATCGCCGCTTCACTGGCAGCGGGCAAACCTGTGCCCAGGCCCTGCCAGCGTGCGGTGGTCCATGACGATGGCGTCTCGCCGGCCCCGCAAGCGATGCCGGCACAGCACACAGGCAACGCCTTGAGCAGCTCCCGAATGGCAATCATCGGCGTTTGTGCGGGTGACGGCAGCGGCTCATCGGACTGGCTCAAGTTAAGCGCCAGCGCCTCGACCACAGCCGCGATTGGTTCGTGAAGGCCGACTATTTTCACGCGCCATTCATTGCCGAGGGTTTCGAAGGCCAATTCGACGCCCGCCTGACGGGCCTGCTCACGCAACGGCTGCAACGCATGTTCCAGGCCTGCGGGTACCAACGAATCAAAGCGCCATTGCAGGTACAGCGCGCCTTCGTCGGTGTCATCCGCCAAGGCCTGGCTGAACGTCAGCGCCGACACTTCCCGTCGTCCCCGCGAGCGATCCTGGGCGAACGTGCGCAAGCCACGGTGGGCGCTGGTCTGGCCGCGAATCAGGCCGGCGCGCGCTTGCTTGACCGCTGGGCGCAGGAAGGGGTTGTTGGGCGGCAGTTGCCAAGCGTGCTCGGAGGGCGGTAGGTGCAGTGAATCGAGCAGGTTCTTCAGGGCCGCCACGCCCTGTTCCGATAGATCCTCGCTGTCGTTGCGGGCCAGCGCCAGGGCGCCCTGGATTTGCTGCTGGCGAGCGTTCAGCAAGGCGAACTCTTCTCGCAACGGCGTCCAGTCGCTCTGTGCGAAAAAGCTCAACCAGTCGTGCAATAACGCTTCGACCTGAGTAGCCGACCCGTCTTGAGCGAAGAGGGAAAAGTCGATATCCAGCAGCGCTTGCCCGGCGAAGTGATACAGCACGGACGCGTGCAGTGCGTGGGCCACGTTTCGCGTCTGCAGCTCGGCCAGTAACCCGCCGGGCGCCGGGGCGTTCAGCCAGGTGCAGAGAAAATCCAGCGCTTCGCGGGGCACGTCACAGGCAATGACGTGGTGCCGATGATTATCGGCGGTGTATTGATAACTCACTGCTTGATCGGGCAACAGCGCAGGCGGCTCGGCCTGTGGGTGCAAAGGCCCGCAAGCCAGTGCCTCGCTGAATCGCTGCGCCAAGGCTTCCAGCTCGTCCAGCGGCTGCGGGCCGGCCAGGCTCAACGTCATCTGCCCGCTCTGATAGAAGTGCGTGTGAAATTCGCGCAATGCTTGCTGAAATGCCTCACGCTCCACCGGCAGGCTGTCCCGGTTGCCGGCGTGAAAACCGCGCAGTGGATGATCGGCGGCCAAGCCCTCCAGCAGCGCGACCTGCTGCTGAGCCTGGGCATCCTGGGACCATGCAACAAACTCTGCGTGCAACACTTCGCGCTCACGCAACTGGTCCTCAATCGCCAGGCGCGGGTGGGCCAGCATGTCCGCCAGGCGCTCAAGCCCGTCGGTAAAGGTCGTCAGCGGCAATTCAAAGAAGAAGTCCGTCGTACGCTCCCGGGTACTCGCGTTGACCTGCCCGCCATGGCGCTGCACGTAGGCCATCAGCCCTTCATTTGCGGGAAAACGCTGCGTGCCGAGAAACAACAAATGCTCAAGAAAGTGCGCCAGCCCCGGCCAGGCCAAGGGCACGTCATGGCTGCCGGCAGCCACGCGCAGCACCGCAGCGCAACGCTTCAAACGTGGCGCATGGCGCAGGGAAACCCGCAGGCCATTGGCCAGGGTCAGGTGAAGGTGATGAGGGTGGGCCGGCGCAGGCATGGGCACTTCCGAAACGTAGGAGGTGGCCATGTTATCAAACCGCTGGCGAACCGGCTGGGTCAGGGCTTGTGCAGTGCGCCGTACAGCTCGGGGCGACGGTCTTGCAGGTAGTGGTTGGCGGCGCGGGCGTCGAGGATGGACTGGCGGTCCAGCGCCCCGACGATCAACGTCTCATCCAGCCCGGCCTGGGCGATGCGCTGCCCATTCGGCGCGGCGATGCTGCTTTGCCCGCAATACTGAATCTCGCCTTCCTGCCCGCAGTAGTTGGCGTAGGCCACATAACACTGGTTTTCAAAGGCCCGCGCCCGCACGGTGACGTCGGCGACAAAGTCGAACGGCACCATATTGGCAGTCGGCACCAGGATCAACTCGGCACCGGCCAGCGCAAGGCGACGGGTATTTTCCGGAAATTCCAGGTCGTAGCAGATCAAGAAGCCAAGCTTCCAGCCGTTCAATTCCACCAACGGGAAATCATCTTCCCCGGCACTGAACATCGAGTGGTCCAGGTCGCCAAACAAGTGGGTCTTGCGGTAGTTGCACAGGCGCTGGCCGTGGGCGTCGATCAACTGCACGGCGTTGTAGATCTGCCCGTCCTCGGCGCGCTCCGGGTAGCCGTATAGAATCGCCAGCCCGGCGCTTTTGGCGAGTGTGGCAATCGCCTGCGCGGACGGCCCATCCTGAGTTTCGGCAAGGGCGCCGACCGCTTCGGCGCCGATGTTGTAGCCGCTGAGGAACATCTCCGGCAGCACCAGCACATCGGCATCCGAGGCCTCATGCGCCAGTGGGTGCAGGCGCTTGAGGTTACCGGCCACATCCAGTGGCAGCGGCGGGCATTGGTACAGGGCAACGCGCATGCTCAACTCCTTAATCGGCCAGGGCGATCGGGCCGATTTCGTCAAAGACATCACCTGGCCCTGGGTTCTCCGGATGCGTGCTGCCGCCGAAGTGGGTCATGATGCCCCACACCGCGTTCAGCGAGGTTTGCACCGCGCCTTCGACCCAGGCCGGCGTCCAGGACACGTCATCACCGGCAATAAAAATCCCACGTTGTTCAGCGGGCATGTCCTTCTGCATGAAGTGCGCATACATCCGCTGGTTGTAGCGATAGTGGCCGGGCAGCGCGCCTTTGAAAGCCCCGAGGAAATGCGGGTCGGCTTCCCAGGACACGGTGATCGGGTCGCCGATGATGCGCGCCTTGATGTCGACTTTCGGGTAGATCTTTTTCAGGGCGTCGAGGGCCAGTTTCACTCGCTTGTCGATGGGCTGCGGGAGCATTTTCAACGCGTCGCTCATCCACGAGTACGACAGGCAAATCACGCCCGGCTTGTCGTCGCCGTTGTCGAACAGGTAAGTGCCACGGGTCAGGCGATCGGTGAGCGTCATGCTCATCAGGTCGCGGCCGGTTTCCGGGTCTTTGTCTTTCCAGAACGGGCGGTCGACCATCACGAAGGTTTTCGACGACTGCATGTAACGGGTGCGGTCCAGGGCCATCCACATTTTTTGCGAGAACAGGGTTTCGTCGCATTCGATCTGGGTGGTCAGCAGCCAGCTTTGGCAAGTGGTCAGCACGGCGGCGTATTCACGCGTGTCGCCGTAGTTGTCGGTCACAGCAAAGCGGCCATCGGCGGCGTGGGCTATACGGCTCACACCGGCCCGTGGCGCACCGCGATGCAACGAGCTGAGGCTGGTGCCGGCCGGCCAGTGCGCACAACGCTGTGGCACATGGCGCCAGATGCCCATGGGCACTTGCGCCACGCCGCCGACGACCAAGTGCTGGTGGTCGTCGCAGTTGGTCATCACCACGCGGAAAATTTCGAGCATCGAGTTGGGGAAATCCGAGTCCCAGCCGCCGGTGCCGAAACCTACCTGACCAAACACTTCGCGGTGCGCAAACGAGAGTTTGGCAAAGGCCTTGGACGTGGCGACGAAGTCATAGAAGGTGCGGTCGTCCCACAGCGGCACCAGCTTATTCCACAACGCTTTGAGGCGTGGTACGTCGCGGTCGCGGATGGCTTGCTGGATATCACCGAACTGCGAACCGGCTTCCAGTGCATCGGCCCAGGCGTCGGCAACTTCCTGGAACAGCACCGGCAAGTCCGAGAGCTTTTGTGCGTAGTGAGTCTGGCCTTCGAGGTCGATCACCGTGCTGCCGGAGGCGGGCGTCAGCGGGTTGGGGAAGGGTTTGGTCTCCAGGCCCAGCTTGTCCACATAGTGGTAGAACGCGGTCGACGACACCGGAAAACGCATGCCGCCCAGCTCGGCGATGATGCCCTCGGCCCCTTCAAACGCCTGGGAGCGCAAGCGGCCGCCCATCTTCGAGGCTTCGTACACCACTGGCTTGAGGCCCAGCTTCATCAGCTCGTAAGCGGCCACCAGGCCCGCGATCCCTGCACCGACAATCGCCACTTCGGCGCCATGGTTGGCGGCCGGAATGCTGCCCAGGCCGGCCGGATGCTCAATCCAGTCATCAAAGGCAAACGGAAAGTCCGGGCCAAAGATGGTGATGGGTTTTTTACCGTCGGCGGGGTGGCGATGGGTCTTGCTGATGGTGCTGGACGGAATGCTCATGGCTGACCTTACTGGCGACTCGGCGGGATGTGGCCCGTTGAGTATAGGAAAAGATGGCAGCCAGTTTAGGGAGCGTAGCGTTCGTTAATAAGACGCAAAGTGTCGTCGTATTGGATTGTTTTCAGTCAGAGTGACGAAGAGGGTGGTCAGACTGGCTGGCCACGGTCCAATTTGTTACTGAGGATGATCGACGTGGTGGTTTTTTCCACGCCATCGACACTGCCAATCTGGTCCAGCAATTGATCGAGCTGCTCCGGTGAATCGGTGCGCAGCCAGGCCACGTAATCAAATTCGCCACTCACCGCACACAGCTGCTGTACCTGCGCCATTGCACTCAACCGACGCAACACTTCCTTGCCCGAGCGCGCTTGCACGGTGATCCCGACATACGCCTGCAAACCACCATCGACCACACGCTGCCCGAGGCGCACGCCATAGCCGGTAATCACCTGGGTTTTCTCCAGGCGCGCCAGACGCGACGTCACCGTGGTGCGCGCAATGCCCAACTGCCGGGCAAGCATGGCCACGCTTTCGCGAGCGTTGATCTGCAAGGCGGCGATCAGTTGGCGATCGATTTCATCGAGGACGGGCAAGGGCAGGGCTCCAGTGCGGGCGGCAATGGGTCGCCATGTTACAGGCTTGCGCCCGTCTGGAGCGCTGCGATCTGCGAGATTAAGGCGCCTTGCAGACTTTCGCGGCGGCGGGATCGTTCGGGATAAACGAGTCCGGCGCGCCGGGCTTGAGCACCACGTAGCCACGGCGCCATGGCTGGTCGTCGATCAGCTTCCAACGATGGCCGGTGCCGGTGTTGTCTTCGGCGACCAGCACTTCACCGGGGTGCAGGGTGAACGTCTCGTCGCCTCGGGTAGCGAAGGCCAAGGTGCCGGAGAGGGTCATGACGTACTGCGGCTCGGGATCGTTATGCCAATCGTAAGAAGCGTGCGCCGGGGTTGTCTTGAAATGAATGGCAGTGACGTCGTTGCGCATGCTCGGGTCGATGGTGCCCTCCAAAACGTGCGAGGCGTTGTCTGCGCCGGTGCAGAGCTTGTACGCCTTGATGGTGGCCGGGGCGGGCGATGCTGCGTGTGCGCAGTTCAGGGTGGCGAAGGTGATGGCGAGAGCGCCTGCGGTGCGCAGGCTGAGGGTAAAAAAGGCGCGGGGTGAACGGTTGGCCTGAGGCATGGAGCCGGGTTCCTCGTGCTGGTTGAGTGACCGGCCATGGTCTGTGCCGCAGCAGTTGAGGACAATTAACAAATCTTTCATTGCTGACAAAGGCGTGGGAGCCAGCGTCTCCTTTTCCATACGCTAGACACGCGAAAGCCGCGCATTGCGCGGCTTTTTTGTTTGGTGGGCCCACACGGACTTGAACCGTGGACCAAAGGATTATGAGTCCTCTGCTCTGACCAACTGAGCTATAGGCCCTTGTAACAGGTCGCGGATTATAACGATGGTTTCCCCGCTGTGCCATCCGAAAAGTCTGAAACCCTCAGATGAAGAAAAGCCTCGGCAAAAAGCTCGGGCGGCAGGGGCAGGCTGACGATGTAGCCTTGCATCTGTTCACAGCCTTCGGCGGCAAGAAAGGCTTGTTGCGCGGGGTTTTCCACGCCTTCGGCGATGATGGTGAATTGCATGCTGTGGCCCAGGGCGATGATGGCGCGCACGATGGCGGCGTCGTGCGGATCGTCGGGCAAGCCGCGCACGAAGGACTGGTCGATTTTGAGGAAATCCAGCGGCAAGCGCTTGAGGTAGCTGAGGGATGAATAGCCGGTGCCGAAATCGTCAATCGCCAGCTGCACGCCCAGGCGTTTGAGTTGGTGCAGCACTTCCAGGGCTTCCTCGGCCTGGCTCATGATGAAGTTTTCGGTGATCTCCAATTGCAGGCAGCCGGGCTCCAGACGGTAGTCGCGCAGCAGCTGTTCAATGCGCGCGAGCAGGTTGGGGTGGCGCAGTTGTGCGCCGGCGAGGTTGACCGACAGTGGGCCGAAATCCTCATAAACCGTTTGCCAGGCGTGCAGTTGTTGGCAGGCCTGTTCCAGTACCCAATCGCCGATCTGCAGGATCATGCCGTTCTCTTCGGCGAGGGGGATGAAATGCTCAGGCGGCACGTCGCCAAAGGTTGGATGGCGCCAGCGGATCAGGGCTTCGGCGCCGATCAGTTCGTGGGTCGCCAGGCTCAGCTTGGGTTGGTAATACAGGCTCAGTTCGTCACGTTCGATGGCGCGGCGCAGTTCGTGTTCCAGGGCCACGCGCTCGTTGGCTTGGGCGGTGAGGTCACGGGTGTAGCTTTCGACGCGGTTGCGGCCCTTGGCCTTGGAGCGGTACATCGCCGCGTCGGCGTTTTTCACCAGGGTGGCGACGTCAGTGCCGTCCTGCGGGTACAGGCTGGTGCCGATACTCGCGCTGATAAAGAATTCGTGCTCGCCGGCCTGGAACGGCGGAGTGAAGCAGGCGAGCAGCTTGTTGGCCAGGTGCGCGGCATCGCTGGCGTGTTGCAGGCCGGGCAGCAGGATGATGAATTCGTCGCCGCCCAGGCGTGCCACGGTGTCGACATCGCGCAGTTGCTCTTTGAGGCGCACGGCGATGTCCTTGAGCAGCAGGTCGCCGATGGGGTGGCCAAGGCTGTCATTGATGTGTTTGAAGCGGTCCAGGTCCAGAAACAGCACGGCGCCTTGGTTACCGCTTTCCTGCTGGCCATTCAGTGCGGCCTGCAACCGGCTTTCGAACAGGGTGCGGTTGGGCAAGCCGGTCAGTGGGTCATGGTGTGCCTGGTAGTCGAGGCGCGCCTGGGCGTGCTTGAGGCTGGAGATGTCGGCAAACACGGCGACAAAGTGGGTGATCAACTGTTCGCGGTTGCGCACGGCACTGATGGTCAGCCAACTGGGGTACAGCTCGCCGTTCTTGCGGCGGTTGGAAATCTCGCCCTGCCAGTGCCCGTGAGCGGTCAGCTGGTGCCACATGGCTGCATAGAAGGCGCTGTCGTGCAGGCCGGAGGCGAGCAGGCGCGGCGTGCTGCCAAGGGCTTCGGCTTCGCTGTAGCCGGTGATTTCGCTGAACGCGCGGTTGACGGCACTGATGTTCTGCCGGGTGTCGGTGATCAACACACCTTCGGCAGTGCTCTCAAACACCGTGGCGGCCTGTTGCAGTTTTTCCTGCATGAACTGGCGTTCGGTGATGTCTCGCGCAATGGTCAACATGCAATCTTCATCGCCGATCGGCAGTGGGCGACTGGACACTTCGCAGAGGCGAATCTGCCCGTCGTTGCGGCGTATATGGCAGACGAAATCGCGCACAAACCCGTCGCGCTGCATCAGCTCCAACATGTGTTTGCGTTCGTTGAGGTCGACCCAGATACCCAGGTCCAGGGTTGACTGGTCGAGCGAGGTCACACTGGTGAAACCGGTAATACGGCTGAAGCCCTCATTCACTTCAATCAGCAGCCCGTCACGTTGACGGCTCAGCAGCAGGCCATCGGGTGAGGCGTGGAAGGCTTTGGCGAATTTCTCTTCGGACGTTTGCAGCTGTTGCTGGGTTTCTTTGAGCTGGGTGATATCGCGCACCACCACCACCAGGGCTTCGGTGGTGTCGAGTTGGAACGGTTGCGCCGAGATCAGCCCCGTAAACGCCTGGCCGTTGCTGCGTCGGAACGACATTTCGAGGTTGCGGATGCTGGTGGTCTGCACGCGTTGCAACAGGTCGGGCCCGACGCCCTGAATGCCCCAGATATTCAGTTCTGTGGCGGTCTTGCCCACCACTTGCTCGGCGCTCAGGCCGATCTGGTCTTCGAACGCCTTGTTGACCTCCAGCAGGCAGCCATCGGACATCCGCGCAATCACCAGGATGTCCGGGCATTGCTGGAACACCGAGGCAAATTTCTGCTCGGAAAGCTGCAGGGCTTCTTCGGTGCGCTTGGCTTCGCTGATATCGATCATCAAACCGCGCAGCACCGGCTCATGCCCGTGTTCGATAAGGCTGACAATGTCACGTACCCACAGGCAGCGCCCGTCGGCAGTGATCACTCGGTAATCGAGGCTGTGGTCGCGGTTGGCGCGGGTTTCCCGGTAGCAGTAAGCCTCGGCGCGCGTCAGGTCGGCGGGGTGGATGATGTTGCGCCAGAACCCTGGAATCAGCCAATGCGCGCGGGGGTAGCCGAGCAGCTCTTCGGCATGCGGCGACACATAGCTGTAGGTGAAGTCCGTGATGCTGGCTTCCCAAGCGATGGCGGACAGGCTCTCCACCAGGCCGCGGTAGTGGTATTCGCTGCTGCGCAGTTCTTGCTCAAGGGCAACCCGCCGGGATATTTCCGAACTGAGCCGACGATTGATCCGAATCACGATGGCCAGCACGGTACTCAACAGCAGCACGGCTGGCAGGCCGTACATCAGCAGGTCGGCCCAGAACATGCGGTGATCGGTGAAGCTGCCTACCCAGTGTTGCTGGATGGCGTCGGTTTCGTCCGAACTGAGGTCGGCGAGCACCTTGTCCAGGATACCCACCAGCATTTTCTCATCGCGCGGTACGGCCATTGCCAGTTGATAGCGGTAGGGCGTTTCACCGCTGACGTATAACCCATCGAGTTTGAGTTGGCGCAGGCTCCAGACGCTGGAGGCAAGATCACCGACGACGGCATCCACTTCATCAGTGGCCAGGGCTTGCAGCGTCGAGCTGACGTTGGGCATGGCCACCAGGTTGAGGTCGGGATGGTGGGTGCGCAGCAATTCGTGGGGCGCGTAGTTCTCCACCACGGCGATCTTCAGCCCGTAAAGGTCCTTGAGGTTGCGCGGTTTGGCGCCGCCTTCGTGGGCGAGGATGACAATGGGAAAGTCCAGATACGGCCGCGTGAAGGCCAGGAAACCCTGGCGCTCCGGGGTGGACATGATGCCGGGCAGCAGGTCGAGCTGGTTGTTTTTGGCCTGTTCGAGCACGGCGGTCCAGTTGGCGGGCTCGATCAGGTTGATCCTGACGCCCAGGCGGTCCTGGATCAGGCGTACGTAGTCGGCGGCAAGGCCCTGATAACGGCCATTTTCGTCACGGTATTCGAAGGGTGGCCAAGAGGTGTCCACTCCCAGTCGCAGCTCTTGATGGTCCGCCAGCCAGCCACGCTCTTCATCGGTGAGAGTCAACGCGCCAGCCGTTGCGGTCCAGGTGAGCAGCGACAGCAGTATCACGGTCGGCAGTCTGGGCATAACGGTCTCGTTATGGCACGGGGAATGTTTCGAGTGTAGACGGGCATTGCGGGGGAGGGGTGTTGCGCGGCAGTTAATCTGTAGAAAGTGATCTGCACAAAGCAAAACCCCCGGCCTGGGCCGGGGGTTCTGGTATCACTCGTCGAGGAAGGAGCGCAGATGCTCGCTTCGCGTCGGGTGGCGCAGCTTGCGCAGTGCCTTGGCTTCGATCTGACGGATCCGCTCACGGGTCACGTCAAACTGCTTACCGACTTCCTCAAGGGTGTGGTCGGTATTCATGTCGATGCCGAAACGCATGCGCAGTACCTTGGCTTCACGGGCAGTGAGGCCGGACAGTACGTCGCGAGTCGCTTCTTTCAGGCTCTCAACAGTGGCGACATCGATTGGCGACTGCATGGTCGAGTCTTCGATGAAGTCACCCAGATGGGAGTCTTCGTCATCACCAATCGGCGTTTCCATGGAGATCGGCTCTTTAGCGATCTTCAATACCTTGCGGATTTTATCCTCAGGCATTTCCATGCGTTCGCCCAGCTCTTCCGGGGTGGGTTCGCGACCCATTTCCTGCAACATCTGCCGGGAAATACGGTTGAGCTTGTTGATCGTCTCGATCATGTGCACCGGAATACGGATGGTGCGGGCCTGGTCGGCGATCGAGCGAGTGATCGCCTGACGGATCCACCAGGTGGCATAAGTCGAGAACTTGTAGCCGCGACGGTATTCGAACTTGTCCACAGCCTTCATCAAGCCGATGTTGCCTTCCTGGATCAGATCGAGGAATTGCAGGCCACGGTTGGTGTACTTCTTGGCGATGGAGATCACCAGACGCAAGTTCGCTTCAACCATCTCTTTCTTCGCGCGGCGGGCTTTGGCCTCACCGATCGACATGCGACGGTTGATGTCCTTGATTTCGGCAATCGTCAGACCGGTTTCAGTCTCAAGCGCAGTCAGCTTCTGCTGGCAGCGGATGATATCGGGCTGCAGACGACCAATGGCTTCGGCGTATTTCGCCTTGCCTTTGGCCAGTGCGTCGGTCCAGCTTTCGTCAACTTCGTTGCCCGGGAACTGGCGCAGGAAGTCAGCACGCGGCATGCGCGCATCACGTACGCAGAGCTGCATGATTGCGCGCTCTTGGGCACGCAGACGTTCAAGGGCACTGCGAACACGTTCAACCAGGCCTTCGAATTGCTTCGGCACCAGCTTGATCGGCATGAACAGCTCAGCCAGGGCGATCAGCTCGGCAATGGCCTGCTTGTTGCCGCGACCGTGCTTTTTCAGCGCCTTACGGGTGATTTCCATTTGATCGGAAACCGCACCGAAACGCTGGGCCGCGATGATCGGGTCCGGACCGCTTTCAACTTCATCTTCGTCGTCGCTGCTGGCTTCAGCATCGTCGTCTTCGGAATCGTCGTCGGCTTTCGCGGCTTTCGCATCGACAGGCGGCGGTACTTCGGCAGCAGGCGGCGCAATGCCATCGTCCGGGTCGATATAACCGCTCAGAACGTCGGACAGGCGGCCACCTTCGGTGGTAACGCGGGTGTACTCGGAGAGAATGTGGTCAACCGTGCCAGGGAAGTGCGCAATTGCGCCCATCACTTCACGGATGCCCTCTTCGATACGCTTGGCGATTTCAATTTCGCCTTCGCGTGTCAGCAACTCGACCGTACCCATTTCACGCATGTACATGCGCACAGGGTCCGTCGTGCGACCGATATCGGTCTCCACTGCTGCCAACGCTGCTGCTGCCTCTTCGGCCGCAGCCTCGTCAGTATCGGCGTCGGCCAGCATAAGGGAATCCTTATCTGGCGCAGTTTCGAATACGTTGATCCCCATGTCGTTAATCATGCGGATGATGTCTTCCACCTGCTCTGGATCTGAAATATCCTCAGGCAGGTGGTCGTTGACCTCGGCGTAAGTCAGGTAACCCTGCTCACGACCCAGTGTGATCAACTCTTTGATACGAGACTGCTGTTGCGCTTTTCCGGACATAACACCCTATCCACTGAAGGTCTTGGCGGGCAAAAAACAAGCCGAGGATTATACCCGAGCTATGACCTCACACGCCAGCTGAGGTCGGGTTTGATGCGGAAACATTCTGTTTTAAGAGGTCGCGCATCTGTTTTGCTATCTGAATCTGCTCTTCAGCCGATAATCCCGGCTGCCTTGCTCTCTTGATGAGTTCATCGAGGGTCTGCGTGTGCTGACCCGCGGATAACCTAGTAATGGTGTCTAAAAACTGTTGTTCAAGGTTATCGCCGTCAATTAGCCACTCCTTTTCTGCGAGTGCTTTCAAGAGGCGGCCTTGTTCGGTGCCATGCCAGCGAGCCATCAACTGAATTGAGTTTAGCTTAGGATTTTTCTGTACCGCCTCGATCAAGGCGATCAGTACCTGAGCGTAAGTGTTGCTCTCGTTGGCAAAATGGTCGGCGCTCTCAACTTTCTTCGCCAATTGCGGGTAGTGGATCAGCGTGCGCAACGCAATCAGCGTCGGGGCTTCCACCGCCACCGGCGTGCGTGGCGCGTAGGCCTCGTCACGATCGCCGCGCTTGCCGTTCTTGCTCCAGGGTTTCTTGTCCCATTTCTTGCCGCCGGCGCCGGGTTTCTTCGGTGTCCACTCCTGCTGGGGCGCGTAGGCCTCCTGCGGTTGGTGAAAGTCCGAGTAGTCCGGCATGGCGTCGTAATCCATGCCTGGGTCGTAAGCCGGCGGTGCGTCTTGCGGCGCGTTGTGCACCAGCTGGCTGACGGCCTCGCCGCTCAAGCCGGTGATTTCCAGCAGGCGCATGCGCATCAGTGATTTCAGGTTGGCGCCCGGTACTTTGTCGATCAACGGTGCCGCGAGCGTGGCCATGTGGGCCTTGCCTTCAAGGGACCGCGGATCGGCTTCTTCGGTCAATTGCTGGAAGAAATAGTCGGCCAGCGGCTGCGCATGTTGATTGATGCGCGCGCGGAACGCGTCGGTGCCTTCGGAGCGCACCAGGGTGTCCGGGTCTTCACCTTCGGGCAAAAACAGGAAACGTGCACGGCGGCCATCCTGCAGGCTCGACAGCGTGGCTTCGAGCGCACGCCAGGCGGCATTGCGGCCGGCCTGATCGCCGTCGAAGCAGAACAGCACGCTGGGCACCACGCGAAACAGGCGCTTCATGTGTTCTTCGCTGGTGGCGGTGCCCAGGGTGGCTACGGCATTGCGCAGTCCTTGCTGGGCGAGGGCGATCACGTCCATGTAGCCCTCAACCACGATGATTTCATCGAGATTGCGGTTGTTTTTACGCGCTTCGAACAGACCGTAGAGTTCCTGACCCTTGTGAAACACCGGGGTTTCCGGGGAGTTCAGGTACTTGGGTTTGTCGTCGCCGAGCACTCGGCCGCCGAACGCGATGATCCGGCCACGGCTGTCGCGGATCGGAAACATAACGCGGTCGCGGAAGCGGTCATAGCGCTTGCCGGTCTCGGCGTTTTCCACCAGCAGGCCGGCGTCGATCATGGCTTTCTGCTGCAGGGTGTCGCTGCTCAGGTGCTTGTAGAGGTTATCCCAGCCTGGCGGCGCGAAACCCAGGCCGAAGTCCCGGGCAATTTCACCGGTAAGGCCGCGACCCTTGAGGTATTCGACAGCGGCCTTGCGCTGCGGATGGCTTTTGAGCGCCTGGCGGTAGAAGTCGGCAGCGGCCGTCAGCAGCGGGTACAGCGGCGAGTCGGTGGGCTGCCGCGGTTTGTGCGTGCGGCCACTTTCTTCGCGGGGGATTTCCATGCCGGCGGCTTTGGCCAGGTCCTCGATAGCCTGGGGGAAGTCCAGGTTGTCGTGGTCCATGAGAAAGCCGAGAGCATTGCCGCCCGCGCCGCAGCCGAAGCAGTAGTAGAACTGCTTGTCGGGGCTGACGCTGAACGAGGGGGTCTTTTCTTTATGGAACGGGCAGCAGGCGGTGTAGTTTTTGCCGGCTTTTTTCAATTGCACGCGCGAGCTGACAACATCGACGATGTCGGTGCGGTTCAGAAGGTCGTCAATAAAGCTCTGGGGAATTAGCCCGGCCATGGCGTTCTCGTCATCACTGCGTATCAATGAGGCCCGCGAAGTGTTCAGGCGCACACATTGTGCGGCTCGATCAACTGTCGTCTGGTTGGGCTGTCAGGGAGTGTATCTGCCGAACATTCACTGACGTTAATTTCTATCAGTGTTCGGCCTGGAAATGTTGCCCGGGCGTCCGGTGTTGGCCAATGGCGGGCCTCGGAAACGCATCGTTGGGCACAGCCGACACGGTTGATCGTCTGTTTGAAGAATGAGTGTGCTCGTCAGTAGCCTTGTTAGGCTCGTCAGAAGAGACGCGCACCGCTGGCAAAAGAGCCAGTCCTGACGTGTGAAGCAGTGTCTCGGTCGCGTGTGCGGCGTCGACGGTGAAGCATCAAGCGATATCCGCAAATGCCAATAGCCCGGCTGAGGGCCGGGCTTGGCAGAAGCTTGCTACGTAAGTCTGTGTATTAGTACAGACGAACGGCGCGGCGCTGCTCGCGCTGAACTTTCTTAGCGTGACGCTTAACAGCGGCTGCTGCTTTGCGCTTACGCTCAGAAGTTGGCTTCTCATAAAATTCGCGGCTACGAACTTCAGCCAGAACACCGGCTTTTTCGCAGGAGCGCTTGAAACGACGCAGAGCTACGTCGAAGGGTTCGTTCTCTTTTACTTTGACGGCTGGCATCCAGAGCTACCTTCTTTCATTACCGGGAATCAACGTTCTCGTCGCAAAAAATTCGCGGCTGAGGTCGTCGGTTTTTAAGGGTTGCGGATGTTAACCCCTCATTGCCCGGAATGCAAAGCCTCTGATCGAAAACCGCTAGTCGGGAGGGGGAGTGGCGACTATTATGCGCGCCTTCGAATTCAGCCTCTACAAGGCGCAAACCCATGCTAGTACTGGGACTTGAAACCTCCTGCGACGAAACCGGTGTCGCACTTTACGACAGTGAACGCGGGCTTTTGGCCGATGCACTGTTCAGCCAGATCGACCTGCACCGAGCCTATGGCGGTGTGGTGCCGGAGCTCGCCAGCCGCGATCACGTCAAGCGCATGCTGCCGTTGATTCGCCAGGTGTTGGACGAGGCCGGCTGCGTGCCGACCGAGATCGACGCGATTGCCTACACCGCCGGCCCCGGATTGGTCGGAGCCCTGCTGGTTGGGGCTTCTTGCGCCCAGGCGCTGGCGTTTGCCTGGGGCATTCCGGCCCTCGGCGTGCACCACATGGAAGGCCATTTACTGGCACCCATGCTGGAAAAAACACCGCCACAGTTCCCGTTCGTCGCTTTGTTGGTTTCCGGTGGGCATACGCAGCTGGTTCAGGTCGATGCGATTGGCCAATACACGCTGTTGGGCGAGTCTCTGGACGATGCCGCCGGTGAAGCGTTCGACAAGACCGCGAAGATGATGGGCCTCAATTATCCGGGCGGTCCGGAAATCGCACGTCTCGCCGAAAAAGGCGTACCGGGCCGTTACACCTTCCCGCGTCCAATGTGCGATCGCCCGGGCCTGATGTTCAGTTTCAGCGGTTTGAAAACCTCCGCACTGAACACCTGGCAGCAAAGCGTCAGCGCCGGGGACGACAGTGAGCAAGCCCGTTGCGACATCGCACTGGCGTTCCAGCAGGCCGTGGTGGAGACTTTGACCATCAAGTGCAAGCGCGCCCTGAAACAGGCGGGCATGAAGCGCCTGGTGATCGCCGGCGGCGTCAGTGCCAACAAAGCGTTGCGCACCTCGTTGGAAAAAATGCTCGGCGACATGCAGGGCGACGTGTTTTATGCGCGCCCTGAGTTCTGCACCGACAACGGTGCAATGATCGCCTACGCCGGTTGCCAGCGTCTGCAGGCCGGCCAGCATGAAAGCCTGGCGATCAGCGTGCAGGCACGCTGGCCGATGGAGCAACTTTCACCGCTGTAAGGGCTCACGTGAGCCGGGCTCATCGAGCGTATTTAAAAATGCCGTTCGCGCCCGGCAAACAGGTCGCGTAAATTGCCGCGGTGGCGCCAGACGATCAGCAGTGTCAGCACGCTCATCGGCAACAGCGCTGCAGGCGCCTGCCAGGCCAGCAATGGCAGGGTGAGCGGTGTGGCGATCAATGCGGCCAATGAGCTGGTGCGGGTCAGGTAGAACGTCAACAGCCAGGCCAGCACGGCCAACAGCGCTGCTGGAGGGTAAATCCCCAGCAGCATGCCGGCCGCCGTGGCGACACCCTTGCCGCCGCGAAAGCGGAAGTACAGCGGAAACAGATGGCCGAGGACAGCGCACACGCCCACCCAGGCCTGCTGTTGCAGGGTGAGGCCGGCGAGGCTGGCGATGAGTACGGGCAACAGGCCCTTGCAGATATCGCCCAGCAGCGTCAGCACGGCGAGTTTTTTGCCGGCCAGGCGCAACACGTTGGTGGCACCGGCATTGCCTGAGCCACTCATTCGCGGATCGGGATTTCCCGTCAGGCGGCTGAGCAAAATGGCGAAGGACAGCGAGCCGAGCAGGTAGGCGAGAATCGCCAGTGACCAAAACATGCTAACTATTCCGGGCGAGGACGCCCTGATTCTAACGGGGCAACGCGCCCTTGTCGTGCTGCGGAGAAGAGCTTGGACAGAGTGTTTATCGAAGGCCTGGAAGTCGACACCGTGATCGGGGCCTACGACTGGGAGCGCGGCATCAAGCAATGCCTGCGCCTGGACCTGAGCTTCGCCTGGGACAATCGCCCTGCTGCTGCGGGTGACGACCTGACCCTGGCGCTCGATTACGCCAGCGTGTCCGCGCGTATTCAGGCCTTTGCCGAGCAGTCCCAGTACCAACTGGTAGAAACCTTCGCCGAACGCCTGGCCGAAGTGCTGATGAGCGAGTTCCAGATTCCCTGGTTGCGCCTCAAGCTGACCAAGCCGGGTGCCGTGCCGGCAGCCAAAGGCGTGGGCGTGGAGATCGAGCGCGGATGTCGCTAACTCAGGTTTACCTTGGCCTTGGCAGCAATATCGAGCGCGAGCGCCATCTGCGCGCTGGCCTGGATACGCTGGCGAGCTTCTTGACGGATATGCGCTGCTCGCCCGTGTTCGAAAGCCAGCCGGTGGGGATCAAAAGCGGGCCGTTTTTCAACCTGGTGGTGTCGGCCTATACCGATTTGCCGTTGATGGAGCTGGATCGTCGGTTGAAATTCATCGAGGCCGACAATGGCCGCTACGCGCCGGACCGCAAAGGGCTGCCGCTGGATATCGACGTGCTGCTGTATGGCGAACTGGTCGGGAATTTCGACGGCTTGGTCCTGCCGCGCGCAGAAATCCTCAAAAACGCCTTTGTGCTGTGGCCGTTGTCGTTGATGGCGCCGAATCGCGTGCATCCCGAGGTGGGCGAGACATTGGCCGAGCTGTGGCGTGATGCGCAGATCGAACAGGTGCTGGCACCTGTCGCGTTTGAATGGCAAAACCAGCCACTCACCCCGAAAAATCTCCTGTAACGCTCGTCTGCCCGGATTCAAACGTGGACGCTGGCTAGCAAATCCCCTGTGGCGAGCGGGCTTGCCCCGCGTTGGGCTGCGTAGCAGCCCCACAACAGGCGCTGAGGTTTACCAGGAAAACCTCGGTGTCTTTACTGGGGCCGCTGCGCAGCCCAACGCGGGGCAAGCCCGCTCGCCACAAAGCTTGCTCGCTACACGTTGTGGTGTTCCTTGTAGGCTTTCAGCGCCTTGAGCCGCTCGCGCTTGAGCGCCTCGCCCAGCTCAGGGCCTTTGAAGCCTTTCTCCAGCAACGGCGCCACCGCGACTTCGCGCGCAACCTTGGCCGCGCCGCGTAAATAATCCGCCTGTGGATAACTTCGTTGCTCAAGGCCTTTGCGGCCGCGTGCATCCATTTCACAGCTCGCCACAAATTCCTCAAAGCGCTGCGGCCGGCGGTACACGTCAAAACTCTGCAGCAGCTCCAGCAATGTCGAGGCTTTCAGCTCCAGGGCGCGATGACCATGGGTGTGATATTGGCCCACCAGCAGCGCCAGCTCCTGGCAGTCCCTTGGCACCTTGAAGCGTTCGTTGACCGCCTTGATCAGCGTCAAGCCTGTCTTTTCATGAGCAATATGCTGCGGCAACTTATCCACAGCCGTCAGGCCCTTGCCCACGTCATGCAGCAGGCAGGCCCAGCGTACCGTGAGGGGTTGTTTGTGCAGGGCGGCCTGTTGCAGCACGCTCAAGGTGTGCAGGCCGGTGTCGATCTCGGGGTGATGGGCCTCCGGCTGCGGCACGCCGAACAGCGCGTCCACTTCCGGCATCAAGGTTTTCAGCGCATGGCAGTCGCGCAGCACCTGGATGAACACCTGAGGTTGATCTTCCATCAAGGCCCGGGAGATTTCCTTCCAGCTTCGCTCGGGCGTCAGGGCTTCCAACTCGCCGGACTCACTGAGTTGGCGCATCAGTCCGAGCGTGTCGGGCGCTACCGTGAAACCCAGGGAGGCATAACGCGCTGCGAAGCGCGCAACACGCAGTACACGCAAGGGATCTTCGGCGAACGCCGGGGAAACATGACGCAGAATGCGCGCCTGCAGGTCGCGCTGGCCGTGGTAAGGATCGGTCAGGTTGCCGTCGCCGTCCTCCGCCATCGCGTTGATGGTCAGATCGCGACGCATCAGGTCTTCTTCCAACGTGACCTCGGGGCTGGCATGAAACACAAAGCCACCATAACCCCGGCCACTCTTGCGCTCGGTGCGGGCCAGGGCGTACTCATCGCCGTTTTTCGGGTCCAGGAACACCGGGAAGTCAGCACCCACCGGCTTGTAGCCCTTGGCGAGCATTTCTTCAGTGGTTGCGCCGACGACCACGCGGTCGATATCGGTGACCTCGATGCCGAGCAAACGATCACGCACCGCGCCGCCAACTGTGTAGATTTTCATGAAAAAGCCTCCATTAGCGGCACAGGATACCGCCTGTGCCTGACCAATGGAGGCTTTGCTGTGTCAGAGATGAACGACGGCCAGGTCCAGGCGGCCGTAGTCGTTGTCGCTGTGATCACTGCGCGGTGGCACATGGTGAGTCTTCATCACCTGGTCGCCCTGCAGGGTTTCCAGGTGAATATCGAAGCCCCACAACCGATGCAGGTGCTTGAGCACTTCCTCAGTGGATTCGCCCAAGGGTTTGCGGTCGTGCTGCTGGTGACGCAGGGTCAACGAGCGGTCGCCGCGCACATCGATGCTGTAGATCTGCACGTTAGGCTCGCGGTTGCCCAGGTTGTATTGCGCCGCCAATGTCTCGCGGATGGTGCGGTAGCCGGGCTCGTCGTGAATTGCCGGCACCAGCAGGTCGTCCTTGAGGTCGTCATCCATGATGCTGAACAGTTTGAGGTCGCGAATCACTTGGGGTGACAGGTACTGCAGGATGAAACTCTCGTCCTTGAAGCTGCTCATGGCGAACTTGATGGTCGACAACCAATCGCTGCCGGCGATTTCCGGGAACCAGCGGCGATCCTCTTCGGTGGGGTGTTCGCACATGCGCCGGATGTCGCGGTACATGGCAAAGCCCAGCGCGTAGGGGTTGATGCCGCTGTAGTACGGGCTGTCGAAGCCGGGTTGGAACACCACGCTGGTATGGGAAGTGAGGAACTCCATCATAAAGCCGTCGGTGACCAGGCCTTCGTCGTACAGGTCATTCATCAAGGTGTAGTGCCAGAACGTCGCCCAGCCTTCGTTCATCACCTGGGTCTGGCGCTGTGGATAAAAGTACTGGGCGATCTTGCGCACGATGCGTACGATTTCGCGCTGCCATGGCTCCAGCAGTGGCGCGTGTTTTTCCAGGAAATACAGGATGTTTTCCTGAGGTTCGGCGGGGAAGCGCGCATTGTCTTTATCGCTGTTTTTCCCGGTTTTCTTCGGAATGGTGCGCCACAGGTCGTTGATCTGCTTCTGCAGGTGCTCCTCGCGCTCCTTCTGGCGCAGGCGCTCTTCCTCGGCGGAAATCGGGTACGGGCGCTTGTAGCGGTCAACGCCGTAGTTCATCAGCGCATGGCAGGAGTCGAGCAGGTCCTCAACCGCGTCGATGCCGTGGCGTTCCTCGCATTGCATGATGTACTGCTTGGCGAATACCAGGTAATCGATGATCGAACTGGCATCGGTCCAGGTGCGGAACAGGTAGTTGCCCTTGAAAAAGCTGTTGTGCCCGTAGCACGCGTGGGCGACCACCAACGCCTGCATGCAGATGGTGTTTTCTTCCATCAGGTAGGCGATGCACGGGTCGGAGTTGATGACGATCTCGTAGGCCAGGCCCATCTGGCCGCGAGTGTAGGACTTCTCCGTACTCAGGAAG
The DNA here is from genome assembly GCF_025466135.1 of Pseudomonas sp. 14P_5.3_Bac1. NCBI lineage: Bacteria > Pseudomonadati > Pseudomonadota > Gammaproteobacteria > Pseudomonadales > Pseudomonadaceae > Pseudomonas > Pseudomonas sp. 14P_5.3_Bac1. The sequence goes on along the minus strand of NZ_JANLOF010000077.1, from coordinate 44,437 downwards.
TGTTTGCCGTAGGACCAATGGTGATAACCCAACGGCATGCCGACCGAGGCGTAGGCATCCATCATCTGTTCGGCGGTGATCACTTCGATCTGGTTGGGGTAGGTGTCCAGGGCATAACCTGCCGCGATGCGGCTGATTTCCCGGTCATAGGCCTGGATCAGTTCAAAGGTCCACTCGGAGCCGGTGGAAATGGGTTGGCGCTTATGCTCTTTTTTGGCGGTCATGTCACTAACCTGCGCTGGAAGAGTTCACGGAAGACCGGGTAGATATCGCCGGCCGAGACCAGTTGCTGTTGGGCGAACGTGTCGGCAAAGGCTTCACCGATACGCTCATATTCGAACCACAGGGCCTGGTGCTCACGGGGAGTAATTTCGACGTACGTGTAGTACTGCACAAACGGCATGATCTGGTTGATCAGGATATCGCGGCAGATCGGCGAGTCGTCGTTCCAGTTGTCGCCGTCGGACGCCTGAGCTGCGTAGATATTCCATTCATTGGCCGGGTAGCGCTCGGCCATGATCTCCTGCATCAGTTTCAACGCACTGGATACGATGGTGCCGCCGGTCTCCCGCGAGTAGAAAAACTCCTCTTCGTCGACTTCCCGGGCGCTGGTGTGATGGCGGATGAACACCACGTCGATCTTGTCGTAGTTCCGCTTCAGAAACAGATACAGCAGGATGAAAAAGCGCTTGGCGATGTCCTTGGTCGCCTGGGTCATCGAGCCGGACACGTCCATCAGGCAAAACATCACGGCCTTGGAGCTGGGGTTGGGTTGTTTGACCAGCAGGTTGTATTTCAAGTCGAAGGTGTCGAGAAACGGCACGCGGTGAATGCGCGCACTGAGCTTCTCGATTTCTGCCTCGATTGCCTGGATATCGCCGAAGTTGTCTGGCTCTTCGCGTTTTAAACGCGCCAACTCTTCCTTCGCCTGTTTCAATTTGGCGCGGCTGCTGCCTGACAGCGCGATACGCCGAGCGTGGGCCGAGCGTAGCGTGCGGATGATGTTGATCCTGGAAGGGTTGCCTTCGTTGCTGATGCCGGCGCGAACGGTCTTGAAGGTGTCGGTGCCGGTCAGGTTGCGTTTGACCAGGTTGGGCAGCTCCAGGTCTTCGAACATGAACTCCAGGAATTCCTCCTGGGTGATCTGGAACACAAACTCGTCCATGCCTTCGCCGGAATTGCCCGCTTTACCTGGGCCTTTACCGCCGCCACCGCCTTGGGGGCGCTGGATATGTTCGCCGGTGGTGAACTCCTTGTTGCCCGGGTGCACGACGGTCTGTTTGCCGCCGCGACCGTGGTGCAGCACCGGTTCGTCAATGTCGCGTCCAGGAATACTGATTTGCTCGCCATGCTCCATGTCGGTGATGGAGCGGCGGCTGACGGCCTCTTCAACGGCCTTTTTGATGTGGTCACGGTAACGCCGCAGGAAACGCTGGCGGTTTACCGTGCTCTTGTTCTTGCCATTGAGGCGTCGGTCGATCACATAGCTCATGGGGAGCCCTCCGGGCAGCTTCACGTTACAAGCTTCAAGCCGCGAGCTGGAAGCTTAGAGACAAGCGGTCAGCTGCCAGGCCAAAGGCCCGGCAGTACACGCCTGTCGCTGCCTTACTGTGATTTACGAACCCGCAGGTACCACTCGGAGAGCAGCCGTACCTGTTTGTCGGTGTAGCCACGCTCGACCATTCGAGTGACGAAGTCGTTGTGTTTTTGCTGGTCCTCCTTGCTGGCCTTGGCGTTGAAGCTGATGACCGGCAGCAGATCCTCGGTGTTCGAGAACATTTTCTTCTCGATGACCACCCGCAGCTTCTCGTAGCTGAGCCAGGTTGGGTTCTTGCCGTTGTTGTTGGCGCGGGCGCGCAGCACGAAGTTGACGATTTCGTTGCGAAAATCCTTCGGATTGCTGATGCCGGCGGGTTTTTCGATCTTCTCCAGTTCCTCGTTGAGGGCCACACGGTTGAGGATTTCGCCGGTTTCCGGATCGCGGTATTCCTGGTCCTGAATCCAGAAGTCCGCATACAGCACGTAGCGGTCGAAGATGTTCTGGCCGTACTCGCTGTAGGACTCCAGGTAAGCGGTCTGGATTTCCTTGCCGATAAACTCGATGTAGCGCGGCGCCAGGTATTCCTTGAGGAAGCGCAGGTAGCGCTCGCGGGTTTCAGCCTGGAACTGTTCCTGTTCGATCTGCTGTTCCAGCACATACAGCAGGTGCACCGGGTTGGCGGCGATTTCGTGCGGGTCGAAGTTGAAGACCTTGGACAGGATCTTGAACGCGAAACGAGTGGAAAGACCGTTCATGCCTTCATCCACGCCCGCGGTGTCGCGGTATTCCTGGATCGACTTGGCCTTGGGATCGGTGTCCTTGAGGTTTTCGCCGTCGTAGACACGCATCTTCGAATAGATGTTCGAGTTCTCCGGCTCCTTGAGGCGCGACAGCACGGTGAACTGGGCGAGCATCTTCAAGGTATCGGGCGCGCAATGCGCCTTGGCCAGCGAGCTGTTGAACAACAGCTTGTCGTAGATCTTGATCTCATCGCTGACGCGCAGGCAGTAGGGCACTTTGACGATGTAGATCCGGTCGATGAAGGCTTCGTTGTTCTTGTTGTTGCGGAAGGTGTGCCATTCCGATTCGTTGGAGTGGGCCAGCAGGATCCCGGTGAACGGAATCGCGCCCAGGCCTTCGGTACTGTTGTAGTTGCCTTCCTGGGTGGCGGTCAGCAGTGGGTGCAGCACCTTGATTGGCGCTTTGAACATCTCCACGAATTCCATCAGGCCCTGGTTGGCCCGGCACAGCGCGCCCGAGTAGCTGTAGGCGTCGGCGTCGTTCTGCGGGAATTCCTCGAGTTTGCGGATATCGACCTTACCCACCAGCGCCGAGATGTCCTGGTTGTTCTCATCGCCCGGTTCGGTTTTTGCCACGCCGATCTGGTTGAGGATCGACGGGTAGAGTTTCACCACGCGGAACTGGCTGATGTCACCGCCAAACTCCGCCAGGCGCTTGGTGGCCCAAGGCGACATGATGGTGTTGAGGTAGCGCCGTGGAATGCCGAAGTCTTCTTCGAGGATCGCGCCATCTTCCGTGGCGTTGAACAGGCCCAAAGGCGACTCGAACACCGGCGAGCCCTTGATCGCGTAGAAGGGCACCTTCTCGATCAGCTGTTTGAGCTTTTCAGCCAGAGACGATTTACCGCCGCCGACGGGGCCGAGCAGGTAGAGGATTTGTTTCTTCTCTTCCAGGCCTTGGGCGGCGTGGCGGAAGTAGGAGACGATCTGGTCGATGCATTCTTCCATGCCGTGGAAGTCTTCAAAGGCCGGATAGCGGCGGATCACCTTGTTGGAAAATATTCGCGACAGGCGCGAATTATTCGCGGTTTCCACCAGCTCCGGCTCACCAATCGCCAATAGCAGACGTTCGGCGGCAGACGCGTAGGTACTGCGGTCCTGTTTGCACAGCTCGAGATACTCTTGCAGCGTGAGTTCTTCCTGCTGTGTGGACGCGAAGCGTTGTTGGAAGTGGCTAAAGATACTCATGACGTCGTCACCTCGCTCGATACGTGGAGCCGACGCCGGGTCAATCAGTCGATGCTGGCAGTCATTGGTGATCAACCAATGGCCGTTTTCCCCCCAAACACCCTGAAACGCTACCGTTGACCCGTACGCCGGTGTACCGGCTCTCCCCTGATTCGGATGGCCTGCGCTTAAGGATAGTTCGGAATCCGGGAGGTCAAGGCGGGATACGTAATTAGTTTGGCTGCGCCGTTCGTCAGAAACGGCGCGAGCCCAAGCGTCACGCGGGGTAGCGGGGTGTGAAAAAAATTATTGCGAATCGCCTGAGGCAATTTCTGCAGGATAGGTCGCACGCCACAGCTCAAAGCCGCCGTCCAGGCTATACACGTCAGAGAAGCCCTGGCTGATCAGGTAGGCGGCCGCGCTCTGGCTGGAGTTGCCGTGGTAACAGGCGACGATCACCGGCGCGTCGAGGTCGGCAGCGCGGATGAAGTCAGCAATGTTGGTGTTATCCACATGCTGCGCACCGCTGATATGCGCGGCGGCATACGTCGGCTGATCGCGGATGTCGACCACCACCGCGCCTTGCTCGCGCAGCGCCTGGGCTTGTTCGGGAGGGATACGTTTGAATTCGCTCATGGCGGGCTCCTATGGCTTGGCGGCCGGCTGTGTCAGAGAAAGGGGGGATTCGCACTGGCAGCTCAGGCGCTCGCCGGTGTCGATGTTCATCAGGGTCATGGCGCCGCCCCACACGCAACCGGTGTCGAGGGCGAACACGCCGGGTTCATCACATTTGCCTTCCAGGGCTGCCCAGTGGCCGAAGATGATCTTCGTGTCACGGGTCTTGCGCTCCTTGTGGGCGAACCAGGGTTTGTAGCCGGGCAGGGCGGTGTCGGCGCCTTCCTTGCTCTTGAGGTCCAGCTTGCCTTCGGCGGTGCAGAAGCGCATGCGGGTGAAGTAGTTGGTGATCACGCGCAGGCGGGCCACGCCGGTAAGGTCGTTGTCCCACTTGACCGGCTCATTGCCGTACATGCCGTCGAGAAAGGCGGTGTAGAGGTTGTCATCGGCCAGGGCGCTCTCGACTTCGGCGGCGCACTTAAGGGCTTTTTTCACCGTCCACTGGGGCGGGATGCCCGCATGGACCAGAGCCATGTTGCGGCCTTCGTCGTAATGCATGAGCTTTTGCCGACGCAGCCACTCCAGCAGCTCGGTGCGATCCGGCGCTTCGAGGATCTCGCGCAGCGTGTCGCCCTTTTTCAAACGCTCGATGTTATTGCCGGCCGCCAGCAGGTGCAGGTCGTGGTTGCCCAGTACGCATACCAGCGAATCACGCAGGCTATATAAGTAGCGCAGGGTTTGCAGGGATTCGGGCCCGCGATTGACCAGGTCACCCACCAACCACAGGCGGTCGCTCGCCGGGTTGAACGCAACTTGCTCCAACAGGCACTTGAGGGGTTCCAGGCAGCCTTGCAGGTCGCCGACCGCGTACGTCGTCATCAGTGCAGGGCTCCCGGCACGGCGAGCCGGAAGGGCGCTATGACAGCGTCGAACAGTTTGCCGTCAGTGGCTTTCATCTGATAAGTGCCCTGCATGGTGCCGACTTTGGAGGTCATCACCGTGCCACTGCTATACGTATGGCTGGCGCCAATGTCGATCAACGGCTGCTGGCCAACCACGCCGGCGCCGCGCACTTCCTCGACCTGGCCGTCACCGTCGGTGATCACCCAATGGCGCGACAGCAGCTTGGCCGGCACCTGCCCGTTGTTCTTCACCGTGATGGTGTAGGCAAAGGCGAAACGGTTGTGTTCGGGTTGCGATTGGTCCGCCAGGAAGCGGGTGACGACGCTGACGTCGATCTGGTAGCGAGGATCGGACATGCAAGAGGCCTTAAAAGCAAAAGCGGAGGACAGCAGATGCGGATCAGTCTAGGCCATGAGGAGGGCACTAGGCCAGACATGTGTCGGGCAGCCGGCAAGCGTTATCGGTATAACGCTGAGCAAATGTGGGAGCGGGCTTGCCCGCGAATGCGCAGTGTCAGTCACTGAATGTGTAACTGATGCACCCCCATCGCGGGCAAGCCCGCTCCCACCTTTGTATCGAGTTACAGCTTATTCCGCGGTCGGCGCGGGCTGGATGGCGAGCTGGTCGGCCAGGCGCACAAACGCAGCCAGGTCCAGTTGCTCGGGGCGCAGGCTGCCATCGACGCCGGCGGCTTCGATTTCGGCGTTGCTGAGCAGTGCCTTGAGCGTGTTGCGCAGGGTTTTGCGGCGTTGGTTGAACGCCTCGCGTACCACGCGCTCCAGCAGTTTGTGATCCTTGGCCGGGTGCGGCAGCACGGCGTGAGGCACCAGGCGCACAATGGCCGAGTCGACCTTCGGCGGCGGGTTGAACGCGCCAGGGCCGACATTGAACAGGTGCTCAACGCGGCAATGGTACTGAACCATGATCGACAGACGGCCCCAATCACCACCGCCAGGGCCGGCCGCCAAACGCTCAACCACTTCTTTTTGCAGCATGAAGTGCATGTCGCGGATGATCCCTGCGTTGTTCAGCAGGTGAAAAATCAGCGGCGTGGAGATGTTGTACGGCAGGTTGCCCACTACCCGCAGGCTGTTGGGCGCGGCATTAAGGCTGTTGAAGTCGAACTTCAGCGCGTCGCCCTGGTGCAGGTTGAAATTGGGTTTGTCAGCAAACTGCTGGTTGAGGATCGGGATCAAGTCCTTGTCCAGCTCCACCACGTCCAGTTGCCCGCCACTGGCCAACAGGCCTTGGGTCAAGGCGCCCTGGCCCGGGCCGATTTCCAGCAGGCGGTCTTCCGGCTTGGCGTGGATGGAGCGCAGGATGCGGTCGATTACGCCAGCGTCGTGCAGGAAGTTTTGCCCGAAGCGCTTGCGCGCCCGGTGTTGGTAATGCTCAGTCATATACGGGTCTCGGCCATCTGATAGGCGGTTTCCAGGGCCACGTGCAGGCTGCCGGTATCGATCTTGCCGCTGCCCGCCAGGTCCAGGGCAGTGCCATGGTCGACGGAGGTACGGATGATCGGCAGGCCCAGTGTCACGTTGACTGCGGCGCCGAAGCCTTTGTATTTCAGCACGGGCAGCCCCTGGTCATGGTACATCGCCAGCACTGCGTCGCAGTGCTCCAGATACTTGGGGGTAAACAGAGTGTCTGCAGGCAGCGGGCCACGCAGGTCCATGCCTTCTTGGCGCAGACGCTCTAATGTCGGTTCGATGATGTCGATTTCTTCATGGCCCAAATGGCCGCCTTCACCGGCGTGCGGGTTGAGCCCGCAGACCAGGATGCGCGGTTGGGCAATGCCGAATTTCTGTTGCAGGTCGGCGTGCAGGATGCGCGTGACGCGCTCCAGGCGCTCGGCGGTGATCGCATCGGCGATATCACGCAACGGCAAATGCGTCGTCACCAGTGCAACGCGCAGGCCGCGTGTGGCCAGCATCATCACCACTTGAGCGGTATGGGTCAGCTCGGCGAGGAATTCGGTGTGGCCGGAAAAGGCAATACCGGATTCGTTGATCACGCCTTTGTGTACCGGCGCGGTGATCATGCCGGCGAAGTCACCGTCGATGCAGCCTTGACCGGCGCGCGTCAGGGTTTCCAGTACAAAGGCCGCATTGGCCTTGTTCAGTTGCCCGGCAACCACCTTGGCTGCAAGCGGAGTGTCCCAAACGTACAGGCTGCCCGCAGGTGCCGGCAGGTCGGGCCAATTGCCCGGCGACACGTCCAGCAGATTGACGGTCACACCCAGTTGCGCGGCCCGCTCAAGGAGCAGGTCGCGGCTGGTAATGGCTATCAGGGGGTGTGGCTGAGGGTGCGAGGCGAGCAGCAGGCACAGGTCAGGACCAATGCCGGCCGGCTCGCCGGGTGTTACCGCGAAACGCTGGGGTTTCACTGTGCTGCCTGGTCGGTGCCTGTTTGCTCGGCGCCTGGCAGCTTGTTTTCCACGTAAGCTTCGTCACGGATCTGACGCAACCAGGTTTGCAGCTCTTCATCGTATTTGCGGTTACGCAACACGGTCAGTGCTTGCTGCTCGCGGGCCTGCGTGGTGTTGTCAGTGGCGCGACGGCCAAGGACTTCCAGTACATGCCAGCCATATTGAGTCTTGAACGGCTTGGACAGAACGCCTTGCGGGGTCTTGGCCATCACGTCCTGGAACTCAGGCACCAGCGCTTTCGGGTCGATCCAGTTCAGGTCGCCACCGTTGAGGGCCGAACCCGGGTCTTCCGAGAAGCTCTTGGCCAATGTGGCGAAGTCTTCACCGCCTTCGATGCGGTCATAGATCTTCTGGGCCAGTTCCTTGGTTTGCGCTTCGGTGCGGATTTCGCTTGGTTTGACCAGGATGTGACGAACATGAACTTCGTCTTTCAGCGAGGTCTCGCCGCCGCGCTTGCCGAGCAACTTGAGGATGATAAAGCCGCCTGGCGTACGTGCTGGCTGGGTAATGTCACCCACGTTCATCGCGCTCAGCTCACGGTCGAACGGAGGTGGCAGTTGAGCAGCTTTACGCCAGCCCATGTCACCGCCGTCCAGAGCGTTGTCACTGCCGGAGACGGCAATTGCCGTCTGGGCAAAGTCTGCACCGGCTTTCAGGCGGTCATAAACAGCCTGGGTTTTTGCGGCGGCAGCATTGAGCTGTTCGGCGTTGGCGCTGTCTGGCGTCGGGATCAGGATATTGGCCAGGTGCAGTTCTTCGGAAAGCTGCATCTTGCCAAGGTCCGATGCCAGGAAGTTCTTCACTTCCTGCTCGGACACCTGAACCCGCTCGGCCACACGGCGCTGACGCACACGGCTGATGATCATTTCACGGCGGATCTGGTCACGGGCGTCCTCATAGGACAAACCGTCGTGAGCCAGCGCCGCGCGGAACTGGTCAACGCTCATGTTGTTGCGTTGAGCGATAGTACCGACCGCCTGGTTCAGCTCTTCGTCCGAAATACGGATGCCGGAACGATCGCCGATCTGCAGTTGCAGGTTTTCGACGATCAGGCGCTCCAGTACCTGCGGGTCCAGCACGCTGGTAGGCGGTACGCCGCCGCCACGCTTGGCGATGGTTTGCTGAACTTCCTTGACCCGTTGGTCGAGTTGGCTCTGCATGATCACGTCGTTATCGACGATGGCCACAACCTTGTCCAGCGGCTGGACCGCAGCGTGTGCCGAAGCGGTCCCCAGGAACAGTGCGCCCAGCACGAGTGGGCGCAGACAATCAGAAAGCTTGATCTTCACGTTCACGATAACCTTGAATGCCTTTGTCGAGGAAGCTCTCTACCTTGGCGCCGGTCAGGCCGCCGAGTCCTTTAAGGACGATCTGGAAGAAGAGCCCGTGGTCACCCTTTTCGTTCAGCGGGGCGATCTGGCTGTATTCGTCGTTGGAAACCCAGTAACGGTTGATGACGCGCAGTTTCCAGCAGCAGTTGTCGTACTCGAAACCACCAAAGGCTTCCAGGGTACGGTTGCGTGCATAGTCATACTGCCAACGGGTGATCAGGTTCCACTGAGGAATGATCGGCCACATCATCGAGAAATCGTGTTGCTGGATTTTGTAGTAATCCTTGATGAAGTTTGGCTGCCCCTCGGTGCCGTAGTCGCCACCAAACTGCCATTTGCCGGTCAGCTGGTTGTAGACCACTTGGTCGTTGCGGTAGCGGTAACCGACGTTGATGATCTTGTTCGGATTGTCTTCTGGCTGGTAGTGAAGCATCGCGCTGCCGGAACGAGCGCTGTGCTCCTCGGTATCCCAGTTGTAGTCGGCGGTTGCGCGCCAGTCGCGGTTGTAGCGGTATTCGTATTCCAGAGCGATAGGGGAAACGTCAGACTGTGCATCTGCACGGTCGGACGCAAGGATGCCTGGAAGTTGAACCTGGCGATCCTTGAAGTACACCGCTTGGCCCACGGACACGCGCTGACGTTCAAAGCCATTGTCTTCGATCCAGCGGCTGGTCACACCCAAGGATAGTTTGTTCTCATCGCCGATCCGGTCAGTGCCGCTGAAGCGGTTGTCGCGGAACAGCGAGGCGTAGCTGAACGAGTATTCACTGGTGTCGAATACCGGGATATCGCTCTGGTCCTTGTTAGGCACGTAGAGATAGTAGGCACGCGGTTCCAGGGTCTGGCGATAGTCTTTGCCGAACCAGTTGGTGTTGCGGTCGAAGTACAGGCCGCTGTCGACACTGGCGATTGGGATTGCACGGTCTTGGGAGCTTTTGAAAACGCCGCCTGCGTACTGAGTACCTGCCGCAACTGCTGCCGCTTGTTGCGCAACAATGTCATCCTTGCCCCTGCCGTCCAAGTCCAGATCGTACTTGGTGTAGACATACTTGAGCTTCGGCGTAATAAAACCGTAGGTCCAGGTCATTGGATATTCAACAGCCGGAGCGACATTCAAGCGATCGCCATTTGCACGAGTCAAGCCGTTGACAAGGTCATCAAGTCGCGGCGTGCCGTTGGGCAGTGGGCCGCCATCCTTATCAAAAACGTTGCCGCTTCTGAGGTCACGATCAAACCGAACGGCCTCAGTCTCATAAGTAAAGTTCACGCCGCCCGGGTGGTAGGGCAGCGTTCCGTTGAAGGTGATCTGCGGCAGCCGGTCATACGGGGTGATCTGGGAGATCGTCGCCAGTTGATAGGCCTGAAGGTTCAGTCGGGCTTGGAAAGAATCGCCGCGATAGGTCACAGACCCCTGCTGGTTGACGAAGTCCTGAGTCTGGATACCTTCCTGGTAGCTTTTCAGGTCCTGGAAGTAGAAAGGATCGCTGATTTTGGTGTAGTCGACCTGAGTCGCAATACGCGAATCAAGCCCGCCTTTATGCTGCCAGTTGAGCATATAGCGGGTTTTTTCTGAGTCGGTCTGTTTTTCCCGCTCGTCGCTATCGTCATTCAGGTACGCGCCGCCGAACTGACCTTCGCTGGATTTGGTGAGGTAGCGGAATTCGCCTTCCATCAACAAACCACGCTTGGTCATGTACTGCGGATACAACGTGGCATCGTAGTTCGGTGCCAGGTTGAAGTAGTACGGCGTAACCAGGGTAAAGCCGGTTTCGCTGCCGGTGCTGAAGCTTGGCGGCAGGAAGCCGGATTGACGACGGTCGTCGATCGGGAAGTAGATATACGGGGTGTACAGGATCGGAATGTTCTTGACCCGCAACGTCGCGTTGGTCGCCGTACCGAAACCGGTGGCCGGGTTCAACGTGATGTTGTTGCCTTTGAGCTGCCAGGCGTTGCTGTCCGGCTCGCAGGTGGTGTACGTACCGTCCTTGAGACGGATGATCGCGTTCTCGGCACGCTTGGCGTACAGCGCGTTACCGCGGATACGCGACTTGTGCAGCACGTATTCGGCGTTGTCGATCTGGGCGGCGCCGGTGTCGAGCTGGACCTGGGCATGGTCGCCCACGATCAGGGCGCCGTTGTCGCGCAGACGCACGTCGCCGTTCAGCTCGCCACGGTTCTCGGCCTGATACAGGCTGGCTTCCTGAGCCTCCAGCTGCATGCTGCCCTGACGCATGACGACGTCACCGGCCAGGGTCGCGACCTGTTGTTCCTGCTCGTAACGCGAGGCCTTGGCGCCGATGAAGGTCGGCGCATCGCTCTTGTTCGTCTTGTCGTTCATGCCAGGACGAACCGGTTCGATGTACGCGCCGGAGCAATAAGGACCGGTTTCAGCCAGTTGGGCTGCGGTCAGCTTCTCGCGAGGCACCCAGTCCAGGTGGCTGTAGTCGGCGCTGCGCGAACGCAGGCCACGGCCCTTGGCTTCGGTGACCAGAGCGGTCTTCGGTTCGGCCTCGGCGCTGCCGCCAGCATTGGCTTGCGCCGTGCTGCCGGCCGAGCTGACGGCTGCGCCGTCATGCACCGGGCGTGGTGGCAACGGGGCTGCGGCGGTTTTCGGCGCGCAATCCCAGGCACCCGAAGCAGAGACTGAGCAGTCATACTGTTCCGCGGCGACCACGAATGAGGTGGCGAAAGGTTGCATGGCCAGCAGACTGCCGGTTACCAGCAACGGAAATTTTCTACGAAACGCGGGGGATTTCAATGCCATCTTATTAGTCCGGGCTTCCTGCGTGCCATCTGCCCGCGGTGTGGGCCGCACGCCTCTCGATGGTCTGAAAAAGATGCGTGATAATAAAGCATGACCCGCTTGACGGCTAGCGCCGTCGGAGACCCTTGTAATGCCCGAGCAAGATCTACGTTTACAACAGCTGAAAGTCTGGCTGGATGAGCAGTTGCCGATCCTTTTCAACGCTCAGGACTGGGGCGCCGTACCCCCGGCCACATTGACCGCGGCCAGCAGCGACGCGAGTTTCAGGCGTTACTTCCGGTGGGAAGGCGGTGGGCAAAGTTTCGTCGTTATGGACGCGCCACCCCCCCAGGAAAACTGCAAACCTTTCGTCGATATCGCTGATTTGCTGGCGAAATCAGGAATAAATGTGCCAAAAATTTATGCAGAAGATTTGCCGCGCGGCTTTCTTTTGCTCAATGACCTGGGCAAAAAAACCTATCTGGACGTGATTGACGAGCAAAACGCCGATCAATTGTTCACCGATGCCATCGACGCGTTGCTGGCTTTTCAGCAATTGCCGATGGACGCGCCGCTGCCCAGCTATGACGTCGCCTTGTTGCGCCGAGAGCTGGAACTGTTTCCGGAATGGTACGTTCGCCGGCACTTGGGTATCGAGTTGGATACCCAGCAACAGGCCTTGTGGCAGCGCGTCAGCGATCACTTGATCGACAGCGCCCTGGCCCAGCCTAAAGTGCTGGTGCATCGCGACTATATGCCGCGCAACCTGATGATCAGCGAACCGAACCCCGGTGTGCTGGATTTCCAGGACGCCGTCTACGGCCCGGTCACCTACGACATCACGTGCCTGTTCAAGGATGCCTTCCTCAGCTGGCCGAAAGCGCGCGTACGCGCGTGGCAACGGGGCTATTGGGAACGTGCCGGGCAATTGGGCATTCCCGTGCAGGCCGATTTCGAAGAATTCCAGCGTGCCAGTGACTTGATGGGCGTGCAGCGTCACCTCAAGGTGATCGGTATTTTCGCGCGTATCTGCCATCGCGACGGCAAGCCACGCTACCTGGCGGACGTGCCGCGCTTCTTTGCTTATATAGAAGCGGTGCTGGCAGACCGTCCTGAGCTGGCCGAGTTGGGCGAACTGCTCGCCAGCCTGCGCCAACCTGTCGAGGCGAGCGTATGAAAGCCATGATCCTGGCGGCCGGCAAGGGTGAGCGCATGCGCCCACTGACCTTGCACACGCCCAAGCCCCTGGTGCAGGCGGGCGGCAAGCGGCTGATCGAGTATCACCTTGAGGCGCTGGCCAAGGCCGGCTTCAGCGAAATCGTGATCAACCATGCGTGGCTCGGCCAGCAGATCGAAAGCTACTTGGGCGATGGTGCGCAGTTTGGCCTGCGCATCCAGTATTCGGCCGAAGGCGAGCCGCTGGAAACCGGCGGCGGGATTTTCCAGGCATTGCCGTTGCTGGGGGACGAGCCCTTCCTGGTGGTCAATGGCGATATCTGGACCGACTACGACTTCACCCAATTGCGCCGGCCACTACAGGGCCTGGCGCATCTGGTGATGGTGGATAACCCGGCGCATCACCCAACCGGCGGCGATTTCTACCTGGATCAAGGGTTGCTTCATGATGCGGCGCCCGGTGCCGATAACCTGACCTTCAGTGGCATTTCAGTGCTCGACCCTCAATTGTTCGCGGGTTGCAGCGCCGGTGCCTTCAAGCTGGCGCCGCTGCTGCGGGCGGCCATGGCCAAAGGTCTGGTAACGGGGGAACACATGACGGGACGCTGGATTGATGTCGGCACGCTGGAGCGTCTGGCACAGGTTGAAACCTTGCTGACTGCGGGGCAATAAGATGTTGTGGCCAGGGACACTGATCGGTGCCGGGGCTGGCTTTGCCATTGCCAGTATTCCGGGGGCCTTGTTGGGGGCATTGCTGGGGCAGGCGCTGGATCGCCGCCTTCAGCTGCAAAGTTGGGCGCAACTGCGCGAGCGGCTGGGCGGGCGCCCGGCGTTGCGCAATGACGAACTGCTGTTCGTGCTGTTGGGGCGCCTGGCAAAGAGCAATGGCCGCGTGGTGGATGGGCATATCCAGCAAGCGCGCCAGGAGATGCGTGCGCTGGACATGACCGAATCGGCCCAGCGCCGGGCGATCAGCGCGTTCAATCGGGGCAAGTCCGGTTCCGACCGGGTGCGCAATTACCTGCGCGTGCTCAAGGCCCAGCCCCATGCCGCAGAGGGTTTACTGCGCGCCTGTTGGCGCATGGCCTGGGCGGACGGCAAGGCGGATAACGCCGAGCGCGACTTGATCGACCTGTGGGGCAAATGGCTCGGCTGGACGCCGCAACAGTTGCAGGCGCTGGCTGCCGACTACGTGCAGGAGCGCAAGCCGTTGGCCAATCGCGCGGGCGCTTATCAGGACGCGATGCGAATTTTGGGGGTCACGTCCACCAGCGAGCCGAGTGTGATCAAACGCGCCTATCGTCGCCTGCTCAGTCGCCACCACCCGGACAAGATTGCCGGCACTGGCGCCAGCGCCGCCCAGGTGCGCGAAGCGACCGAGCGAACCCGTGAGCTGCATAACGCCTATGCGTTGATTCGCGAGCGTCGGGATTTTCGCTAGCCAGCACAAATCCTGAGTTGCCAACTCCCACAGTTGATTGGGTTATCAGATCAAGGTCACTCAGCAACGGCCTGCGGGCTCAACCACCCGCGGATCCGCCGATACAACTGCTCCTGCTCAGCCGAACTGTTGCCGGGCAAGGTCTTGAGTGACACCTGTTTATAGCCGTCATTCTTCCCGCGCTTGGCGGCCTGGACGCGTGCCAGTGCGTTTTTGCGCGCCTGGGCGTCGTCCTGATAGAAAACATCCGCCGTCGGCACCTTCAGCGCCGGGGCCAGTTGTTGCAGGTCTGGCTGCCTGGCCGCCGGCGTCTTGCCTGCCACCATCACCAACTTTTGCACCTGGGCCGGTTGTTTCTCGCTCAGGTAACGCGCCGCCCACCAGGCGCCCGTGCCATGGCCAAGCAGTACCACGCTGCGCGCGCTCTGGGTCTGGGCAAAGGCAACGGCGGCATCGATACGGTCGAAAATGCGTTTGGCGTCGGTCTTGTCTTGTTCATCGGCGCCCGGCACTACCGCAGGATCAGTGCCTTCGGCTTCGGCGCTGGCGGCTTGTTCGATGGGTTTGGCCGCGGTGCTGCCGTCTTTGCTGCTGGTATCGACGGCGGCCTTGGGCGATTCCAGGACGCGCGGCGGCAAGGTGTCGACGTTCACGTCCGGCAGTGACAGGCTCAGCGTGCCCCAGTTGGCGTCGGGTAATTTGCGCCGCAACGGTGCGATTGCTTGCGGCCAGTCAGCGCTTTCCCCGGCGCCCGGCACGATAATCACCACGCCTTCGGGCTCGGCGCTGTTGGCCGGCTTCCACAGGGCCAGGAATGAATCGCTGCCGGCCTGCAATTGTTGCTGTTCCTGTTGCGGCACCTGACGCTCCAGGGCGCTGGCTTCTTCCTGGCTGCGCTCGGGCAGGGGTTGGCGTTCAACCGGTTTTTCGGCGGCGGGTGCAGGCGCGTCGGCGGCCTGAACAGAAAAGGCGCTGGTAAATAGCAGCGACAGGCACAATGCTGGCAGTGCCGAACGGTGGATAAAGAGCATCGTTAATTCCCGGCCAGAAGTGATTCCAGCAGCCTAATGGGTTGGTCAGTATTTGTCAGTGATGTGAGACGTGGATCATGGGTTTTCGCTGTCTGCTGGTTATCGGCGGTTTGTGCTTGGCCTTGATGGCGAACGCTGCGCCCGCGCCTGCCATACCGCAGGCGCCGCTCAATGCGCAGCAGCGTGAGTGGCTGGCCCAGCATCCGGAGCTGCGCGTGGGCCTGGTATTGCAGGCGCCGTACGCGCAATACGATCGGCGCCTGCAGCGCTTGTCCGGGGCCAATGTCGAGTTGATGCAGTGGCTGGCCAAAGCCCTGAACATCGAGCTGACCTGGCGCAACTTCCCCAGCCAGGAGCAATTGGACGCTGCGGTGCGCGACGGCGAGGTGGATATCGCCCCTGGCCTTCAGCAAACACCGGCCGGCTTGCGCCTCTGGTTATTCAGCGACCCTTACATGCGCGTGCCCCAGCATATCGTCGGCATCCGCGAAGGCGGCGGCGCGGTGGAGCTGGAAAAACTCGACGAGCGTTCTCGCGTTGCCGTACGCATGCCCAGCACGCTGGCCGATTACCTGCGCAGCAACTATCCCAACCTCAACCTGCAAGGCGTGCCCATGGAGCGCCAGGCCCTGCAATTGCTGGTGAGCCAGCAGGCGCGTTATGCCGTGGTGGATGAGGCGCAATTGAGCCGTTTGTCCGGTGAGGCCGAGTTTGCCGGGCTGACGGTGGTCGGCGATATCGGCCTGCCGCAATTGCTGCGCGTGGCCACCCGCCGCGAATGGCCGGAACTGGCCGGCATCATGCAAAGCGCGTTGCGCGCGATACCGGCCCGCGACCTCGACCAATTGCACAGCCGCTGGCTGCAACCTAAATACCCGCAGCTGACGCAATCGCCGGGTCTGTGGCAAAACCTCAGCCTGCTGTTGGCGATGTTCTTGCTCGCCAGCCTCGCAGTGGTGTTCTGGCAACGCCGTCACCAGCGTGTGCTCGAACACAACCTGCTGGCTGCCCGCGAAGAGAGTGCCGCACGCGCTGCCGGCGCCGAAGCCTTGCGGCTGACGCAGTTCTCCATCGATCAAAGCACCGTTGGCATCCTGTGGGTCAATTGGGACAGCCACGTGCGTTACGCCAACCGCGCCGCCGAAACCATGTTGGGTTATGGGCCGGGCGCGCTGATCGAGCGACCGCTGATCGATTTCGACCCGACCCTGAACATGGACCGCTGGCTCAATGTGTGGAAGCGCGCGCGTGCCAGCGAAGAAGGCCCGCAAACCTTCGCGGCCAATTGCGTGCGCGCCGACGGCAGCATCCTGCCGGCCGACGTGTCGTTGAGTTTCCTGCGCTTTGCCGATGCCGAATACCTGGTGGTCTACCTGAATGACGTCACCGAGCGCCGCCGTTATGTGGCCGCCCTGCTGCAAAGCGAAACACAGCTGCGCGAGCTGTCGGCCCACCTGGAAACCGTGCGCGAAGAAGAAAAGGCGCGCATCGCCCGTGAGGTGCACGACGAACTCGGGCAGATGCTCACGGTACTCAAGCTGGAAACCTCGATGTGCGAGCTGGCCTATGCCCAACTGGACCCAGGCCTGAACGAGCGCTTGAACAGCATGAAGCGCCTGATCGCCCAGCTGTTTCAGCTTGTGCGCGATGTGGCGACCGCGCTGCGCCCGCCGATTCTTGACGCCGGCATCGCCTCGGCCATCGAATGGCAAGCCCGGCGATTCGAGGCCCGCACCCACATCCCCTGCCTGGTACAAGTCCCGGAAAACCTGCCGGCCCTGAGCGATGCCAAAGCCATCGGCCTGTTCCGCATCCTGCAGGAGGCGCTGACCAATGTGATGCGCCATGCCCAGGCGCATACTGTCGAGCTGACCTTGAGCGTGGAGGGCGCCGACCTGCGGCTGACCATCAGCGATGACGGCGTCGGGTTTGTCGAAACCCAGGGCCGGCCGGTGTCCTTTGGCGTCGTCGGCATGCGCGAGCGCGTATTGATGATGGGCGGGCAACTGAGCCTGCACAGCGAACCGGGGGAGGGCACCACCTTGAGCGTCACGGTGCCGTTGGATGCATAACCACAAGAGGAAGCCCCTGTGATTCGCGTATTGGTAGCCGAAGACCACACCATTGTCCGTGAAGGCATCAAGCAATTGATCGGCCTGGCCAAAGACCTGCTGGTGGTCGGCGAGGCCAGCAACGGCGAGCAATTGCTGGAGACCTTGCGCCATGTCGCGTGCGAGGTGGTGTTGCTGGATATCTCGATGCCCGGCGTGAATGGCCTGGAAGCAATTGCGCGCATCCGCGCGTTGCACAATCCGCCGGCGATTCTGGTGCTGTCGATGCACGATGAAGCGCAGATGGCCGCTCGCGCCTTGAAAGTCGGCGCGGCCGGGTACGCCACCAAGGACAGTGATCCGGCGCTGCTGCTGACGGCGATTCGCAAGGTCGCGGCGGGCGGGCGTTACATCGACCCGGACCTGGCCGACCGCATGGTCTTTGAGGTCGGCCTTACCGACGCGCGGCCGCTGCATTCGCTGCTGTCGGAGCGTGAGTTCTCGGTGTTCGAGCGCCTGGCCCAGGGTGCCAATGTCAATGACATCGCCCAGCAGTTGGCGCTGAGCAGCAAGACCATCAGCACGCACAAGGCGAGGCTGATGCAAAAGCTCAATATCACCTCGCTGGCCGAGCTGGTGAAATACGCCATGGAGCACAAACTTCTGTAAGCCCGGCAAACCGGCTCCAACAGAGGCGCGTGTCTGTTTACGACACGGGCTTTGCCGGCAGACGCTGATGATTGCCGCTGCACTGTTCTGTGCCCGCCATCCGTGTAGGGCAATCCCTACCCCGAACCTTCCATCCTGCTGATGCAAATCTCTCCTGGCCCCCGATTTCCGGGGCCTCGCGCCTGGACTACGCTTGTGCCACAGCCGTCCAAAACAAAAAGGTGTGGGTATGAGCGAGGTGGATTCAAATGATGTGCTGGTCAGCTTTCGTGGCGTGCAGAAGAGCTACGACGGCGAGAACCTGATCGTCAAAGACCTCAACCTGGAGATTCGCAAGGGCGAGTTCCTCACCCTGCTCGGGCCGTCCGGTTCGGGCAAGACCACCAGCCTGATGATGCTCGCCGGTTTCGAGACGCCCACCGCCGGGGAAATCCTGTTGGCCGGGCGTGCCATCAACCACGTGCCGCCGCACAAGCGCGACATCGGCATGGTGTTCCAGAACTACGCGTTGTTCCCGCACATGACCGTCGCCGAGAACCTGGCGTTCCCGCTGTCGGTGCGTGGCCTGAGCAAGACCGACGTCAGCGAGCGGGTCAAGCGCGTGCTGAGCATGGTCCAGCTCGATGCCTTCGCCCAGCGTTACCCGGCGCAACTCTCCGGCGGCCAGCAACAGCGCGTGGCCTTGGCGAGAGCGCTGGTGTTCGAACCCCAGCTGGTGCTGATGGACGAACCCCTCGGCGCCCTCGACAAGCAACTGCGCGAACACATGCAGATGGAGATCAAGCACCTGCACCAGCGCCTGGGTGTCACCGTGGTGTACGTGACCCACGACCAGGGCGAAGCGCTGACCATGTCCGACCGCGTGGCGGTGTTTCACCAGGGCGAGATCCAGCAGATCGCCGCGCCGCGCACGTTGTACGAAGAACCGAAAAACACCTTTGTGGCCAACTTCATTGGCGAGAACAACCGCCTCAATGGCCGCCTGCACAGCCACACAGGCGAGCGTTGCGTGGTGGAGCTGGCGCGCGGTGAAAAGGTCGAGGCGCTGGCGGTGAATGTCGGCCAGCTCGGCGGCCCGGTGACGTTGTCGGTACGCCCGGAGCGCGTCAGCCTCAATGGCTCCAGCGAATCCTGCGTGAACCGCTTCTCCGGGCGCGTGGCCGAGTTCATCTACTTGGGCGACCACGTGCGTGTGCGCCTGGAAGTCTGCGGCAAGACCGACTTTTTTGTGAAACAACCGATTGCCGAGCTGGACCCAGCCCTGGCGGTCGGCGACGTGGTACCGATTGGCTGGCAAGTCGAGCACGTTCGCGCACTCGACCCACTTCTAGAGGCGAATTAATCGCCCCATGGCTTCACCAACCCTGCACGTGGAGAGAACAACAATGTTGAGATCCCTTAAATATTCCGCCCTGTTCATTGGCTTGATGGGCGCGACACAGGCCATGGCAGGCCCGGACCTGACAGTCGTGTCCTTTGGTGGCGCGAACAAGGCGGCCCAGGTCAAAGCCTTTTACGCACCGTGGGAAAGCGCGGGCAACGGCAAGATCGTCGCCGGTGAGTACAACGGTGAAATGGCCAAGGTCAAAGCCATGGTCGACACCAAGAGCGTGTCCTGGGACCTGGTCGAAGTTGAATCGCCGGAACTGTCCCGTGGCTGCGACGAAGACATGTTCGAGCCGCTCGACCCGAAACTGTTCGGCAATGGCGCCGACTACGTGAAAGGCGCGATCCAGCCGTGCGGTGTGGGCTTCTTTGTGTGGTCCACGGTGCTGGCCTACAACGCCGACAAACTGGCCACCGCCCCGACCAGTTGGGCGGATTTCTGGGACACCAAGAAATTCCCGGGCAAACGCGGCCTGCGCAAGGGCGCCAAGTACACCCTGGAATTCGCCTTGATGGCCGACGGCGTGGCGCCCAAAGACGTGTACAAAGTGCTGGCCGGTAAAGACGGCCAGGACCGCGCGTTCAAAAAGCTCGACGAGCTCAAGCCGTCGATCCAGTGGTGGGAAGCCGGCGCACAGCCGCCGCAGTACCTCGCCTCGGGTGACGTGGTGATGAGCTCGGCCTACAACGGCCGCATTGCTGCCGTGCAAAAAGAAAGCAACCTGAAAGTGGTGTGGAACGGCGGCATCTACGACTTCGATGCCTGGGCCATTCCCAAGGGCCTGGCCAAGGACCGCGCCGAAGCGGCGAAGAAGTTCATCGCCTTCTCGGTACAGCCGCAGCAGCAGAAGACCTACTCGGAAAACATCGCCTACGGCCCGGCCAACACCCAGGCCGTGCCGTTGCTGGCCAAGGATGTGCTGAAGGATATGCCGACCACGCCGGAAAACATCGCCAACCAGGTGCAGATCGACGTGAGCTTCTGGGCGGATAACGGCGAGCAGCTCGAGCAGCGCTTCAATTCGTGGGCGGCCAAGTAACGGCCTTCAGTCGAGCCTGTTCCCTGTGGCGAGCGGGCTTGTCCCGCGTTGGGCCGCGCAGCGGCCCCATTGAATTCACCGAGTTCGTTCAGCCAGAACGCGGCGGTTGGTTTGGGGCTGCTCTGCAGCCCAACGCGGGGCAAGCCCGCTCGCCACAGCGTAGGCCCAGGCCACATAGGTTTGTGGTCATTTTTCAGTATTCCGGAGTCAGCCATGGCCATCGCCGTTCCCTCCAACGAGGTCAACAGCCCCACCCTCAAGCAGCGCCTGGCGCGTGCCGAGCGGCTTAACCGCTGGAAGGCCCAGGCCTTGATTGCGCCGCTGGTGCTGTTTTTGCTGCTGGTGTTTCTGGTGCCGATTGTTGCGCTGCTTTACAAAAGCGTCGGCAACCCGGAAGTGGTGGGCGGTTTGCCGCGTACCGTGGTGGCGGTCAAGACCTGGGACGGTCGTGGCCTGCCAGGTGAGCCGGTCTACCAGGCGCTCAGCGAAGATCTGGGCGAAGCGCGCAAAAACCAGACCTTGGGCGATCTGTCCAAACGCTTGAACATGGAACTGGCCGGCTACCGTAGCCTGCTGACCAAAACCGCGCGGGCGCTGCCGTTTACCGAAGCGCCCGGCTCTTATAAAGAAGCGCTGGAAAGCCTCGACGAACGCTGGGGCGACCCGGCGTACTGGCAGGCGATCCGGCGCAACACCAGCAGCCTCACGCCTTACTACCTGCTGGCGGCGGTCGATCACCGCATCGACGACCTCGGCGAAGTGGCCCCGGCCACGCCTGATCAGGCGATCTACCTGGACATCTTTGCCCGCACGTTCTGGATGGGCCTGGTGATCACCTTCGTCTGCCTGCTGCTGGCGTATCCATTGGCCTACCTGCTGGCCAACCTGCCGGCCCGCAAAAGCAACCTGCTGATGATCCTGGTGCTGCTGCCGTTCTGGACCTCGATTCTGGTGCGGGTGGCGGCGTGGATCGTGTTGCTGCAGTCCGGCGGCCTGATCAACAGCGCACTGATGGGCATGGGCCTGATCGATCAGCCTCTGGAGTTGGTGTTCAACCGCACCGGGGTGTACATCTCGATGGTGCACATCCTGTTGCCGTTCATGATTCTGCCGATCTACAGCGTGATGAAGGGCATCTCGCCCACCTACATGCGCGCGGCGATTTCCCTGGGTTGCCACCCGTTCGCCAGCTTCTGGCGCGTGTACTTCCCGCAGACCTACGCCGGGGTGGGCGCCGGCTGCCTGCTGGTGTTCATCCTCGCGATTGGTTACTACATCACCCCGGCGCTGCTCGGCAGCCCGAACGACCAGATGGTCAGCTACTTCGTCGCGTTCTACACCAACACCAGCATCAACTGGGGCATGGCCACGGCCTTGGGCGGCTTGCTGCTGCTGGCGACGGTGGTGCTGTACCTGATCTATAACCGGTTGGTGGGCGCCAGTCGCCTGCGCCTGAGCTGAGGAGACCTTGCGATGCTGAGCCCTTATATGTCACCGGTGGAGCGGGTGTGGTTCTACAGTTTGCGGATCCTGTGCGGCCTGATCCTGCTGTTCCTGATTTTGCCGGTGCTGGTGATTATCCCGCTGTCGTTCAACAGCGGCAGTTTCCTGGTGTACCCGCTGCAAGGCTTCTCGCTGCACTGGTATCAGGATTTCTTCGCCTCGGCCGAATGGATGCGCGCGCTGAAGAACAGCATCATCGTCGCCCCGGCGGCCACGGTGCTGGCCATGGTCTTCGGCACGCTGGCGGCGATTGGCCTGACGCGCGGCAACTTCCCCGGCAAGGCGCTGGTGATGGCCCTGGTGATTTCACCGATGGTGGTGCCGGTGGTGATTATCGGTGTGGCCAGTTACTTGTTCTTTGCGCCGTTGGGGCTGGGCAACAGCTTCTTCTCGTTGATCGTGGTGCACGCGGTGCTGGGCGTGCCATTTGTGATCATCACCGTGTCGGCGACGTTGCAGGGCTTCAACCATAACCTGGTGCGGGCGGCAGCCAGCCTGGGCGCTTCGCCGCTGACCGCGTTCCGCCGCGTGACCTTGCCGCTGATCGCGCCGGGGGTGATATCGGGGGCGCTGTTTGCCTTTTCCACCTCGTTTGATGAAGTGGTGGTGACGCTGTTTCTCGCCGGCCCCGAGCAAGCCACCCTGCCTCGGCAGATGTTCAGCGGCATCCGCGAAAACCTCAGCCCGACGATTGCGGCGGCGGCCACGCTGCTGATTGCCTTCTCGGTGCTGTTGTTGCTGACGCTTGAATGGCTGCGCGGCCGTAGCGAAAAGCTGCGCACCGCCCAAGTGTAACGGTCGGAACCGGATCAACTGTGGGAGCTGGCTTGCCTGCGATAGCATCACCTCGGTTTGCCTGTGACACCGAGTCCCCGCATCGCAGGCAAACCAGCTCCCACATTGATCGTGCCATTCAGTGGGTGAATAGTTCACAACCGAAAATCCCCAGCTACTCTTGTGCCAGCCCATCATTAATAAGAGGCCGCGCACATGAGTACTTCCTCATTCAAGATCGCCCACAAACTGCTGACCGGCGCCGGCGCCATCGAACAGCTGGCCTTTGAGCTCACGCGCCTGGATGTGGATAACCCGCTGATTGTCACCGACGCCGCGTTGGTCAAATCCGGCACCGTGGCGCTGGCGCTCGAACACTTGGGCGAGCGTACCTATGAAATTTTCGACCGCGTGCTGCCCGACCCGGAAATCGCCATCGTCGAAGACTGCATGCGCGTGTACCGCGAAGGCGGGCATGACGGCTTGATCGGCGTGGGCGGCGGCAGTGCCATCGACATTGCCAAGAGCGTCGCGGCCTACGCCGGTTACCACGGCGCGCTGGCGGATTTGTTCGGCGTCGACCAGGTGCCGCGCAAGGGCCCGCCGCTGATCGCCATCCCGACCACGGCCGGCACCGGCTCGGAGGTGACCAATGTGGCGATCCTCTCCGACAAGGCTGCACAGCTGAAAAAGGGCATCGTCAGCGATTACCTGCTGCCGGACGTCGCGCTGATCAGCCCGCAAATGACCCTTACGTGCCCGCGCAGTGTCACCGCCGCCAGTGGCGTGGATGCGTTGGTGCATGCCATCGAATCCTACCTGTCGCTGAATGCCTCGCCGATCACCGACGCCCTGGCGATTGGCGCGATCAAGCTGATCGCCAACGCGCTGCCCAAAGCCTACGCCAACCCGGCCAATCTGCAGGCCCGCGACGACATGGCCACCGCCAGCCTGATGGCCGGCATGGCGTTCGGCAATGCCGGCGTCGGCGCCGTGCACGCCTTGGCGTACCCGCTGGGCGGGCGTTTCAATATCGCCCACGGCGTGAGCAACGCGCTGTTACTGCCCTATGTGATGCACTGGAACAAGTTGGCGTGTGTGGAGCGCATGCAGGACATTGCCCAGGCCATGGGCGTGAATGTCAGCGGCTTGAGTGTCAACGACGCCGCCGACCAGGCCGTCGAGGCGATGACGCGACTGTGCGCCGCCGTAGAAATCCCGGCAGGCCTGCGCAGCTTCGGGGTGCCCGAGGACGCGATCCCTGCCATGGCCACGGAAGCGGCGGGTATTGAACGCCTGATGCGCAACAACCCGCGCAAGCTCAGCGCGGCGGATATCGAGAAAATCTACCGGGCTGCGTATTAACCGTTGAGTTAGGTCACGGTGCGCGCAGCAAAGCATGAGGTATACAATGCGCGCCATCGTGATTTAGCTCAAAAAAGGTGCGTCATGCAGCCCTTCGTTATCGCTCCATCGATTCTCTCCGCCGATTTCGCCCGCCTGGGCGAAGAAGTGGACAAGGTGTTGGCCGCCGGCGCCGACTTCGTGCACTTCGATGTCATGGACAATCACTACGTGCCCAACCTGACCATCGGCCCGATGGTCTGCGCGGCGCTGCGCAAGTACGGCATCACCGCGCCGATCGATGCGCACCTGATGGTCAGCCCGGTGGACCGTATTGTCGGTGACTTCATCGAGGCCGGCGCGACCTACATCACCTTCCACCCGGAAGCCACGCTGCACGTCGATCGCACCCTGCAACTGATCCTCGAAGGCGGCTGCAAGGCAGGCCTGGTGTTCAACCCGGCCACG
Source organism: Pseudomonas sp. 14P_5.3_Bac1 (assembly GCF_025466135.1). Lineage (NCBI taxonomy): Bacteria > Pseudomonadati > Pseudomonadota > Gammaproteobacteria > Pseudomonadales > Pseudomonadaceae > Pseudomonas > Pseudomonas sp. 14P_5.3_Bac1. The sequence goes on along the minus strand of NZ_JANLOF010000077.1, from coordinate 20,027 downwards.
CCGCTGAGCGTGCTTGAGTACGTGATGGACAAGGTCGACATGGTCTTGCTGATGAGCGTCAACCCAGGCTTTGGCGGGCAGAAATTCATCCCCGGCACCCTGAACAAACTGCGTGAAGCCCGTGCGCTGATCGATGCGTCGGGCCGTGACATCCGCCTGGAAATCGACGGTGGGGTCAACGTCAACAATATCCGCGAAATCGCCGCCGCCGGCGCCGACACCTTTGTGGCCGGCTCGGCGATCTTCAATGCCCCGGACTACCAGGCCGTCATCGACCAGATGCGTGCCGAGCTGGCGCTGGCGCGTCCATGAGCGGCTTTGAGCAGCTGTTCCCCGGCAAACTTCCACGGCTGGTGATGTTCGATCTGGACGGTACGTTGATCGATTCGGTGCCTGACCTGGCAGCGGCGGTGGACCAGATGCTGCTCAAGCTGGGGCGCAAGCCTGCAGGGATCGAGTCGGTACGCATGTGGGTCGGCAACGGCGCGCAGATGCTGGTGCGCCGGGCCTTGGCCAACAACATCGATGCCGAAGGTGTCGATGAAGTGGAGGCCGAACACGCCCTGGAATTGTTCAACGCGGCCTATGAAAACGGCCACGAGCTGACCGTGGTTTACCCCGGCGTACGCGACACGCTCAAGTGGCTGCACAAGCAGGGCGTGGAAATGGCCCTGATCACCAACAAGCCGGAGCGTTTTGTCGCGCCGCTGCTGGATCACATGAAGATTGGCCGTTACTTCCGCTGGATCATCGGTGGCGATACGTTGCCGCAGAAGAAACCCGACCCGGCGGCGCTGTTCTTCGTGATGAAAATGGCCAATATCCCGGCCTCCCAGTCGTTGTTTGTCGGTGACTCGCGCAGTGATGTGCTGGCCGCCAAAGCCGCGGGCGTACAGTGTGTGGCGCTCAGTTATGGCTATAACCATGGCCGACCGATTGCCGAAGAAGCGCCGGCGCTGGTGATTGATGACCTGCGGCTGCTAATCCCCGGTTGCTTGGGAGCGGGCGCTGAGATAACGTTGCCCGACATCGAACCAACCCCTTCTGGAAACGCCATCGTGGTGGTCACTCGCAAACTCTGGATGAAAGTCATCAAGGCCCTGGCCCGCTGGCGTTGGCGCGCCTGACTGATCCTGGCCGCGCTGCGGCACGTTTGCACACCTGACCGTTTGACCCTCAAGCCACGAGGCACCTCATGATCCGCGAAGAATTCCTGCGTTTGGCCGCTGCCGGCTATAACCGTATCCCGTTGGCCTGCGAAACCCTGGCCGACTTCGATACGCCGCTGTCGATCTACTTGAAACTGGCCGACGAGCCCAACTCCTACCTGCTGGAATCGGTACAAGGCGGCGAGAAGTGGGGCCGTTACTCGATCATCGGTCTGCCGTGCCGCACCGTGCTGCGGGTGCACGACCATCATGTGAGCATCACGCACGATGGCGTCGAGATCGAAAGCCACGACGTTGAAGACCCGCTGGCCTTCGTCGAAGCCTTCAAGGCGCGCTACAACGTGCCGACCATCGCTGGCTTGCCGCGCTTCAACGGCGGCCTGGTGGGCTACTTCGGCTACGACTGCGTGCGCTACGTGGAAAAACGCCTGGGCAAATGCCCGAACCCGGACCCGCTGGGCGTGCCGGACATTCTGCTGATGGTCTCCGACGCGGTGGTGGTGTTCGACAACCTCGCCGGCAAAATGCACGCGATTGTGCTGGCGGACCCTTCCCAGGCCGACGCCTTCGAGCAAGGCCAGGCCAGCCTGGAAGCGCTGCTGGAAAAACTGCGCCAGCCAATCACCCCGCGCCGTGGCCTGGACCTCAGCCGTCCTCCGGCTGCCGACCCGGTGTTCCGCTCCAGCTTCACCCAGGATGACTACGAGCGCGCGGTGGATACCATCAAGGAATACATCCTCGCCGGTGACTGCATGCAGGTGGTGCCGTCGCAACGCATGTCCATCGACTTCAAGGCCGCACCGATCGACCTGTACCGCGCGCTGCGTTGCTTCAACCCGACGCCGTACATGTACTTCTTCAACTTCGGCGACTTCCACGTGGTGGGCAGTTCGCCGGAAGTGCTGGTGCGCGTCGAAGACAACCTGATCACCGTGCGCCCGATTGCCGGCACACGCCCACGCGGCGCGACCGAAGAGGCCGACCTGGCGCTGGAAGAAGACCTGCTGAGCGACGACAAGGAAATCGCCGAGCACTTGATGCTCATCGACCTGGGCCGCAATGACACTGGCCGCGTCTCGGAAATCGGCTCGGTGAAGCTCACCGAGAAGATGGTCATCGAGCGCTATTCCAACGTGATGCACATTGTCTCCAACGTGACCGGCGAGCTGAAGGAAGGCTTGACCGCCATGGACGCGCTGCGCGCGATTCTGCCGGCAGGCACCTTGTCGGGCGCGCCGAAGATTCGCGCGATGGAAATCATCGACGAACTGGAGCCAGTCAAGCGTGGTGTGTACGGTGGCGCCGTGGGGTATTTCGCCTGGAACGGCAACATGGACACCGCGATTGCGATTCGTACGGCGGTGATCAAGGATGGCGAACTGCACGTGCAGGCCGGTGGCGGAATTGTGGCTGACTCGGTGCCGGCGCTGGAATGGGAAGAAACCCTGAACAAGCGCCGCGCGATGTTCCGTGCGGTGGCGTTGGCCGAGCAAACCCCGCAAAACTAAAGCCAGATAGAGATCCAACTGTGGGAGCTGGCTTGCCTGCGATAGCATCACCTCGGTCTATCTGATCACCGAGGTGTCTGCATCGCAGGCAAGCCAGCTCCCACAGTTGTTTTGTGATGTGCTCTAGACCGTTTTAGAAATCCAGGCTCACCCCGACACTCACCCCTTGCTGGGTCAAATTGTCATCCTTCCTCACGTTATACGCCGCCCGTAGCGCCAGCTCCTGAGTCAGTTTGTGGCTGACGCCGAGGCTTAAGCGATCCGAATTGCTGCGCGGCGTGTAGCCGTCCAGCTTGAAATCGATCCCTGGCACGCTGTTGAGCGACATCTTCACCTTCTGGGTATCGTTTTCGAATTCATGCTCATGGGCTACTTCGCCAAACACCTGGGTTTGCGGCGTGACACGGTAGCTGCCCTGCAGGCCGACGCCCAGGCGCTTGGAGTCGCGTTGTTGATCATCAAAGGTCAGTGCGGTGGAGCGGTTGTCCTTTTCCGAATAGCCATCGACCTCGACCCGCGCATAGTCGGCGCTGATGAACGGTGACAGGTGCCAGTCGCTGCCGGCGCCGGCAATGTCGTAACCCACTCGGCCGCTGAGGGCCCAGAGCCAGCCGTCGGTGTCGCCTTTTTCCGAGCCTTCGCTGACGCCCAGGGCGAACTTGCGCTTGAGGCTGTCGAAGTCCAGTTTGCCGCCGGTCAACGCGGCATCGGCCCACCAATGGTTTTGCTGGTATTGGGCGAAGGCGGTGCCCATATAGCTGTTGAGCTTGTAGTCCGAATCGCTGGCGCCGGCTTCAAGCGTCTGCCGATACAGGCCGGCTGCCACGCCTACGCGCCAGTTTTCGTCGAGCCGGTAGCTGCCCCCGACATTCAGGTTGTAGCCACTGCCGTCGCCGCTGGCCGAGCTGTTTTGATCATCGAAGTTCAGGCGCTGGCCGCCACCGGCCACGATGGCGCGCCATTGGCCCACGGCTTGCCAGTTGCCGTTGTCCGCCTGCCATTGGTTGCGCAGTTCGTCCTGGTGGGCGCGCAACGTGCCTTGGGCCATCTCCGGCAGCAAGGTCAGTTCCCACGGCGCCGCAAGCAGTGAATAGGCGTAGTCGGCGATCAAGCGTTGCCCGGCGATGGTGGGGTGGACCGAGTCGTTGTAGATCAGCTTGGTCGGGTCTGGGTTGGTGCCGCCAATGCCGTAGGTCGGGTTGGCGGTGCAACTGTTGCCACTGAAGCAGGTGCCGGTGAGGTTTTGTCCGGTGGCCAGGCCAAAGCGGGCCGGGCTGGCGAAGGCTTCATTGAGCAGCAGCGGAATATTCAACGGGATGATCTGCGCATCGATCTGAGACAGGCGCTGCACCAGTGACTGGTTGAAGAGGTTGCTCAGGGCCGAACTCGACGCCTGCAGCGGCGTGCCGTTGATGGCCGGAGTCAGGCCCAGGTCGGGCAGCATCCACACCATGATGTAGCGCGCGCCGGCTTGTTGCAGGGCTTGGGCGCTGTCGGCCAGGCGCCCGCCGGCGGCAACGGCCTGGCCTGGGCTGAGGACGCGGCCTTGCAGGAAGTCATTGCCGCCACCGGACAGGAAATACAGCGCGTTGGGGTCGGCCCGCCCGCCGTTTGCCGGGAGATAGCCCTGGCGACTGCGAAGCACCGTACCGCCACCCGGGTTGCCAGGCGGAATCGCCGCGTTGGAGACCGAGGTAATGGAATCCAGGATGTTGTCGGTACGGTAGCCGCCGACTGCCCAGTTGTTGCCGTCGGGCAAGCCTTGCGCCGCGCGAACCGGCGAGGTGGAGGCATTCAAGTCGTTTGGCGTAACGCCCAGCCGGGAACCGAGCAAGGTCGACGAAACCAGGCCGTAATCGCCCTGGAAGGTCGGCCCGGTGCGGTTGGTAAAGCGTAACGTGGCGCCATTCGAGCCATCGGGGAACTGACCGGCATCGGCCAGGCTGTCGCCGAAAACGACCATGGTTGAATACGGTGAGGAGGCTGCGAACGCCTGCGCGCAGGCCAGTGACAAGAGGCAGCCGGCAAGCGGTGCGAAAAACGGAGGTCTGAACATGCAAAATTCCATTTAGTTGTTTTTGTATCGGAAGCGAAACACTAGCAATGTAGTGAGGGTTTTCTGTGAAGAAAACAGTTTTTTCCTATAAAGATTTCGTCGTGATTACCCCGTATTCGCGGCTCCATATTGCACCGCTGGCGAGGCTACGTTACTGTGCCTGAACGTATGAACGAGACCCTCCCCGTGTTGATCATCAGCAAACTCTTGATGCGAGTAGTCAAGGCACACGCCCGTTGGCGTTGGCGCGCCTGACATTTTTCTCTGCCGGCTTGGCCGGACCTGTACCGATTTGCCTTCTTCACCCGTTGTTTGACGCCCCTTGCCGGCTCACCCTGGCAACCGGAACGTGCGTCTGGCAGCGGGTCACTCCCGGAAGGCGGTCATTCGAAATCAGTGAATTCAAGAGGTTTGAACCCACATGTTGCTGATGATTGATAACTACGACTCCTTTACCTACAACGTTGTGCAGTACCTGGGCGAGCTCGGTGCCGAGGTCAAGGTCGTGCGCAATGATGAACTGACGGTCGCCGAAATCGCCGCCCTGAACCCGGAGCGCATCGTGGTTTCGCCAGGCCCCTGCACGCCGACCGAAGCCGGTGTGTCCCTGGAAGCAATCAAGTATTTCGCCGGCAAGTTGCCAATCCTGGGCGTGTGCCTGGGCCACCAGTCCATTGGCCAGGCCTTTGGCGGTGATGTGATTCGCGCGCGCCAGGTCATGCATGGCAAAACCAGCCCGGTGTTCCATAAAGACCTGGGCGTATTTCATGGCCTGAACCTGCCGGTGACGGTCACCCGTTACCACTCGCTGGTGGTCAAGCGTGAGACCCTGCCTGAGTGCCTGGAGCTGACCGCCTGGACCCAGCTGGAAGACGGTTCGGTCGATGAGATCATGGGCCTGCGCCACAAGACACTGAATATCGAAGGGGTGCAATTTCACCCCGAGTCGATCCTGACCGAGCAGGGCTACGAGCTGTTCGCTAACTTTCTCAAGCAGAGCGGCGGCACGCGCTAAGGACTTTCCATGGATATCAAGACTGCCCTGAGCCGTATCGTCGGCCATCTGGACCTGAGCACCGCTGAAATGAGCGATGTGATGCGCGAGATCATGACCGGCCAATGCACCGACGCGCAGATCGGCGCGTTCATGATGGCGATGCGCATGAAGAGCGAAAGCATCGACGAAATCGTCGGCGCCGTGTCGGTGATGCGTGAGCTGGCCGACAAGGTCGAACTCAAGACCCTCGACGGCGTGGTCGACGTGGTCGGCACCGGCGGTGACGGTGCGAATATCTTCAACGTATCGACGGCTTCCTCCTTTGTGGTCGCGGCGGCCGGTTGCACCGTGGCCAAGCACGGTAACCGCGCGGTCTCTGGCAAGAGCGGCAGCGCCGACTTGCTGGAAGCGGCCGGGATCTACCTGAACCTGACGCCGGTACAAGTGGCGCGCTGCATCGACAGTGTCGGCATTGGCTTCATGTTTGCCCAATCCCACCACGGTGCGATGAAACACGCCGCCGGCCCGCGCAAGGACCTTGGCCTGCGCACCCTGTTCAACATGCTCGGCCCGCTTACGAATCCGGCCGGTGTGAAACATCAGGTGGTGGGTGTGTTCAGTCAGGCGCTGTGCCGCCCGTTGGCCGAGGTGTTGCAACGCCTGGGCAGCAAGCACGTGCTGGTGGTGCATTCCAAAGACGGTTTGGACGAGTTCAGCCTGGCCGCCCCGACCTTTGTGGCGGAACTGAAGAACGACCAAGTGACCGAGTACTGGGTCGAGCCCGAAGACCTCGGCATGAAAAGCCAGAGCCTGCATGGCCTGGCGGTGGAAAGCCCGGCCGCCTCGCTTGAACTGATTCGGGATGCCCTGGGGCGTCGCAAAACGGAAAACGGCCAGAAAGCTGCCGAAATGATCGTGCTCAATGCCGGCGCGGCACTGTACGCCGCCGATCACGCCTACAGTCTCAAAGAGGGCGTGGCCCTCGCACATGATGCATTGCACACTGGGCTCGCTCGCGAGAAGCTCGAAGAACTGGGTGCCTTTACTGCGGTGTTCAAGATGGAGAATGAAGGATGAGTGTGCCGACCGTTCTGGAAAAAATCCTGGCCCGCAAGGCTGAAGAAGTCGCCGAGCGTCGCGCCCGCGTCAGCCTGGCCGAGTTGGAAGCTCAAGCGAAGATCGCCGATGCGCCGCGTGGTTTTGCCAACGCCCTGATAAAGCAGGCCAAGGACAAGCAGCCCGCGGTCATTGCCGAGATCAAAAAAGCCTCACCCAGCAAGGGCGTAATCCGCGAGCTCTTTAATCCTGAAGACATTGCCAAGAGCTACGAGAAGGGCGGCGCAACCTGCCTGTCGGTACTGACCGATATCGACTTCTTCCAGGGCTGCGACCTGTTCCTGCAACAGGCCCGCGCGGCGTGCAAGTTGCCGGTGATCCGCAAGGATTTCATGGTTGACCCCTACCAGATCGTCGAGGCCCGTGCCTTGGGCGCCGACTGCGTGCTGCTGATCGTCTCTGCACTGGATGACGTGAAGATGGCTGAGTTGGCGGCCGTGGCCAAAAGCGTTGGCCTGGATGTGCTGGTGGAAGTCCACGACGGCAATGAGCTGGAACGTGCACTGAAAACCCTCGATACGCCGTTGGTGGGGGTCAATAACCGTAACCTGCACACCTTCGAAGTTAGCCTCGAAAACACGCTGGACTTGCTGCCGCGTATCCCGCGTGACCGTCTGGTGATCACCGAGAGTGGCATCCTCAACCGCGCTGATGTGGAGCTGATGGAAATCAGCGGTGTGTACTCGTTCCTGGTGGGCGAGACCTTTATGCGCGCCGAGAACCCGGGGGCGGAACTGCAGCGTTTGTTCTTCCCTGAGCGCGGTGTGGCGGTTAGCGGCTCCACATTAGACTGATTTGGAATGCGGTCAAAAATGTGAGAGCGGGCTTGTGTGGGAGCTGGCTTGCCTGCGATAGCATCACCTGGGTGTAACTGATACACCGAGGTGCCTGTCTCGCAGGCAAGCCAGCTCCCACATTAGTTTTGTGTCTATCCAGAGAAGTAGGTGTTTGATGATTCAACCCCTATCGATGACCGTCGAAGCAGGCCTCGCTGCCGAACAAGACCTGTTGGCGGCCGTTTGCGCTGGCGAGCGAGCGTTCGGGCTGCTGTTCTGGCAGCCCAGCGACCAAGCACTGGTCATGCCGCGTCGCTTGAGCCGCTTGCCCGCGTTTGAAGCCGCGAGCCACGTATCAGCCGATGCCGGTTGGCCGGTATTGCTACGTGAAACCGGCGGCGAGCCGGTGCCGCAGTCTGGCGCTACCGTCAATATCGCCCTGGTTTACGCGCCGCCGCGCAGCGAAGGTGATCAAGGGCGCATCGAAACCGGTTATCAGCGCTTGTGCCAGCCGATCTGCGACTTATTGATTGAGTTGGGCGGTGACGCGTCTGTCGGTGAAGTCGACGGAGCGTTTTGCGACGGTCGTTACAACGTCAACCTCAACGGTCGCAAGATGGTGGGCACCGCCCAGCGCTGGCGACAGAGCGGCGGCCGCCCGGTGGGGTTGGTGCACGGCGCCCTGTTGCTGGATGACGATCGCGAAGAATTGATTGCAGCGGTCAACCGTTTCAATGAAGCCTGCGGCCTCGACCAGCGCGTACGTGCCGACAGCCATATCGCGCTGCATGAAGCCTTTCCCGCGCCGGATGCGATCAGCCGGCTGGATACCTTGTACCGTCAAATGCTGGCCGGCTTCCTGCCGGGTTAACGCGTACCGAACACCACCATGGTCTTGCCTTTGACGTGCACCAGGTTGCGCTCTTCCAGGTCCTTGAGTACGCGACCGACCATTTCCCGTGAGCAGCCGACAATGCGCCCGATTTCCTGGCGCGTGACTTTGATCTGCATGCCGTCCGGATGGGTCATGGCATCCGGTTGCTTGCACAGCTCCAGCAGGCAGCGGGCCACGCGGCCGGTGACGTCAAAGAACGCCAGGTCACCGACTTTGCGCGTGGTGTCGCGCAGGCGCTGGGCAATCTGGCCGCTCAGGGCGTAAAGGATGTCGGGATCATGCTGGGCCAATTCGCGGAATTTCGCGTAACTGATTTCGGCAACGTCGCATTCAATCTTGGCGCGCACCCAGGCGCTGCGTTCCTGCTCTTTGCCGGCTTGTTCGAACAGCCCCAACTCCCCGAAGAAATCGCCGGTATTGAGGTAGGCGATGATCATCTCGCGACCGTCTTCATCCTCGATCAGGATGGTGACCGAGCCTTTGATGATGAAGAACAGTGTTTCGGAACGTTCGCCCGCGCAGATGATGTTGTGCTTGGCCGGATAACGTCGGCGCTGGCAGTGCATCAGCAGCTTGTCGAGATTCTTGATCTTGGGTGTGGGAGTAAGAGCAACCATGGTTGTATCCCGGAAAGACTGCACGGTGTGGTTGGATTTATTTTTTTATCCAGCGATGTCGGCATTGATACACGCTGTACAAAGGATGGCAATGCGCCATTGAATTGGCGCCAGCTTACCAGACACATTCTGCCTCGATTAAGGAATTTACCGAGCAAACGCTGTCATTGATCGCTTTGCAGGCAGGACGCTGCGGTTCCAAGGCCCTGTGCTAAGCTGGCGACCCTTTTTTAGCAGTGGAGTCTGGGCGATGAAGGCACGCATCCAATGGGCGGGCGAAGCCATGTTCCTCGGTGAGTCGGGCAGTGGCCATGTGGTGGTCATGGATGGCCCGCCGGAAGCCGGCGGCCGTAACCTGGGCGTACGTCCGATGGAAATGCTCCTGCTGGGTGTCGGCGGTTGCAGCAATTTCGACGTGGTCAGCATCCTGAAGAAATCCCGCCAGGCCGTGGAAAGCTGCGAAGCCTTCCTGGAAGCCGAGCGCGCCACTGAAGACCCGAAGGTGTTCACCAAGATCCACATGCATTTCGTGGTGAAGGGCCGGGCGCTGAAAGAAGCGCAGGTCAAGCGTGCCATCGAGCTGTCGGCCGAGAAGTATTGCTCGGCGTCGATCATGCTGGGCGCGGCCGGTGTGGCAATCACTCATGATTATGAAATCATCGAGTTGGGTTGATCGCCAAACGGCAAAAGAAAAGGGCGCCTGTGTGGTGCCCTTTTTTGTGACTCAGATTCAATGCACTTAGATGCGATAGGTGCTCTTGGTCATGACTTTGGCCAACAGGCTCATGCCAAACCGCACCGGTGCCGGGAAGCGGAACCCCCCCGCATCCAGTGCGCTTTCTGCGTGGTGTTCTTCATCGATGCGCATCTGCTCGAGGATGGCCCGGGACTTTTCATCCTCGGCCGGCAGCTGTTCCAGGTGTTCATCCAAATGCTTGCACACCTGATGTTCCGTCGCAGCGACAAAGCCCAGGCTGACCTTGTCACTGATCAGGCCGGCAGCGGCGCCGATACCAAACGACAAACCGTAAAACAGTGGGTTCAGCACGCTCGTATGGCTGCCCAACTGACGAATGCGCTGCTCACACCAGGCCAGGTGGTCGATTTCTTCCTCGGCGGCATGTTCCATCGCCGCACGCACCTGCGGCAGCTTGGCGGTCAGCGCCTGGCCCTGGTACAGCGCCTGGGCACAGACTTCGCCGGTATGGTTGATGCGCATCAGGCCGACGACGTGGCGGGTGTCGGTCTTGCTCATCTGCGAATCCGGCTGCACGATTGCGGGCGATGGGCGGTACGGTTGGCCGCTGAACGGCAACAGCGTGCGCATGGCCATGTCGGCTTGCAGCAACAGACGATCAATCGGCGAGTAGTGACGTTGGGTAGTCATGCTGACCTCCGGGAAGAATCTCGGCGGCCAGTTTACCGCAAGAGAGGGCGAAGCGTTTGCGCTGAGTCAAGGGCATGAAGTCGCAGCCCTGGGCCGCGACCTCTGCAGGAAGGCTGATCAGCCCGGTGGCCAGTTCATCTGGCGCTGCCCCAGCACGTGCATATGAATGTGATAAACGGTCTGCCCGCCTTCTTCATTGCAGTTCATCACCACGCGAAAGCCTTTCTCGCAGCCCTGTTCCACAGCCAGACGCTGAGCGGTAAACAGAATATGGCCAGCCAGGGCTTTATCGTCTTCGGTGAGGTCATTGAGGGTGCGGATCGGCTTTTTTGGAATGACCAGAAAATGCACGGGCGCCATCGGGGCAATGTCGTGGAAAGCGAGGACCTGGTCATCTTCATAGATGATCTTCGCCGGTATTTCCCTGTTGATGATCTTGGTGAACAGAGTATCCACAGCTTTTTCTCCATTGTGAAAGTGCAGGGGAGTGTACCCAGGCCGTCAACGTGGGCAATAGGCCTTGTTGATGGCGCCGGCAATCTTGCGCGTCAGCCAGCGGGGGCTCAGGCGTGGGCTGAACGCCAGCCAACGGTTACGCCGCCCGGGAATGATGATGGCTTTGTTTCTTTCCAAGGCCCGCACGGTATAGAGCGCGACTTCTTCCGGGCTCATCAGTTGTTGGCTGCGGTCGAGTTTGGCGGTGTCCATTTGCGCGGTACCAAAAAAGGCTGTGCGCGTAGGGCCAGGGCACAGCACCGAGACCTTGATGCCACAGGTCTTCAATTCTTCGCGCAGCCCTTCGGAGAAGTGCAGCACATACGCCTTGCTGGCGTAATAGCTGCTCATCCAGGGGCCCGGCTGAAACGCGGCGACCGAAGCAACGTTCAGAATCTGCCCGCCGCCATGCAGCGCCATGGCATTGCCCAGGGCATGGCACATACGGGTCAGGGCCAGGATGTTGACTTCGATCAGGTCTTGTTCGGTCATCCAGTCCTGGGCCAGGAATGGTCCGCTGGTGCCGATGCCGGCGCAGTTGACCAGCAGATCGATCTGCCGCTCGCCCTCTTCAAGCTCCAGCAGGAACCCGGACAAGCGCAGCGGTTCGCCCAGATCGCAGGCGCGAAACAACACCTCGACGCCGAAGCGTTGAGTCAATTCGATTGCAATGCTTTCCAACTGATCACGCTGGCGGGCCACCAGAATCAAGCTGCGGCCGCGACGGGCCAATGCTTCGGCCAAGGCCAGGCCAATGCCGCTGGAGGCACCGGTGATCAGAGCGTAACGGGTCATGCCTTTCTCCATCGCAACGCCGCCGGGCCTGTGACAGAGGCATCACAGGCGCCGGGCGTTTCTCACTGTTCTGGAGAGTCTACAGGTTCGGCTGCGTCGTCAGCACTTTGCGCGCCGTCTTCTTCATCAACGATGACGCTTTGATCGGTGTCGTCATCGGCATTGATGGAGCTGCTTTCGTAGCTATTGCTCATGTTGGCTTCGAGTTGATTCAGGTAGCCGTTCATGCCCAGTGTGACCAGGATGGCGAGCATCACCGGAATGAACGCCAGCCACAAGGTAGCCAGCACCTTCACCGCAGTGGAGTTGCGTGGTGGCGGAGGGCCGTATTGGTTGGCACCTGGATTACCGGGCAGCACCAGCAGCAACAGCGGGAAAATGCTGTTCACAAATGGCACCAGGTTCAGGAAATACAGCCAGCCAGACCAGCCCAGATCGTGCAGGCGTTGCACGCCGATTTGCACGCTGACCCAGACCAGCGCAACAAACAACGCGAAACCCAGCAGCGCGCCGAGAATAGCGCCGGCTGTTGGCGAGGCGGTGGCCACGGCGAAACTGGCGGTGCTGATGATGCCCGCGGCGACCAGCATGGCGAGGGTCAATACCAGCGTCCAGGCCAGGTAGCGCAGGCGACCGATACGCCCGTGAATGGTGAAAACCTTGAGCGTTGCGAATGCCTCGGTGTTGTCCCCCACGGCTGCACGGGGTGGCGCGTAAGGCGAGGAGGCGGCGCGCGAAAAATCAGCGGCGCTGGTCTGCGTTTCGTGGGTTTCGGCAAGGCTGAACGCCACGGGTTGTTCATCTTCGATGCGGGCATCAACACCGGCGTTTTTCAGCGCCGTCAGGTAGGTCTCGGCATCGGCGCGCGACAGGTCACGCTTGAGCGCAACCGGGCGTCCGGTGAAGAGCTTTTCGATCGACTCGACATCGCTCTTGAACAGCTCGGCCAGGTTGAGTTTGGCCGTGGTGCTTTCGACACCCGGGAGCAAGGCTCCGTCAAACACGATCTTGAAACGGTTGTCGCTCATGCGGGCATCCTTGTCACTGGTAAAGGAGGGGAGTTGCCGGCCCGCTTCAATCGGCAGGCCTGGCGAGTGTATCAGCGTGGCCAGCGCAGTTGTGTCGCCTGTTCGCGGGCCTTGCGGTATTCGGCATCCAGGCGGGCAATCAGTTCATCGACGCCGGGCAGATCATCAATCTCACCGACGCCCTGGCCCGCAGACCACACCGTTTTCCATGCCTTGGCCTCGTCGCTCAACGGCTTGAGCTTGGAGCCGAAGTTGACTTCGCCTTTGCCCTGTAAGGCTGCGAGGTCGAAACCGGCGTTTTCCAGGCTCTGGCGCATAAAGCTGGCGGGCACGCCGGACACAGCGGGAGTGTGCACGATGTCGGCAGCACGCGATGTGAGCAGCATCTCTTTATACGCATCCGGGGCATGGCTTTCAGTGGTGCCGATAAAGCGTGTACCGAAGTAAGCGAGGTCTGCGCCTAACAACTGGGCGGCGAGGATCTCGTGGCCATGGTTGAGGCAGCCTGCCAACAGCAGGGTTTTGTCGAAGAACTGTCGAATCTCGGCGATCAGCGCGAACGGACTCCAGGTGCCGGCATGGCCACCGGCGCCTGCAGCCACGGCGATCAGGCCGTCGACACCGGCCTCTGCGGCTTTCTCGGCGTGGCGCCGCGTGGTGACGTCGTGAAACACCAGACCGCCGTAGCTGTGCACGGCATCGACCAGTTCTTTCACCGCACCCAGGCTGGTGATGACGATCGGCACTTTGTGCGCCACACAGATCGCCAGATCGGCCTCCAGGCGAGGGTTGCTGTTGTGCACGATCAGGTTGACGGCATACGGCGCGGGGTTATCCAGCTGCGCCAGGCCTGCTTCGACTTCTTCCAGCCAGGCCTTGAAGCCGCTGCTTTCACGTTGGTTCAGTGCCGGGAAACTCCCGACCACGCCATTGCGACAGCAGGCCAGTACCAGTTGCGGGTTGGAAATCAGGAACATCGGCGCTGCCACCACGGGCAGGCGCAGACGTTGTTCAAGCAAAGCGGGCAGCGACATTGGAGGTACCCCGAGTGATTGAAGTTAGAACGGTTTGACCACGACCAAAATTACGATAGCCAGCAATATCAGAACCGGTACTTCATTGAACCAGCGATAAAAGACATGGCTGCGGGTGTTTTCGCCACGGGCAAAGCGTTTTACCTGTGCGCCGCACATATGGTGGTAACCGATGAGCAGCACCACCAGAGTCAGTTTGGCGTGGATCCAGGCACCGGATTGAAAGATCGCAGGGTTGAGGTAGATCAGCCAGCCGCCGAATATCAGCGTGGCGATCATCGCCGGGCCCATGATGCCGCGGTAGAGCTTGCGCTCCATGACGCTGAAGCGTTCCTTGCTGACGGTGTCTTCACTTTGGGCGTGATAGACGAACAGGCGTGGCAGGTAGAACAGCCCGGCAAACCAGCAGACGATGGCGACGATGTGGAAGGCTTTGATCCATAGATAGAGCATTTCTAGTTATTCCCAGGTTCACGGTAACTGAAGATAGTAGTGGCTCATGCGCCCGTACGTCACGTTGACGGTTGTCGCAGGACGATGTGGCCCCTATTATCGACGGCTTTCCAGTGGGTTCGTTGAGGGCAGGTTTATGGTCAAGGTCGGTATCGTCGGCGGCACGGGTTACACCGGTGTCGAATTGCTGCGTCTGTTGGCTCAGCATCCGCAAGCTGAGGTGGTGGTTATCACTTCCCGATCCGAGGCCGGGCTGGCCGTGGCCGATATGTACCCGAACCTGCGAGGCCACTACGACGGCCTGGCGTTCAGCGTGCCGGACATCAAGACCCTTGGCGCCTGTGACGTGGTGTTTTTCGCGACGCCTCACGGGGTGGCGCATGCACTGGCCGGTGAACTGCTGGCGGCGGGCACCAAGGTCATCGACCTGTCGGCCGATTTCCGTCTGCAGGATGCTGACGAATGGGCCAAGTGGTACGGCCAGCCGCACGGCGCGCCTCAATTGCTGGAAGAGGCGGTATACGGTCTGCCTGAAGTCAATCGCGAGCAGATCAAGCAAGCACGCCTGATCGCGGTGCCGGGTTGCTATCCGACTGCCACGCAGTTGGGTTTCCTGCCATTGCTCGAAGCCGGGCTGGCGGACACTTCGCGCCTGATCGCAGACTGCAAGTCGGGTGTGAGCGGCGCCGGTCGCGGGGCAGCTGTAGGTTCGCTGTACTCCGAAACGTCGGAAAGCATGAAGGCCTATGCGGTAAAAGGGCACCGCCACTTGCCGGAAATTCGTCAAGGGCTGCGGCGTGCTGCTGGCAAGGATGTCGGTCTGACGTTCGTGCCGCACCTGACGCCGATGATTCGTGGCATTCACTCCACGCTGTACGCAACCGTGGTCGATCGTTCGGTAGATCTGCAGGCGCTGTTTGAAAAGCGGTATGCCAACGAACCGTTCGTCGATGTAATGCCAGCTGGCAGCCATCCGGAAACCCGCAGCGTGCGCGGTGCCAACGTTTGCCGCATCGCCGTGCACCGTCCCCAGGATGGCGACCTGGTGGTGGTGTTGTCGGTCATCGACAACCTGGTCAAGGGCGCCTCGGGCCAGGCGGTGCAGAACCTGAACATCCTGTTTGGTCTGGATGAGAAGCTGGGCCTGTCCCACGCGGGCATGCTGCCGTAAGGCTTGACTGCTGGTGTGCAAAAGGCCCGTTGATCGGGCCTTTTGTGTTTTTAATGGCGGCAACGCAGATTGATATACCGTAACAATAGTTGACCGCTTTTCTAGGAGAAGCGGATAATGCCCGCCATTACGCATATGGCGGCGGTACGCCGGGAGATTATCAGCATGAGCGTTGAGTCCTTCACCCCCACGGCTTTGCAATTCACCCACGGTGCTGCGCACAAGGTGAAGAGCCTGGTCGATGAAGAGGGTAATGATCGCTTGAAGCTGCGCGTATTTGTTACGGGCGGCGGTTGTTCAGGGTTTCAGTACGGTTTTACCTTCGATGAAGATGTGGCCGATGATGACACTATCGTCGAGCGCGAAGGCGTCAGCCTGGTCGTGGACCCGATGAGCTTCCAATACCTGGCAGGTGCCGAGGTGGATTATCAGGAAGGTCTGGAAGGTTCGCGTTTCGTGATCAAGAACCCGAATGCCACCACGACATGTGGGTGCGGGTCTTCGTTCTCGATCTGATCCACGGCAGATAAAAAACGCCGCTTGGCTTTGAAAGCCAAGCGGCGTTTTGCTGTCTGGGAGTTAGGCCGGGTAAATCGCGCCCAGTACCCGCAGCCCGCGTGCGCCGGTGACGCTGGGGCGGTTGGCGGCAATGCCTTCAAGGCAGCAATGGGCCAGCCAGGCGAAGGCCATGGCTTCGACCCAGTCGGGATCGACGCCATAAGTGGCGGTGCTGCTGACTTGGGTGGACGGCAGCAGCGCCGCCAGACGGTTCATCAGTGTGGCGTTATGCGCGCCGCCACCACAGACCAGTAGCGTTTCAGTCTCGGACTGTGCAGTTTGCAAGGATTCAACGATGGTCAGCGCCGTGAGTTCAAGCAGGGTTGCCTGTACGTCCTGAGGCTTAAACGTGGGCAGTGTGCCAAGGTGGTGCTGCAGCCAGCTCAGGTTGAAGACTTCACGTCCGGTACTTTTCGGGCCTTGGGTGAGGAAGAAGGGGTCGCTGAGTAGGCGGCTGAGCAACTGAGGCTCAACCTTGCCACTGGCGGCCCACTGGCCGTCACGGTCAAAGTGCTCGCCGCGCTGTTGGTGAATCCAGGCATCCAGCAAGACGTTTCCGGGGCCGCAGTCGAAGCCGGCCACCGGTTTGCCGGTCTCGATCAGGCTGAGGTTGCTGAACCCGCCAACGTTTAATACGGCACGGTTGCCGGTACGCTCACCGAACAACGCTTCATGAAAGGCCGGCACGAGCGGCGCGCCCTGGCCGCCGGCGGCGACGTCGCGGCTGCGGAAGTCGCTGACCACGGTGATGCCTGTCAGCTCGGTGAGCAGCGCAGGGTTACCGATCTGCACGGTAAAGCCGCGGGCCGGCTCGTGGCGGATCGTCTGCCCGTGGCTGCCAATGGCGCGAATGTCTTCGGGCTTGAGGTTCTGCTGTTGCAGCAAGGCATGGATGCCTTGGGCGGCGAGCGTTACCCAGTGTTGCTGGGCAATCGCTGAACGGGCGATCTCGTCCGGGCCGCTGGCGCACAGGCTTAGCAACTCGGCGCGCAGGGTCTCGGGCATCGGGATGTAGTGCGTGGCGATCAAGTTGATCGCCGGGTCTTGTTCGATCAGGGCGATATCCAGGCCATCAAGGCTGGTCCCGGACATCACACCTATATAGCGCGGCATACCTTAGCGCTTCGCCGAGGCCAGCAGGGTAGAGCGCTCCTGGTCCATGCGGGCCATCAACGGCTGGCTTTGCTGCAGGAAGCGTGCGCGCTCGGCTTTGGCGATCGGGTCGGCCATTGGCAGCTTCTGGCCCAATGGATCGACGTGGACGCCATTTACCTGGAATTCATAGTGCAAGTGCGGCCCAGTGGACAGCCCAGTGGTGCCAATGTAGCCGATCACCTGGCCTTGCTTGACGTTGCTGCCTGTGGATACGCCTTTGGCGAACCCTTGCATGTGGCCATACAGCGTGCGGTAGGTGTTGCCGTGCTGGATGATCACGGTATTGCCGTAGCCACCGCGACGCCCAGCCAGCAGCACCTTGCCATCGCCGGCTGCTTTGATCGGCGTGCCACGCGGGGCGGCATAGTCGACGCCTTTGTGAGCGCGGATCTTGTTGAGGATCGGGTGTTTGCGGCCCATGGAGAAACGCGAGCTGATGCGGGCGAAGTCTACCGGCGTACGGATGAAGGCCTTGCGCATGCTGTTGCCATCAGCCGTGTAGTAGCTGGTGTTGCCTTGTTTGTTGGTATAGCGAACGGCGGTGTAGGTCTTGCCACGATTGGTGAAGCGCGCGGAAAGGATGGCGCCGGTGCCGACCACTTTGCCGTTGGCGACTTTCTGCTCGTAGATCACGTCGAATTCGTCGCCTTGGCGAATGTCCTGAGCGAAGTCGATGTCATAGCCAAACACACTGGCCATGTCCATGGTCATGCTGTGGGACAAGCCCGCGCGGGCGGCCGATTGCGACAGCGAACTGTTGATCACGCCATGTATGTAGGCCGAGCGCATCACCGGTTTGGTGGTGACGCGGTTGAAGGCAAAGCCTTTGGCGCCTTTGGTCAGCGTGATGCTTTCGAGGTCGCTGACATTGCTGTGCAGGTTGTTCAGCTGGCCGTTGGGTGCCAACTCGAACTGAAGCTTCTGCCCGTGCTTGAGTTGAGTGAATTGCTTGGCTTGTTTATCGCTGGCCAGCACCTCATTAACAGTAGAGGCGGGCAGGCCCACTTTCTCGAACAGCGTCGAGAGAGTGTCGCCTTTGGCCACGATCACTTCGCGGTGCAGGGAATTCTTGGTCGCGACGGGCGCAGGCGGCTCTTGAGTGGCGTGTTGAGTGTCTTCGGGAGTGCTTTCTATCTGCGCAAAGGGTGATTCAGTGGGTGCATTTGTGGCTTGTTGCGCGTCGGCAGCGTCTTGATCTTGTGTCAGTTGTTCAACGGGACTTTCCAGGTCAAGGCTCAGGGATGTTCGTTTGGCTTCTACGTCACTGGAAGGGAATACCAGGAGTGCCAGGCTGAGAAGAGCGGCGATACCACTTGCGGCGAGCAGGTGGGTCTTCGGGTAAAGCGGCGGCGCTTTAGACGGTTCTGTGGTCATAAGTAATTTTGACTTTGAAGATGAAATGGAAAAGATGAATGACATGATGAAGATGAAATAACTGTATAAAATATAACCAAATCATCTGTGGCGCAAGCTTGCGAATGCTGGGCTTGCTGAACGGTGTCCGTGCGCAGGGCAAAACTTGTAATTAGTCCCTGATCTTGTATGGTTGGTTCCCTTTTGAATCTGAGCCTTGCGGGTCTGTTATGAAGTCGGTTGAAGAGCAGCTAGCGCTGATAAAACGTGGTGCGGAAGAACTGTTGGTCGAGGCCGAGCTGATCGAAAAGCTCAAGCGTGGCCAACCCCTGCGTATTAAGGCTGGCTTCGATCCAACGGCGCCGGATCTGCACCTGGGCCACACCGTGCTTATTAATAAGCTGCGTCAGTTCCAGGAGCTGGGGCATCAAGTCATCTTCCTTATAGGTGACTTCACCGGGATGATCGGTGATCCAAGCGGCAAGAGCGCGACGCGCCCGCCGCTGACCCGTGAGCAGGTTCTCGATAATGCCGAGACCTACAAGACTCAGGTGTTCAAGATTCTCGATCCGGCCAAGACCGAAGTGGCCTTCAACTCCACCTGGATGGACCAGATGGGGCCGGCTGACTTTATCCGCCTGACATCCCAGTACACCGTGGCACGCATGCTTGAGCGCGATGACTTCGACAAGCGCTACTCCACTAATCAGCCGATCGCGATTCACGAGTTCCTGTACCCGCTGGTTCAAGGGTATGACTCGGTGGCGTTGCGCGCGGACGTTGAGTTGGGGGGTACCGATCAGAAGTTCAACCTGCTGATGGGGCGTGAGCTGCAGCGTGCGTATGGGCAAGAGGCGCAGTGCATTCTGACCATGCCGTTGCTGGAGGGGTTGGATGGCGTCAAGAAGATGTCCAAGTCCTTGGGTAACTATGTAGGCATCCAGGAAGCGCCGGGTGTGATGTACGGCAAGCTGGTTTCGATTCCGGATGCGTTGATGTGGCGTTACTTCGAGCTGTTGAGTTTCCGCTCGATGGACGAGATCAATGCGCTGCGTGCTGATGTCGAGGCGGGTGCCAATCCGCGTGACGTGAAGATCAAGTTGGCCGAAGAGATTGTGGCGCGCTTTCATGGTGAAGAGGCTGCGGCAAGTGCTCACCGTGCGGCAGGCAATCGCATGAAGGATGGCGAGTTACCGGATGATCTGCCGGAGATCGAACTGACTGCTGCTGAAGCTATGCCGATCGCTGCTGTCCTTAATAAGGCTGGCCTGGTGAAGAACTCGGCGGTTGCGCGTGACCTGCTGGGTTCCGGCGGCGTGCGTATAGATGGTGAGGTTGTTGATCGCACCTTTATATACGAGCTGGGGGCTACCCACGTTTGCCAGGCAGGTAAGAAGGCATTTGCGCGTATTACGCTTAAATCCGAATAAACCTGAAATTAAGTGTTGACGGCGTTTTATATCT
>NZ_JANLOF010000038.1:0-179342 GCF_025466135.1 Pseudomonas sp. 14P_5.3_Bac1 | reverse complement strand
TCATCGCGCTGCTGATGGCCATCGAGGTCGCGCCGCTGACCAACATGCACGGTAACTTGCTGAAGAACTTGCCCTTGCCACCCTTGAGCATCAACAGTGCCGTGACCGCCAGCCCGACGCCTGGCGTTTTGCCGCTGCGAATTTCACGCACCACCACCGAACCGCCACCAATGGTCACGTTGGAGGAAATCAGCCCCGACGACACCACCGTCGCATCGCAGGTGCTGCGATCACCACTGCGCACGGCGGGTTGGCCGTTGATCGTGACCTTTTCCGAACCCTCGGCCAGAAACTGCGGCGGCATCGGTGGGTGCTTCATGCACACGACCAGGTCCAGCGGCTTGGGCACGGCACCCGGCGCAGGTGTGGCAACGGTAGGGCGCCACATCTGCGAGAAGAACCCCGCGGCCATATCCAGGTAACTGGCTTCCGGCTCGGGCTTGGCTTCTTCCAGCTCAGTGCCGGCCGGGGTGACATGGGAGCTGATCGCCCCAGCCGCGCGGGCGGCGGGAATGTTGTTGGTCAGCGTATTGGTGGAACCGGTGAGAATATTCGCCTGCACCGTGGGCGGAAACAGGGCGTTACTGAAAGCATCGCATATCTTGGTCAGCCCTTTGTCCGCGCCACTTTTGCTCATGGCCAGGCCAACAATCGTGCCCACCACCGCACCCAGCAGGAAGCAGCCGAGGCCGCCGGTGGCCACGGTGATACCGGTGGCCGCAACCACGGCAGCCGTTGCCA
This sequence comes from Pseudomonas sp. 14P_5.3_Bac1, assembly GCF_025466135.1. NCBI lineage: Bacteria > Pseudomonadati > Pseudomonadota > Gammaproteobacteria > Pseudomonadales > Pseudomonadaceae > Pseudomonas > Pseudomonas sp. 14P_5.3_Bac1. The sequence goes on along the minus strand of NZ_JANLOF010000038.1, from coordinate 178,601 downwards.
CGGCAGTGATCGCGATATTGGCCGCCACTTCCAGCACACCGCCGAGGATGTCCGCCATCATCGAAGTGTGGGACAGCGCATCGCCCATTCGGGCCGCCCATAACGCGTCAGACATGCAGGTTGCTCATCAAGAAACAGCGTCGAACGACAGCGAATTTTTTATCAATGCCCAATGCGCCGCCTCGGCATCCCCAAGCTTCTCCGCCTTCACATAACTCAAGGCGAGCATCTTGCGCGTACCCGGCAGCACCAGCGCCAGCTGGTACTGGAACACCTTGTCATTGCCCTTGTTGAACTGGCTGCGCAGCTCGATGCCTTCCACCTCTTGGGCGGCGCCCAAACGCACGGTCACGCTCGGTTGGCAGCGCAAGTCCTGCACCTGTTTTTCCAGGCGCTTGAGCTGGTCATCGAAGTTGCTGTGCAGGGTCTCGCCTTCGGTGAGAAAGCTGCGGCTGATGATCAATGACGTGCCCAGTTCAGGGAACTTGAGGATATTGATCGACGCGTCCTGAAGCTCGGCGGCCGGCAGTTGGAACTGGAATTCGTTGATTCGGTACGTCATGGCAAACAGGTCTCGTCAGGAGCTTTTAGGCGCGGGGAATGCGGCGTTGATATTGGCGTCGATGCTGGCTTTCATGCCCTGGCCATCGGGCGTCGCGCCGGGGCCGCCGCCGTTGTTCAGGTGCAGCACGCCGCCGGTATTGAATTCGGCATCGCCGCTGGCGTGGAAGCTGATATTGACGCCGCTCAGGTTGATCTGCCCGCTGGCGTTCAACTCCAGGATGCTTTTGCCGCAGACCAGGCGCAGGTTTTCGCCCACTTCAATCACGTAGCTCTGGCTGATGCTGTCGGTCTTTCTCAGGCCCACCGAAAGGATGTCTTCGTGCTTGACGATGCGCACACGGTTATTCCCAATCGTCACCGTCTCGTTATGCCCAATGCTCTTATTGCGGTCATGCCCCACCGAGTGGCTTTCATCCACCTCCACCACGATGTCCTGATTGCGCTCGGCATGGATGTACAACTGCTCCAGCCCCTTCTTGTCCTCCATGCGGATTTCATTGAAGTTGGCTGGTGTGCCGCCCTTGCTCGAACGGCTTTTCATGCCGCTCTGGGTCGCGTTTTCCGGCAGGTCGTAAGGCACCGTTTGCTCGGCGTTGTACACACGGCCGGTGATGATCGGCCGGTCCGGGTCACCTTCCAGGAAGCTCACAATCACTTCCTGGCCGATGCGCGGGATCTGCATCGAGCCCCAGTTCTTCCCGGCCCAGGATTGCGACACGCGAATCCAGCACGAGCTGTTTTCGTTGGATTGGTCGTGGCGGTCCCAGTAGAAGTGCACCTTCACGCGGCCGTATTGGTCGGTCCAGATTTCCTCGCCTTTGGGGCCGACCACCAAGGCGGTCTGCGGGCCTTTGACGATGGGCCTGTGGGTGTTCGCCAGCGGGCGGAAGCTTTGCTGGGCGTCGATGCACGTGAGGCTGCTTTCGAATTGCGCCGAACCCGAGCCGCCACCGCTTTCCAGGCTTTCCTGGACGATGTAATAGCGACAGCCAACGATCAGGTATTCGCGGTTCTGGTCCTGGCGGCTGAAGCCGGTGAGGCTGAACAAGTGGCCCGAGCCGAGGCCACGGGCGTTGCCGCTGAACTCGATCTGCTCATGCAAGGTTTGCAGGGCTTCGATGCGAGTGCGCGCATAGTGCTCGCCGTCTTCGCTTTGCACATAGGTGCCGGGGTAGTCGTACAGCGGATAGTCGCCGGCGGTGTGCGGGCGTGGCATCGCCGAGCGTACGTCGATGCTGGCGCTGGGGCGCTGGAAGTCGTAGTCATTGAGCTCCAGCGAGCCCGGTTGCACTTCGTGCGCCAGGTGCCAGTTGTGCATGTGGTCGCGTTCGCGCTGCTGCTCGTCCTTGGGGTAATACGGAATCGACGCGTAGCCCGGCACCGTGGTGTGGGCGCCATAGGCGTCGGCCAGCACCAGCACATGCCGGTCCGGTTCATGGCGGAAGAAGTAGTAGATGCCTTCCTGTTCCATCAAGCGGCTGACGAAATCGAAGCTGGTCTCGCGGTACTGCACGCAGTACTCCCACTCGCGGTACGGCCGGCTCAGGGCGTCTTCGAAGTCGGAAAAACCCAGGTCACGAAACACCTGCTTGATGATCTGCGGGATGCTCAGGTTCTGGAAAATCCGGCAGTCCGAAGTGCGGCTGAGCAGCCAGAACCACGGGCGCAGCGTCACCTGATAACTGGCGAACTGGCCTTGGTCGATGTTCTGGCTGCACCGCGCGACGATGCCGTGGAAGTGCCGCTCGCCACCGTCTGCCAGTTGCAGGCCCACGCTCATCGGCTTGCCCAGCAATTGGTTGAGGTCGATGTTGGCGTCCAGCGAGGTCAGTTGCAGCTCATAGTTGAACAGCCGCCCCAGCTCTTCGCCGCCGCCCATTTCATTGAGCAGCAGCACATCCGGCCCCAGAGGGCTGGTGACTTTGGCCAGGCGTGAGGCTTGGTTGAATAGCATCGGTTAACCCGTAAATTGCCTAGTAACTGAAGAAACCAGCTCTAAATGTGGGAGGGGGCTTGCCCCCGATAGCAGTGTGTCAGTTGATGCATGCAGTGACTGATTCACCGCCATCGGGGGCAAGCCCCCTCCCACATTTGGACTGCATCTCGTCAGATCAATCGGCGTCGCTGAAGTCGTAGTGCAATTCATTATCCCGGGTGCTGATACGCACACCCGCCAGCGCCTTGCCTTCGAGCATGCGCGTGAGGAATTCACGGCTCATGTCCGGCAGCAGGCTGTTGGTCAGGATGGTGTCGATCATGCGCCCGCCGCTTTCGGTTTCGGTGCAGCGCGAGACGATCAAATCGACCACCGCGTCGTCGTAGTCGAAGGCGACTTTGTGCGTTGTCTCCACACGCTTTTTGATGCGGTTGAGTTGCAGGCGGGTAATTGCCTTGAGCATCTCGTCGCTTAGCGGGTAGTAAGGAATCGTCACCAAACGGCCGAGCAGTGCCGGCGGGAAAATTTCCAGCAATGGCTGGCGCAACGCCTTGGCGATTTCTTCCGGCTCGGGAACATTCGCCGGGTCTTTGCACACCTGAGAAATCAACTCGGTGCCGGCGTTGGTCGTCAGCAGAATCAGGGTGTTCTTGAAGTCGATCACCCGGCCTTCGCCGTCCTCCATCACGCCCTTGTCGAACACCTGGAAGAAAATCTCGTGCACGTCCGGGTGGGCTTTTTCCACCTCGTCCAGCAGCACCACGCTGTAGGGTTTGCGCCGTACCGCTTCGGTCAGCACACCGCCTTCGCCGTAGCCGATATAGCCCGGTGGCGCGCCCTTGAGCGTCGACACGGTGTGGGCTTCCTGGAATTCGCTCATGTTGATGGTGATGACGTTCTGCTCGCCGCCGTACATGGCTTCAGCCAGCGCCAGCGCGGTTTCGGTCTTGCCCACACCCGAGGTGCCGGCGAGCATGAACACGCCGATCGGCTTGCTCGGGTTGTCGAGGCCGGCGCGGGACGTCTGGATGCGCTTGGCGATCATCTGCAGGGCGTGGTCCTGGCCGATGATGCGTTTTTTCAAGTGCTGGTCGAGGTTGAGCACCGTCTCCAGTTCGTTGCGCGCCATGCGGCCCACCGGGATGCCGGTCCAGTCGGCGACCACCGAGGCCACGGCCTGGTAATCCACGGTCGGCAGGATCAGCGGGGTTTCGCCTTGCAGGGCGGTGAGGCGTTGTTGCAGGTCCACAAGTTGTGCGCGCAACTCATCGTTGCCGCTGTCCACAACACCGGCTTTCTCGCGCAGGGTTGCACGGGTGGCGAGCAGCTCATCGACCAGGGTTTTCTCTTCGGCCCAGCGGTTTTCCAAGGTTGCCAGGCGTTCACGTTCGGCACTCAGCAAGGCTTCGCTGTTGCTCTGGCGTGCGCCGATGGCGATGCCGATGGCATGCTCGCGGGCGATGATTTGCAGCTCGGTTTCCAGCGCTTCGATGCGACGGCGGCTGTCGTCGACTTCGGCCGGCACGGCGTGCAGGCTGATGGCGACGCGGGCGCAGGCGGTGTCCAGCAAGCTCACGGATTTATCCGGCAGCTGGCGCGCCGGAATGTAGCGGTGCGACAGCTTCACCGAAGCTTCCAGGGCCTCGTCGAGGATCTGCACCTGGTGGTGTTTCTCCATGGTCGAGGCCACGCCGCGCATCATCAGCAGCGCCTTGTCTTCCGACGGCTCAGCCACCTGCACCACTTGGAAACGGCGGGTCAGGGCCGGGTCTTTTTCAATGTGTTTTTTGTACTCGGCCCAGGTCGTGGCGGCCACGGTACGCAAGGTGCCACGGGCGAGGGCTGGCTTGAGCAAGTTGGCGGCGTCACCGGTCCCCGCGGCGCCACCGGCACCGACCAAGGTGTGGGCTTCGTCGATGAACAGGATGATCGGCTTGGGCGAGGCCTGGACGTCTTCGATGACCTGGCGCAGGCGCTGTTCGAACTCGCCTTTCATGCTGGCGCCGGCTTGCAGCAGGCCCACGTCGAGGCTGCGCAGCTCCACGTCTTTGAGCGCGGGCGGCACGTCACCGGCGACGATGCGCAAGGCAAAACCTTCAACCACGGCAGTCTTGCCCACACCGGCTTCGCCAGTGAGGATCGGGTTGTTCTGGCGCCGACGCATGAGGATATCCACCAGTTGGCGGATCTCTTCATCGCGCCCGACGATAGGGTCGAGCTTGCCGCTGCGCGCCTGTTCGGTCAGGTCCACGGTAAAACGCTTGAGGGCTTCCTGCTTGCCCATCGCGCTCGGTGCCATGGCGCCGCTGGCTTCGCCGGGTACAGCGCCGGCGTTGAAACCGTCGCTGGCACTCAACGCATTTTCGGGCGAGTCGCCGACGTATTCGTCGAAGCGTTCGCTCAGTGCTTCAGCTTTGATTTTGTCGAACTCGGAAGACAAGCCCAGCAGCGCGTGGCGCAGGCTCGGGGTCTTGAGAATGCCGAGCACCAGGTAACCGGTGCGCACCTGGCTTTCGCCGAACATCAGGCTGCCATAGACCCAGCCGCGTTCCACGGCTTCTTCCACATGGGACGACAGGTCGGTGATCGACGTCGAGCCCCGTGGCAGGCGGTCCAGTGCTTCAGTCAGGTCACGGGCCAGGCGGGCCGGCTCCACGTTGAACTGACGAATGATGCGGTGCAGGTCCGAGTCCTGCAGTTGCAGCAACTGGTGAAACCAGTGGGCCAGTTCCACGTACGGGTTGCCCCGCAGTTTGCAGAACACAGTGGCGGCTTCGATGGCCTTGTAGGCCACGCTGTTGAGTTTGCCGAACAGTGCGGCGCGACTGATTTCACCCATGCTCTGGATTCCTTGAGGTGGTGGCGTGGTCGGCGTAATGCCGAGCCAGGATTAGGTCGTTGGCGTCATGCTCGGGTCGGCCGAGCCAGGTGTTGAAGCCCAGGCGGAACTGGCCATTGAGCTGCAGCGCCGGTACTTCGGGTTGTTGCAAAACCAGGTTCAGGTCCCAGTCCAGTTCATGGCCCAGGTACTCGGCCACCCACGCCACCAGCTCATTGAACGGCTGGCTGCCGGGCAGCATGCCCATGTAGTCATCCAGCGTGAGCGGGCCGAGGCGGATGCGGAATTTATGCTGGCGGTCCCACACGTGGCTGCCCAGGCAGAAGTCCACGCCCAGTTGGTTGGCGCTGACACTCACGCGGCTGCGCTCGGGCAATTCCAGCCATTGGCCGACGTATTCTTCGATCTCCACCGGCAGGCCGAAATACTCGCTCAGAATCGCCTTCAGGCCATCCGGGTAGCGGGTTTGCGCTGACAGGTGGCCGCTGTAATGCAGCTTCGCGGTGTCAGGAATCAGCCCCTGATTGAGCAGGCTCGGCATGCCCCGGCCACTCAGCGCCGCCAGGCGTGCGGACCAGTAATCATCGTCCGGGCGGTCGTGGCTGACTGTCGGCCGCGCCTCGGCCCAGGCCCGGTAAAACAAGCTGAGCAGCCGATGGTGGAACACGTCCAAAAACTGTTTGCTGGTGCTGTCGGCGTTGTTGCGCTGGCGCTCGCGCACGTACTCGGTGATGTGCAGCGGCAACGGGCCGTTGGGGCCGCCGAGGCCGAAGAAGAACTGCTCCAGCCGCGCCGGTTTGCCGTCGCCACCGGGATCGACCGAGGCCAAAGTGGCCGGGGCGAAGGTGCAATCGGCCTGCTGCCCAAGGCGCAACGGGTCATCCGCCAGGCGCAGGGAATGGCCCAGGCGCGGCAGCTGCGGCGATTCGCACTCGATACGCCGCAGCGCCTGGAAGAAATCGTATTCCCAGGGCTCCTGATGCATCGCATCCAGTGTGTTCACAGGGTCGGACGCCGCCCGGGCTTGGCTTTCCATCGCATGATCTCGCCGCGTTCGGTGGTACGGATCACCGTCTCGGTAAAACTGTTGATCGACACGTAACGTGCCAGGAAGCGCTCCAGCACCGCACCGAGCAGAAACACGCCGGTGCCGCGAAACGCGTTTTCATCGAATTCCAGGGTAATTTCCAACCCGCGGCCAAACACAATCGGGCCAGGCATCGGCAGGCGCCGGGTCACGGCTTTGCTGCTGACTTCGCGCAGGCCTTCGATCTGCAATTGCAGCGCCGCGTCGTTGCTGTCGCCATACAGGCGCAGCAGTTCACGCAAGGCGCCGGCGCCCTGGCCATGTTCGCTCAGCGACAGGTAATTGAGCGACAACTGGCTGATCAGGCGCCAGGCCTTGGCGTCATGCGCGTGGCTGGCGCGTGGGCGGCTCGGGCCCGCGACGCAGCGCACCGACAACACCGGCGCGCTGTCGGCCAAGGTGAAGTCGGTCTTGCCGTTGCCCACGCTCATGAACAACGGCAGATCGCGGTTGGTGCACAGCGCGGTCACGCCGAGTTGGCGCAGGTCGTGGCGGTAGGGCGCTTGTTGGCTGTCGACCAGGCTGACAAAGGTTTCGCTGCCCACGTAGGTAGAGCGCGGGCCGTTGCGGCGCTGGTCGCTGGACAACACACGCGGCTCGCGGCGCAGCGTGTAGTAAGCCTGATCGCGACCATAGCGTGACGGGTCGCGCACCGCGTAGAACGGCAGGAACGGCTGCTCCGGCCCGGTGCCGTGGCCGGTGATGCCGCTCAGCGAGTGAATCTCGAAATCCATTGGCCGCGTGCGGTCGGCAATCACGTGGTGTTCGTTGACGCGGTCAGACAAATGAATACGGTCCACGCGTTTGGGGAACAGGTTGATCGCCGGCGTGCAGAACGGCATGAACTGCGCCTCGCCAACACTGCCTTCCAGGCTCGGCTCGTGGCGGTCGAACAGCACGATCAGTTCCAGCTCCTGGCCGTCGCAGCGTTTGACCGCGCGGCTCAGTTCGGCGAATTCGACGAACAGGAAGCGGTGGGGCAGGGCGAAGTATTCCTGCAACAGCCGATAGCCCTGGAATGCGCGGGCCACCACCGGCATGGCCGCGTCGGCGTCGTCAAAGCCGCGCGAACGCAACGCGTCCTGCGGCAGGCGCTCGACCCAATCACCGCCAGGCTTGCGCGCAAACACCGCGCAGGCATTGCCCAGCAGTTGTTCGTAGAGGCGAAACGGCTGCTCATCGGCACCGCTGAGGTACAGCGGCAGGCTGTCGAGGTCGAGGCTGTTGAACGGCAATTCGGCGCCGGTGCGCAGGGTCAGGCGCAAACCGGCCTTGGCCTTCGGCTCGCTGGCGGCCAGGCGACCGAGCACGGCGGCGGGGTTGCCGAAGTACTCGGCGCCGCTGACCTGCAACGGCCACAGCGTCACCGGGTGCGCGGTGCGGTACTCGCAGCAGGTCTGGGTTTCGCGGCCCAGTGCTGCGCGCAACACGGTGTCGCGCGGCAGCGGGAAGCCGCTGGCCAGCGAGCCCTCATCCGGGTCGGTCTGCAATTGCACCACGGTCATCGACGGCGTCGGCGCCAGGTAGTGCGGGTAGGCGATTTCCAGCAGGTTGTGGGTGAACGTCGGGTACTCGGCGTCGAGCTTGAGCTGCACGCGGGCGGTGAGGTAGGCAAAACCTTCGAGCAGGCGTTCGACGTACGGGTCGGCGCAGTCCATACCGGACAGGGTCAGCCGACTGGCGATCTTCGGGTATTCCTTGGCGAACTCGGCGGCGCTTTCGCGCACGTGGTGCAGTTCCTGGTTGTACAGCTCCAGCAGGCGCGGGTTCATGGGCGCCTCCGCTGGTCGGCATTCACCACGCGCACATGGCCGGATTCCAGGTCGAGGTCGGTTTGCAGCAGCAAGCGCAATGGCACCGGCTGCGCCCACAGGTCGCCTTCGATCTCGAAGCTCAGCGCGTTGTGGTTCATCTCGCCGTGGCCGATGCGGGCTTTGACGCGCAACGTGTGGCGCAGAATACGTGGCTCAAAGGTGGCGATGGCCTGGTAGATCAGCGCTTCCAGTGCCTTGATGTCCACGCTGGACACGCTGTTGCCCGCCAGTGCCGGCAGGCCGTAATTGACCACCGACGTACCGGCCGGAGTGTGCAGCGTGGCATCGGCGTCCAGCAACGACGTGGTGTTGAGCAGCCACGCCAGGTCGCGCAGCACCGAGGCTTTCAATTGGGTCAGGGACAGCACGCGTTTGTCGGCGCTTTCCTTGGGATTGGTTGGGTCGTCGTCGGTCAACCGGTCCAGCAGGGACGGTTGCAGACGGTCGCGGGAAGCGATTTCAGTTACCACCAAAGCAGCTCCACGGACGGGTTGTGAGAGGGACGGTTTCTGCGAGGGGCCGATGCCTGGGGCCGTGGCGGCGAGCCACGGCCACCGGGTTTATCAGCGCTTGGTGTTGGAACGGATGTTCCAGCCAAACTTGATCGCGCCGCCGTCTTTGGTGCCGTCGGCTTTCTGCGGCTGGTAGTCGACCATCACTTGGGCGAAGTTCAGGGTGACGTTTTCGGTCAGGCGATCATCGGTGCCCGAGCCGCCGGTGCTCAGGGACGTGACCAGCACTTCTTCCAGGTTGATCACCATGTACTCGACCTGGCTTTCGCCACCGGCCTTGCGCACGGTCAGCTTGACCTTGTCGATGTGCTTGCCGCTGGCGCAGTGCATCATCAGGTTTGGCGATGCCTTGTCGACGTACTTGGTCAGCGACAGGTCCTGGATATTCACCTTGCCCGCACCGCCGCCACCGCCAACGTGCATGTTGCCGGACTGGGCCATGCCCCAGCTCCAGTTCAGCACGTCGATTTCGTCCTTGTGGGCCTTGTCCATGGACTCGCCCTTGATGTCGCCGATCTTGATGAAAATATCAACAGCCATGTTTTCTCCCTGTGTGGCTCTTGCCACTGAATTTGAGTAACTCCAAATGGGCAGTGCCTTTGTGTGGGAGGGGGCTTGCCCCCGATGCAGGCACCTCGGTGTGTCAGTCACACCCCAGTGATGCTATCGGGGGCAAGCCCCCTCCCACAGAAGAGCCAGCTCATCCGTGGGTTAGGCGCTTTTCGCCGAAGGCAACTTCGATACCAGGCGCAACGACACGGTCAGCCCTTCGAGCTGATAGTGCGGGCGCAGGTAGAACTTGGAGTTGTAGTAACCCGGGTTGCCTTCGACGTCTTCCACGATCACTTCGGCGGCAGCCAACGGGTGCTGGGCCTTGGTGGTTTCGGTGGAGTGCGCCGGGTCGCCGTCGACGTAGTTGAGGATCCAGTCCTGCAACCAGCGCTGCATCTCGTCCTTCTCTTTGAAGGAACCGATCTTGTCGCGCACGATGCACTTCAAGTAGTGCGCGAAACGGCAGGTGGCGAACAGGTACGGCAGGCGCGCGGCCAGGTTGGCGTTGGCGGTGGCGTCCGGGTCGTCGTATTCGGCCGGTTTCTGCAACGACTGGGCACCGATGAAGGCGGCAAAGTCGGTGTTTTTCTTGTGCAGCAGCGGCATGAAACCGTTCTTCGCCAGTTCCGCTTCACGGCGGTCGCTGATGGCGATTTCGGTTGGGCACTTCATGTCCACGCCACCGTCATCGGTCGGGAACGTGTGGGCCGGCAGGTTTTCCACCTCACCGCCGGATTCCACGCCACGGATGCGCGAGCACCAGCCGTAGTGCTTAAACGAACGGTTGATGTTCACCGCCATCGCGTAGGCGGCGTTGGCCCAGGTGTACTTGGAGCTGTCGGCGCCGTCGGTGTTTTCTTCGAACGCGAAGGCTTCCACCGGATCGGTCTTGGCGCCATACGGAAGGCGCGCCAGGAAGCGCGGCATGGTCAGGCCGATGTAGCGCGAGTCTTCCGATTCACGCAGCGAGCGCCAGCCGGCGTATTCCGGCGTGGTGAAGATTTTGGTCAGGTCGCGCGGGTTCGACAGTTCCTGCCACGAGCCCATGCCCATCACGGTCGGCGACGCCGCAGCGATGAACGGGGAGTGCATGGCGGCGCAGACTTTCGACAGCTCGCCCAGCAGTTCCACGTCGGGTGGCGACTGGTCGAAGTAGTAGTCGCCGACCAGGCAGCCGTAAGGTTCGCCGCCGAACTGGCCGTATTCTTCTTCGTACATCTTCTTGAAGATCGGGCTCTGGTCCCACGCGGTGCCCTTGAATTTCTTCAGGGTCTTGTGCAGGTCCGGCTTGGAGATGTTGAGCACGCGAATCTTCAGTTGCTCGTCGCTCTCGGTGTTGTTGACCAGGTAGTGCAGGCCACGCCAGGCGCTTTCCAGCTGCTGGAAATCCGGGTGATGGATGATCTGGTTGACCTGGGCGGTGAGCTTGGCGTCGATGGCGGCGATGATCGATTCAATCGACTTGATCGCGTCATTGGACACCAGGTCCGTCTGTGCCAAAGCCTGTTCGGCCAGGGTGCGCACGGCGGTTTCCACGGCTTCGCGGGCACGCTCGGTCTTGGGTTTGAATTCTTGCAGCAGCAGGTTGGCGAACTCGCTGGCTTCTTCGGTGGCACCCAGAATCTGGGAGCCTTCGCGGGCGGTGTTGTCGGTCATGATTACTGGTCCCCTGCAGGCTTAGGCGCGCTGGCAAGTGCCTGAAGCAGTGCCGGGTCCTTGATCGCCTTCATGATGATTTCTTCAGCGCCAGTCTTGCCGTCCATGTAGGTCAGCAGGTTGGCCAGCTGGGTGCGGGCTTCGAGCAGTTGCTTGAGCGAATCGACCTTGCGGGCCACGGCGGCCGGGCTGAAGTCGTCCATGCTTTCGAACGTGATGTCCAGGCTCAGGTTGCCTTCGCCGGTCAGCTCGTTCGGTACATGGAACGCTACGCGTGGCTGCATGGCCTTGAGGCGCGAGTCGAAGTTGTCGACGTCCACTTCAAGGAACTTGCGGTCGGCCACGGGTGCGAGCGGTTCGGCAGGCTTGCCGGCGAGGTCGGCCATCACACCCATCACGAAGGGCAGCTGGACCTTTTTCTCGGCGCCGTAAAGCTCGACGTCGTACTCGATCTGCACTCGAGGCGCACGGTTGCGCGCGATGAATTTCTGAGAACTTTGCTTCGCCACGTTGCTGCTCCTGGTCGCTTGAGCGACGGTGTTGTTACTGCACAGCCGGGCGGCTTACTCGCCGTCCGGGCCGCGCAGGTTTTCAAATTGGGACATGCCGTCGGGAATCAGATTGCGCACGATGGCCGCGAAGTCGGCGTGCACCAGATTTTTCGCCCGGTTCAACAGCACCGGCAGCGGGCTCGAAGGCTCGTGACGGGTGTAGTACGCAAGGATCTTGTCGAGGCTGCGCAGCACATCATCGCGGCTGGCGATGTCGCCAGTGGGGCGCGGTGCGGCGGGGGCAGCGGCGAAATCGACCGAGGGGGCATTGTCGTCACTGACGGCCTCGGGTTCGCTGCTGGTATCGCTGTTCGGTACAAATTGGTTGAGGACTTGCAGCGCCTGCTTGAGCGGTTGCTTCAACAGGCTGAGGTCCACGCCCTGGGCCGAACCGACCTGGTCGCTGACCTGTTGTTCGATGGCTTCGCAGGCGGCGCGCGCGGCGCTCAAGGCATCGCGCGTGGCTTGCAATTGTTCGGGATCGCTGTCCAGAAATGCGGCGTTGAGTTGCTGGGCACCGAGCTGTTCGTCGGGGAAACTCATCAAGCCGCTGGCGTTCAGCGCAGCACGCAGGCTCACCGGCCCGAACGTGCGCGAGCGCGTGAGGATGCTTTCGCGCAGCAGACGAATGGTCGCGTCGCTGGTCAGGCCAGATAAGGCATTGATGCGTACGGTGGGGTCATTATCGTCGTCGGCATCCAGGCGCGGGTGCAGGTCAGCCCAGTACTCGCGCAGCAGCGCGTTGATCAGCGTGAGGACTTCGGCCAGCCCGGCCACACCCTGAAGGGCGAGGGAGCTTTGCAACAGAAAATGGGTGATGCGCAGGTCTTTGCTGCGCTGCAACAAGTCGAGGCTTTGCTGCTGGATGCTGCGCCATTCCGGTGGCTCAGCCGGCAGGATAGCGTCGCCCATGCTGCGCTCGGGTTGGCCCTTGGCGTCACGCTCCAGTTGGAGAAATTGCGCGTCATATTCCATGTCTTCGCCACAGGGCGAAGTCGCGGAAACGGCGGCGAGCAGCAACGGCACATCCACTTGATTCGATCTCCCTATCAGCCCGTTAGATGCCGGGCAATGCATGCATTAGTTGCGCGATGAACTTTGCATGTTTTCTTGGTCATATAGCCAGAGTGCCACTACCGTGCCATCACTGATGTTCAAGAAGTTGTGCATTTTTGGTGTAGTAGTTACGCCTTGTCAAGGTAAGCTATTCGCCCTCTGTGACAGATGTGCGGTGCTTAACACCCTGCGCGACTGGCGGGTCGAACGGCGCACCAGGACAGGATTTTTGTCATAGAAGCCAGTTAAGATCACCGATCATGCTGGTAAAAGCCTATTTTTACGGTCGTTAACGCGACTGGCGGTATCTCTTGGGAAGTCTGGCTCCTTCAGGTAGACCCTTGGATAGACCGCGCGCGATGTATCAGCAAGGAGGCAAGATGTCGCTGTGCTTGACTATCACTAGTTATCACAAGATCACCCCTGGGCAATGCCCTGAAAAGTCCATGAATCAGGGCGTGATGGCTATTGGCCGCAGTTCTGATAATGACTGGGTATTGCCAGATCCAGAGCGCCTTGTCTCCTCGCAACACTGCGTTATTCAATACAAAGATGGCCGTTACTATTTAACCGATAACAGCACCAACGGCGTTGAATTGGTTAACGCCGGTATTCGTATGCGCCGAGGGAACAGCGAACCGTTGCAAGACGGTGAATTGATCCGCATCGGCGACTACGAAATTCAGGCGCGTATCGACTTCAACGTGCAAGCCATCGATAGCCAGCCGTTTGCCGGCGATTCGCCGAACAGCTTCGAGGCGTTGATGGGCGCGGTGGTGAACGCGCCCGCGCCGACGCCGGTGATCGCGCCGCAGTTTCATGGCGCCTCGTCGATGGACACGCTACCGGACCTGTTCGATTTCCTCACCCCGACCGCCGTACCACCACCGACCGTGGCGGACCACGTACCGTCCGAGCAACACGACTTTCGCCCGCCGACCCCCGTTGCCATGCCAGTGGTGGAGAAGCCGGCGCCGTCAGGCTCGGTGATTCCCGAAGACTGGGACGTGTTTGGCGACTCGCCAGCGCCCGTGGCCAGTAGCCCGACGCCCGTTGCACCGCCTCCCGTGCCGCCGGTCATCCAGTCGCCACCCGCGCCGCCAGTCATGCAGTCGCCGCCCGTGGTCGAGCCCGTGCTCCCCGCGGCTGACAGCCAACAGCCCGACCTTTTGCAAGCTTTCCTGCGCGGCGCCGGCCTCGACCAGCTGCGCCTGGACAAGGCCGATGCCTGCGCGCAGATGGAGAGCATCGGCCGCAGCTACCGGTTGATGGTCGAAGGCCTGATCGACGTATTGCGCGCCCGCGCCAGCCTCAAGGGCGAGTTCCGCATGCAGCAGACGATGATCCGGCCCGCCGAAAACAATCCGTTGAAGTTTGCGCCCAATGCCGATGAAGCCTTACTGCTGCTGCTGCGTCATGGAAACCAAGCGTTTATGGCGCCGGACATCGCCGTGCGCGACAGTTTCGACGACCTGCGCGCCCATCAACTGGCGGTAATGGCCGGTGTAGAAGCGGCCATCAAGCACTTGCTCGCGCGCTTTGAGCCGGCGCAACTGGAAGAGCGCATGGGCAAGCCGGGCGGGCTGTCGAGCATTTTCAACGGCTCGCGCCAGGCCCAGTACTGGCAGCAGTTCACCGAGCTTTACAGCAATATCTCGCGCGAAGCCCAGGAAGATTTCCAGGACCTGTTCGGTCGCGAATTCAGCCGAGCCTACGAAGAACACAGCGCACGACAGCGTCGCTAAACCGCAACGCAGTAATGGATAAAACGGATAGCTAAGTACGTCATTGAGGACGCAGGATGATTCCCAGGTTTTTACTCGCAGTCGCCACGGCGCTGCTGCTGACGGCGTGTGCCAAGGATGCCGCCAAGCCCGAGGCGGCCACTGAAGCCGAAGCGGACACCGCCGCCATCGAACTGCATTTTCACGCCATTGCCGGGCTCAACCCCGGCGCCAACGGCCAGGCCGCTCCGGTTCGCGTACGCATCTTCGAACTGAAAAACGCCGCCACCTTCAGCCGCTCCGATTACTTCGCGCTGGCCGATCGCGCGCAATCCACGCTCGGCCTCGATCTGCTGGACCAGGACGAAGTGATGGTGCAACCCGGCCAGCAACTGAGTATCCAGCGCAACCTCGACCCGTCCACGCGCCAGATCGGCCTGCTGGTGGGCTATCGCGAGTTGGACCGCGCGCAATGGCGCACGGTGCTCACCGTCCCGGCACGCCAATACACCGAATACCAGATCAGCCTCGATGTGCGCGCCGTACGCGCCGACGTCGCGGTTCCCCCATCCAGCCCTGCCCAATAAGAAGCAAACGGAGCTCCCATGTCCTGGAACAATCGCGTGGTCTGGTCGGAAGGCATGTTCATCGGAACGCAGCACTTCCAGCAGCATGACCGTTACCTGGAAAACCTGATTGACGCCCGCAGCCGCCCGTTGTCCGCCGGTGCCTGGGGGTTTTCCGAATTGCTCATCGACCAGGGCCTGCTGGCCCAGGGCAAGCTGGCGATTGTGTCGGCCCGTGGCCTGTTGCCGGATGGCACGCCGTTCAATATTCCCCAGGACGACCTGGCGCCGAGCCCGCTGAATATCGACGACAACCTGCGCGATGGCCTGGTGTACCTGGCCCTGCCGCTCAAGCGTGCAGGCGCGCGTGACACCGTCGATGACGGCGAAGACCTCGGTGCCGCGCGTTACGTCAGCCAGGTGCGTGAAGTGCGTGATGACAACGCCCCGTTCGAAAACCGCGCGCCCGTGGCCGTGGGCTCGCGTGCGTTGCGCCTGCTGACTGCGCAGGATGGCATCAGCGACTACGCCGCCATCGGCCTGGTGCGCATCAAGGAAAAACGCGCCGACCGCGCGCTGGTGCTCGATGACACCTACATCCCGCCTGTGCTGGACGTGGCCGCCAGCAAACCGCTGACGGCCTTTCGCAGCGAATTGCTGGGCCTGCTGCACCAGCGCGGCGAAGCCCTGGCCGGCCGCGTGGTCGCCTCGGGCGCCGGTGGCGCGTCGGAGATTGCCGACTTCATGCTGCTGCAACTGGTCAACCGCGCGCAGCCGCTGCTCCAGCATTTCAGCCAGTTGAGCCCGCTGCACCCGGAGCGTTTTTTCAGTGAACTGGTGAGCCTGGCCGGCGAGTTTTCCACCTTTTCGACGTCAGGCCGTCGCCCCCAGGAATACCCGCAATACCAGCACGATGACCTGGCCCTGAGCTTCACCCCGGTGATGGCAGCGTTGCGTGAGGCGCTGTCGATGCTGATCGACAGCAAAGCCACACCGATCCCGATTGTGGAAAAAGCCTACGGCATCCACGTGGCCATGCTCGCCGACAAAACCCTGCTCGACAGCGCCAGTTTCATCCTAGTGGTGCGCGCCGATGTGCCCGGCGAAACCCTGCGCGCGCGTTTCGGCCAGCAGAGCAAAGTCGGCTCGGTGGAGCACATCCGCGACATGGTCAACCTGCAACTGCCGGGCATTGGCCTGCTGCCGCTGCCGGTGGCGCCACGCCAGATTCCGTACCACGCAGGCAGCACCTATTACGAGCTGGACCGCGGCAGCGAGCACTGGCAGCAACTGAATAACTCCGGCGGCTTTGCCTTCCACATCGCCGGGCAATTCCCGGGTTTGAACCTGGCCTTCTGGGCGATCCGAGGATAATCCGCGATGCATCCCAATGATGATGACCGCACCCAGTTCATGCCGCGCCCGGGTGGCCGTGCGCCGGAACCTGCGCGTGCAGAGCCGGCGCCGCTGTCGGTGCCGGCCGCGCCGATCCTGACCGGCAAAAGCCAGGGCCTCAACCCGCTGGAAAGCGCCGCCGGCCCACTGTTGGCGCTGTTGACGCGGCTGCGCAACACCATCGCGCACCCGGCACCGGCCAGCCTGCGTGCGCAGTTGCTGGGTTACCTGCGCCAGTTCGAAGAGCGCGCCGAAGCCGCTGGCGTGGCGCGCAATGAAGTGCTGCTGGCGCGTTACGCGCTGTGCACCGCACTCGATGAAGCGGTGCTCAGTACGCCGTGGGGCAGCACCAGCGACTGGGGCAAGCAGAGCCTGCTGATCACGGTGCACAACGAAGCCTGGGGCGGTGAAAAAGTCTTCCAGTTGCTCGACCACTGCCTGCAAAGCCCGCGCGAGCGCCTGTACCTGCTGGAGCTGTTGTACCTGTGCATGTGCCTGGGTTTCGAGGGCCGTTACCGCGTGATGAACGACGGTCGCAGCCAGCTTGAAGCCTTGCGTGAACGCACCGCCGCCGCCATTCGCAGTGCGCGTGGCGAGCACGAGCGCGAGCTGTCGCCGCACTGGCGCGGCGTGACCGTGGCGCGTGATCGCCTGGCGCAATTCATGCCGCCGTGGATCGCCGTGGCCATCGGCCTGGCGCTGCTGCTGGCCTTGCTGTTCGGCTTGCGCATGAAACTGGCGTCGGATGCCGAGCCGGTGTTTAAGAACATTCATGCCCTGGGCGAGATCCCGGTGCAGGCCATCGACCGTCCGGTGGCGCAGCCCAAAGTCATCGAGCGGCCACGCTTGGCCGGTTTCCTGGTGGAAGACATCAAGGCGGGCCGCGTGGCGGTGGAAGACAAGGTCGACCGCTCGGTGGTGACGATCCGGGGCGATGAGCTGTTCGCCTCGGCCAGCTCCAGCATCGTCGATGACTATCAGCCGCTGATGCTGCGCATCGCCGACGCCATCCGCAAGGTCAAGGGGCAGGTGCGCGTCACCGGGCACAGCGATAACCGCCCGATTGCCACGCTGCGCTTCCCGTCCAACTGGGCGCTGTCCGAAGCCCGCGCCAAGTCGGTGCTGGAGATCCTGGCAGCCAAGACCGGCCAGGCAGACCGCTTCAGCGCCGAAGGCAGAAGTGACACCGAGCCTGTGGCCACTAACGCCACTGCAGAAGGCCGTGCCCGCAATCGTCGGGTTGAAATCACCGTATTGGCGGAGGGCGTCGAGTGAAGGCGTTTTTCAGTTTCATGATTCGCTGGGTGATTCCCGTGCTGGGCCTGATTGCCCTGAGCCTGATCATCTGGTTTGTGGGGCCGCTGCTCGATGTGCTGGTGCCAGAAGGGCGGCGCTGGGCGCTGATCATTCTGGTGTTTGCGGTGTGGATCGCGTATCGCGTGTTCCGCATTATCCAGGCCCGCCGCCAGGCCGCCGAAGTGATGCGCAGCCTGGCCGCGGAAACCCCGGTCGACCCCAACAGTGTCGCCACCGCCGAAGAACTCAGCACCCTGCGCCAGCGCATGGACGAGGCCCTGGCGCTGCTGAAAAAGGCCAAGCTCGGTGGCGATGAACGCCGCAACCTTTACGAGCTGCCGTGGTACGTGATCATCGGCCCGCCGGGTTCGGGCAAGACCACCGCGCTGGTCAATTCCGGCCTGCATTTCCCACTGGCTGCGCAATTGGGCGCGGGTGCGGTGCGGGGCGTCGGTGGCACGCGCAACTGCGATTGGTGGTTTACCGACCAAGCCGTTTTGCTCGACACCGCGGGCCGCTACACCACCCAGGACAGCAACTCGACGGTGGATAAGGCGGCGTGGCTGGGCTTTCTCGACCTGCTGAAAAAGCAGCGCTCGCGCCGCCCGATTGATGGCGCGTTTATCGCCATCAGCCTCTCGGATCTGCTGCTTGGCACGGACGCCGAACGGGCTGCCCATGCGGCCGCGATTCGCCTGCGTATTCAGGAGCTGTACACCCAGTTGGGCGTGCGTTTCCCGATTTACCTGATGCTGACCAAGCTCGACCTGGTGCCGGGCTTCATGGAGTTCTTCGACAACCTGAGCAAGGAAGAGCGCGCCCAGGTGTGGGGCATGACCTTTGCGCTCGATGACGGCAAGCACAGCGACAGCCCGTTGGCGACGCTGCAAAGCGAGTTCGCCGGCCTTGAGCAGCGCCTCAACGAACGGTTGGTGGAGCGCCTGCAACAGGAGCGCGACCCGGCCCGGCGCGACCTGATCTACGGCTTCCCGCAGCAGTTCGGCGCTTTGAAAGATTGCCTGCAAAGCTTCCTCGAAGGCGTGTTCAAACCCAATGCCTTTGAAGAGCGCGTGCTGCTGCGCGGCGTGTACTTCACCAGCGGCACCCAGGAAGGCAGCCCGATTGATCGCCTGATCGGCGCCATGGCGCAAAGCATGAACCTGGACCGCCAGCACCTGGCGCGCCAGAGCGGCACCGGGCGCAGCTATTTCATCGAAAAACTCTTCACCGCTGTGGCCTTCGCCGAGCGTGGGCTGGTGGGCGTGAACCCCAAAGTCGAGCGTCGACGCAAGTGGATCGCACGCGGCGTGCTGGCAGCCACCGTCGCCTTGGTGGTGGTAGTCAGTGGTTTGTGGTGGGTGAGTTATCGCGCCAACCAAGCGTATATCGCCCAGGTGGATCAGAAGGTCGCGCCGTTGGGCCAGGCTGTACAGAACCTCAGCCCGGCGCAGCGCGAAGTGCTCGCCGTACTGCCGTTGCTCAATGCGGTGAAGGGCCTCGCGGGTGATTCGCCAAGCTGGTCCGAAGGGCTGGGCCTGTACCAGGGCGACATGCTCGAAGCCGAATCTGCCAGCGTCTACCGCAAGCTGTTGATCGCCGTGTTTGCGCCTCGCCTGGTGACGCGCATCGAAGAACAACTGCACGGTGGCGGCAATTCCGATTTCCTGTACGAAGGTCTCAAGGCCTACCTGATGCTTGCCGATGCCGAGCATTACGACCCGGACTTCATCAAGGCCTGGATCGCTCTCGATTGGGACCGCAACCTGCCGCGCGACCTGCCGGCCGATCAGCGTCAGGCGCTGACCGAGCACTTGCAGGCGTTGTTCGAACGCCACCCGCCAAACGCGCGCCTGGACCCACGGCTGATTGATGACCTGCGGCGCCAACTGCAACAACTGCCGGTGGCCCAGCGCGTCTATGACCGGGTCAAGCGCCAGAAGCTGCCCGACGGCATCCCGGACTTTCGCATCAACGAAGCCGCAGGCCGCGATGCTGCGCTGGTGTTCAGCCGCAAAAGCGGCAAGCCGCTGGGTGAGCCGCTGAGTGGGTTCTTCACCGCCAAAGGGTATCGCCAGGCGTTCTTGCTAAGCAGCCTGAACCAGACCGGCACCCTCGCCGAAGAGCAATGGGTGCTGGGCCGTGAACAGGCCGACCAGCAGAACGTGGTCAGCCTCGCTGCGGACGTACGCCGCTTGTACTTCCAGGACTACCAGCGCCAATGGGACGCCTTGCTCGCCGACATCGACTTCGTGCCGATCACCAGCGTGGCCCAGGCGGCCGATGTACTGCGGGTGATTTCCGGCCCGACCTCGCCGCTGAAAAAACTGCTGGTGGCCGTGTCCAAGGAAACCGACCTGCAAGCCGAAGAGCGCCAATTGGCGGCCAAGGGCGTGCCGGTGGAAGGCGGCGTCGACAAGCTCAAGGAGCGCCTCGGCAGCCTGCTCGGCCAGGAACAACCGACCGCCAACGCACCGCAAGCGGCAGACGATCCGGTGACCGCGCACTTTGCCGAGCTCAACAGCATCGTCAGCAAGAATGAAGGCGAACCCGCCGCCATCGACGGCCTATTGGCAGACATGAACGCGCTGTACGTGCAGGTCAGTGCCATGGTCGGCGCCAGTGGCGACGCCTTGCTTGGTGAGGCCAAGAACCAGGCGGCGGCTGCGGCCACGCGGGTCAGCCTGAATGCCGAACGCCAGCCGCCGCTGGTACAGGGCATGGTCAAGTCGGTGGTCAACTCCACCACCAACAGCATGATGGGCGGCGTGCGTAACCAACTGAACGCGGCGTGGGTCAGTGAAGTGGTCAACGTGTACCGCCAGTCGCTGGCCGGGCGTTATCCGATGTCGCCGGGCAGCGCCCGCGACGCCACGCTGGATGACTTCGGCCAGTTCTTCGGCGTGGGCGGGGTGATGGACAACTATTTCCGCAAGTACCTGCAGCCTTACGTGGACACCTCCGCGCAGACCTGGCGCTGGCAGCCGGGCGCCGCGCAAAAGCTCGGGATTGCGCCAGGCGTATTGCAGACGTTCCAGCGTGCGGCGGCGATTCGTGATGCGTTTTTCCGCGCCGGTGGTACGCAGCCCATTGTGCGTTTCGAACTTAAACCGGTGTCGATGGACCCGACCATCACCCAGTTCCTGCTTGATCTGGATGGCCAGCAATTGAGCTACGACCACGGCCCAAGCCGCCCTGTTGCCATGCAATGGCCGAACCCCGGCAGCATCGGCGTGGTGCGTATTTCGATCATGCCGCCGTCGGCCAGTGGCCGTTCGGGCGTGACCCTGGACGGCCCGTGGGCCTGGTTCCGCTTGCTGGAACAGTCGGACCTCACCGCCGGCAACTCGCCGGACCGTTTCAACCTGCGCCTGCGGGTGGACGGGGCGAGCATCGCCTACGAGCTGCGCGCCAACAGCGCCTTCAACCCGTTCAAGAGCCGCGTACTCAGTGGCTTCAGCCTGCCGGAGCGGTTATGACGACGCTGGGTTTCTACGGCAAGTTGGCCAGCCGCGGTGACTTTGTCAGCCGCGCCTTGCCCCAGAGTTTTATCGGCCCGTGGGACAGCTGGCTGGCGGCAGGTCTGCTGGCCAGCCAGAACAGCCTGGGCGGCGACTGGCTCAATGTGTACCTGGTCAGCCCGTTGTGGCGCTTTGTGCTGGCGCCGGGTGTGTGCGGGCCGGACGCGGCGGCAGGTGTGGTCATGCCGAGCATTGACCGGGTCGGCCGGTATTTTCCGTTGGCGGTGGTGGCGTTGCTCGATCACGACACCAACCCCGCATCCCTGGTGGGCGGGCCGGACACCTGGTTTGAGCAGGCCGAAGAGCTGCTGCTCAGCACACTGGATGCCGGCGCGACCTTTGAAGGCTTCAACGATGGCATCGACAAACTCGGCATCCCGGCCAGTGAGCAACGCGCGGTGGACAGCCGCTTTGCCGGCCTGCAACGCGTTGCCGCCACCGTGCCCCATAGCCGCATGACCGCGCTCGCTGAACAGGCCTGCGAGGGCGCGAGCCTGTGGTGGGGGCGGGGTTCGCAGGTGATTTCCCCAGGTTTATTGCGGTGTCAGGGTTTGCCTGCCGCCGGCGATTTTGCGCAGTTTTTGCTCGGACAAGAAGGTGTGGTGTAGATGGGGGCGACGTTCAAATCCGCGAGCAAAAGCCATGTGGGCATGGTCCGCCAGGTCAATGAAGACGCCTGCCTGGACTTGCCGGAAAACCGTCTGTGGGTGGTGGCCGACGGCATGGGCGGGCACGCGGCGGGCGACTACGTCAGCAGCCTGATCGTCGACAGCCTGCGTGCTGTGCCGGTGGGGCGTTCCCTCGACGAATATTCGGCGGCCCTGCGCAATGACCTGATCCGCATCAACGCAACCGTGCGCGAAGAAACCGCCAATCGTGGCGTGACCATGATGGGCAGCACCGTGGTGGTCCTGGCCGCACGCGGCTTGCGCGGCGTGTGTTTGTGGGCCGGCGACAGCCGCCTGTACCGCCTGCGCGACGGCGTGTTGGAAGGCATTTCCCGCGACCACAGCTACGTGCAGGACCTGCAAGACAGCGGCTTGCTCAGCGAAGCCGATGCCCGTGTGCACCCTCGCGCCAATATCGTCACCCGCGCGATCGGCGTGGAGGCGCAGTTGGAGGTGGCGGTGGTCGACCTGCTGATTGCGCCCGGTGACAGCTACCTGCTGTGCAGCGACGGCCTGAACAAGACCGTCGAGGATCATGAAATCCGCGAAGTGCTGGGCCATGACGCGCCGGATGAAATCGTGCGCAGCCTGGTGCACCTGGGCCTCAACCGGGGCGCGCCGGACAACATCACCGCCATTGTCGTGAAGGTTTCGCCATGAACATCGTGATTCCGGGTTATGACATCGAAGGCGAGATCGGCGAAGGCGCCATGGCCAGCGTGTACCTGGCGACCCAGCGTTCGCTGGAGCGCAAGGTGGCGTTGAAAGTGATGGCGGCGGCGCTGGCGGCGGACCCAAGTTTTTGCGAGCGTTTCCTGCGCGAGGGCAAGACCCTGGCGCGCCTGTCGCACCCGCACACGGTGACCATCCATGACATCGGCAACGTCGGTGAGCTGTATTACATGGCCATGGAATACCTGCCCAACGGCACGCTCAAAGAGCGCATTGCCGCCGGCCTGACACCGGAGCAGGGCGTGACGTTGATCCGCCA
The DNA here is from genome assembly GCF_025466135.1 of Pseudomonas sp. 14P_5.3_Bac1. Classification (NCBI taxonomy): domain Bacteria; kingdom Pseudomonadati; phylum Pseudomonadota; class Gammaproteobacteria; order Pseudomonadales; family Pseudomonadaceae; genus Pseudomonas; species Pseudomonas sp. 14P_5.3_Bac1. Next base: position 155,876 of record NZ_JANLOF010000038.1, on the reverse strand, counting down.
GATCGCCTCGGCGCTGGGCTATGCGCATGCCCAAGGCCTGGTGCACCGTGACGTCAAGCCGGCGAACATTCTGTTCCGCGCTGACGGCACGGCCGTGCTGTCGGACTTTGGCATCGCCAAGTCTCTGGATGACCGTACCCAGTTCACTCAAGCCGGGTTTGCCGTGGGCACGCCGAGCTATATGAGCCCGGAGCAGGCGCGGGGCCAGGAGATTGATGGCCGCGCTGACCTCTACGCACTCGGCGTGGTGCTCTATGAAATCCTCGTCGGCGAGTTGCCTTACAGCGGCACCGATGCCCTGTCCACGGCGCTGGCGCACCTGACCGAACCGCTGCCGGAATTGCCGGTGCACCACGGCCGTTATCAGGAGGTGTTGCGCAAGCTGTTGGCCAAGGACCCGGCGGAGCGTTTCCCGGACGCAGCGGCGTTGCTGCGCGCGCTGGACCAACTGCCGGCCGACTCGCCGGAAGCCACGCTGGTGCGGCCGTTGCCGATTCCGCTGAGCTTCGACCTGGCGGGCATGACGCCGGTGTCTATCGACATTCCGACCGACAAACCCCAGCCGCAGCCGGTGCGCCAACCTGTGGTGACGCCGACCCAACACAGCAACGTGTCCGAGCAGCGCCGTGGGCCGGTGCTGGCCTTGGCTGCAGTCGCAGTAGCTGTCGCGCTTGCCGTCGGTGGCGCGAGCTACTGGTGGTTGAGCCGCGGCGATACGCCAGCGGTGCCGCCCGCTGCGGTGGTGCCGAAAACGCCCGCGCCCCCTGAAGTAAAAACGGCTGTGGCCGATGCGGACGGCGGCCAGCGCCCCTTGCTGATGGCGGGCAAGAAGACCCTGTTCCAGCGGGTGCTGAGCAAGCCGGGCGCCAAGCTGTCCCACGATGCCGGTGGTGCTTCCGACGAGGGGCTGCCGGCGTTTTCCGTGCTCTACGTTTACCAGCGCAAAGACGTCGATGGCAGCCCGTGGCTGCGTGTCGGTGCCGCCACCGATGGGCGCAGCGACGGCTGGTTGCCGGCCGCCCAGGTCAGCGACTGGAAGCAAAGCCTGGTGCTCAAATTCACCGAGCGCTCGGGCCGGGCGCCGGTGATGTTCCTGCGCCAATCCAGCGAGGTGGAAAAACTGTTGGCCGACCCTGCGGCCGCCAAAGGCGTTCTGGCCAAGGCGCAGAAGAACAGCGAAGACAATCAACTGGTGTTGGCGCTGGAGCCGACGGCCAGCGCGGTGCCGCAGGACCAGTTCTACCTGCTGCCGATTTTCGACTCCAAAGAGAGCTTCGACGAAAACGGCCAGCCGGTGCAGTTGCTCAATGTGGCCTCTATCGACCCCGGCAGCAGCGCGGCTGCCAAGCCGGCCGCCCGAGCGATCAACAGCAGCGCCGACGCCTTCCGCACCGCCGTGGTGCTGGTGGTGGACACCACTGTGTCGATGCAGCCTTACATCGACCAAGTCCGCGACGTGGTGCACGAGCTGCAAACCCGTATCGCCGAGCGCGGTGAGCTGGACAGCGTCAGCTTCGGGCTGGTGGGTTTTCGCAACAGCATCAAGAAAACCCCAGGGCTTGAATATGTCGCCAAGACGCTGATCAGCCTCGATCAGGGCCGCGACCCGCAGCGCTTTCTCGACATGGCGCGGCAGGTCAAAGCCTCCACCGTGTCCAGCCACTCGTTCAACGAAGACGCGTTTGCCGGGGTGATGCAGGCCGTGGATGGCATGGACTGGTCCGGCTACGGTGGGCGCATCATCCTGCTGGTCACCGACGCTGGCGCACTGCGCAAGAACGATCCGTTTGCCGCCACCCAGATGAACGAAGCCGAGGTGCGCCAGGCCGCGCTGGGCAAGCAGATCAAGATCTACGCCCTGCACCTGCGCACCGACGCCGGCAAGAAAACCCATGCCGGTGCCGAAACCCAGTACCGCGTGCTCACCGCCGACGCCAACCCGCAGATCGGCGACCTCTATACGCCGGTGCCGGGCGGTGATGTGCGCAAGCTGGGTGAGCGTGTCGATGAGATCGGCAGCGTGTTCGCCAACCTCGTGCATCAGGTGCGCAGCAACACGCCGCAGCCGGTGCCGCTGCTGAGCGCCGCGCCGACCTTGGCCGACAAGTCCGCGGCCGTCGGCTACGCCATGCACATGGATTTCCTCGGCCGCAAAACCGCGAGCCAGGCGCCGCAACTGGTCAGCGCCTGGACCGCCGACCGCGACCTGACCAACCCGGCGCTGCCGGCGTTCCAGGTGTGCGTGATGCTGACCAAATTGCAGCTCAACGACCTGCAGCAGTCGCTGAAACTGATCGTCGATGCGGCGCGCAAGACCCAGACCTCGCCCAAGGATTTCTTCCAGGAAATCGCCAGTGCGTCGGCCTACATGAGCCGCGACCCACAGGCGCTGCGCAAGGGCGGCAACCTGGCCGACGGCGGCATCCTTGGCGAATACCTGGAAGGCCTGCCGTACCGCAGCAAGTCGCTGAACATGACCCAGGATTTGTGGTTGTCGTTGAGCGTGGCCGAGCAGGAAGACTTTATCGACGAGCTGGATTCGAAAATCCGCCTCTACGAAACCTTTCACAATGACGTGGCCAACTGGGTCCGTTTCGGCGATGCCGAGCCGGGCGATGCGTTGTACCGCGTGCCCTTGTCGACGCTGCCGTGATGCTGAACCTGAGCGCAGTGCACAAAAGCCGCGGCGTTGGCAGCCAGCGCTACAGCCTGGTGATTCCTGCGCTGGCGCTGCGCGCGGGTGAGCAGTTGGCAATCGTCGGGCCGAGCGGCTGTGGCAAAAGCACCTTGCTCGACGTGCTGGCGCTGGTGTTGGCGCCGGATCAGGTTGGCCGGTTTGAATTTGATCAGGTCGATGTCGGCGCTCTGTGGCGCGCCGATCAGCAGTCGACGTTGGCCGCGCTGCGCAGCACGCACTTGGGCTATGTGCTGCAAACCGGCGGCCTGCTGGGTTTTCTCGATGTGCGCAGCAATATCGCCTTGTCCCGGCAACTGCTGGGGCTCAAGGACGACGGCAGCGTCGCGCGTTTGGCCGAGCAGTTGGAGATCAGCGATCAGTTGGGCAAGAAACCGGCTGCGCTGTCGGTGGGCCAACGCCAACGCGTGAGCTGCGCCCGTGCACTGGCCCACGCGCCGCAACTGGTGCTGGCGGATGAGCCGACGGCGTCGCTTGACCCGCTGAACGCCGAACGCGTGATGCAGGCGCTGCTGGCCCAGGCCCGCGAACATCGCGCGGCCTGCGTGATCGCCACCCATGACGAGCCGCTGGCCCGCGCCAGTGGTTTGCAGGTGCGGCGCATCAGTTGCCGCCGTGACACCGACGGCGGCGTCACGGCCACCCTCGGGGAGGCGTGCTGATGCGCATCGGTCTGGTGGCGTCCCTGGCCTGGCAGGATTACCGCAACGACGCCTGGCTGTCGGCCTGTTCGGTGTTGGCATTGGTGGCCGTGATCGCGCCATTGCTGGTGTTATTCGGCCTGAAATTTGGACTGGTTAGCAGTTTGACCGAACGCCTGGAGACCGACCCCGCAACCCGTGAAATTATTCCGTTGGGCGGCGGTCGATTCAACGCAGCGTTTATCGAGCAACTTGCCCAGCGTCGCGATGTGGCCTTCGCCGTGCCGCGTACCCGCCAGATTGCGGCGACCGCGCAGGTGGGCACGCTGACCCTGGAAATGCTGCCGACTGCACCGGGTGATCCGCTGCTCGTGGGGTTGCCGATGCCTCGGGGCCTGGACCAGATCGTGCTGAGCCACACCGCTGCAGAAAAACTCGCGGCGCGGCCTGGCGATTGGCTGGAGACCAGCTTTGCGCGGCAAGTGGCAGGGCGCGTCGAAGCCCAGCGCACGCGGTTGCAGGTGCTGGCGGTGCTGCCGCTGGAAGCGTTCGCGCGGGACGGTTTGTTTGCCGATTTGCGCCTGCTGGAAGCGGCGGAAGATTACCGCGACGGCCGCGCGGTGCCGGCGTTGAGTTGGGACGGTGACGCGGTCGGCGTGACTGAGCAGCGGGTTTATCCGGCGTTTCGTCTGTATGCCCGCCAACTCGCCGATGTGGAGCGGTTGCGGGTGTTTTTCGCCGGGCAGAACCTGTTGGTGTCGACCCAGGCGAACGCCATCGCCCAGGTGCAGTCGTTGAGCCGCAACCTGTCGATCGTGTTCTGGATCATCGCCGGGTTGGCCTTGGCGGGCGCATTTGCGGCGATCTTCGCCGGCGTGTTGGCCGCCGTGGCGCGCAAGCGTCGGGAATTGTCGGTGCTGCGCCTGCTGGGGTTTTCCACTGCTGGGCTGTTGCTGTTTGTGTTGCTGCAGGCGCTGTACAGCGCAGGGTTTGCCGCCGTGCTCAGTGCCGGGTTGTATGGCCTGGCCGAGGCGGGTTTGAACAAATTATTCGTGCAGGTGCCGGGCGAATACGCCTGTCACCTGTTGGCGCCTCATTACGCCCTGGCCCTGGCTGCAGTCCTCGGCGTCAGCGCCGTGGCGGCGGGTTGTGGCGGTTGGCGAGTGGCGCGTATCCAGGCTTCTGAAGGAATCAGAGATGTATAAGTTACTGGGCGCCGCGATGGCGCTGAGCTTGGCTTCAATGGCGTGGGCGGATGAGGCGAGTGACAAACTCGACAACCCCAAACCGTTGCCCGATGACGTGAGTCTGCCGCTGCCGTGCGAAGGCAACATGGTGTTCCGCTACGCCTATGTGCTGGCCCAGGGCACCCTGGATGACCGCGAGATCAGCCTCGGTTACCCCTTTGCCGAGGGTGAGGCGGGTTATCAGCAGTCGTTTATCTCCGGCTACCGACGCGACTTTATCAACGGCCAGTTCACGCTCAAGGATTTGCCCAAGGACTGGAACGCAGTCATTGCGCCCTTGATGCCGAAGACCGACGCCAAAACCCCGCTCAAGCCGATGCTGTACTTCATCGGCAAGTACGAAGTCACCGCGCGTCAGTATGCCCAAGTGATGTCCCAGGCACAGTCGCTCGCCAGTGGCGAGCCGGCGCCAGCGTGCGATGCGCCGACCGGCATGGCTGCACGCTTGCCCAAGGTGAAACTCTCGCGCTTTGAAGCCGAGCGCTTCTCGGCGGTGTACAGCGCCTGGTTGATGAAATACCACCGCGACTTGCTGCCGGTCAGTGGTCGTGGGTCTTCGGCCGAAGACGGTGGCCTCGGTTTTGTGCGCTTGCCCACCGAAGTGGAATGGGAATTCGCCGCGCGCGGTGGCCAGGCAGTGAGCCGTCAGGACCTCGAAGGGCGGCTGTTTCCGCGCCGTGTCGAAGGCAGCGAAAGCGACGGGCCGCTGGGTGATTACGCGGTGTTCAATCAAGTCGCCGGTGGTACAGGCCAGGCGGCACGCCTGATGCCCATCGGCACCAAATTGCCCAACCCGATTGGCATGTTCGATGTGATCGGCAATGCGGCGGAAATGGTCCAGGAATCGTTCCAACTGGTGCACGCCGGGCGCCGTCAGGGCACCTACGGCGGCTTTGTGGTCAAGGGCGGCAACTACCTGGAAGGCGAGGGCACGCTGTTCACTGGCATGCGCCGCGAATACCCGCTGTTCGCCGCCGACGGCACCGAGCAGAGCAACGAGACCACCGGTTTTCGCGTGGCGATTGGGGCGTTGTCCGCGCCGCGTTCGCGCTACAAGGAGCTGTTCGCGCAGTGGCAGAAAGAAGGCCGTCTGGCCTCGCTGACCGACGCCATCGACGACGCCCAGGACCCGACCAAGCGCCTGGACAGCATCATCGCCGCCAGCGTCGATCCCAAGCTGCAAGCCGAACTGGGCCTGGTCAACGAAGAACTCAAGCGCAACGTCTCGCTGATCGCCCAGCAACGCGAAGAGGCGGCAGGCAACCTTATTCAATCGGCCGCGCTGGTGGCCGAGACCATCAGCAACTACAACATCCGCCTGATGAACTTGCAGAAGAGTCGTCAGCAGGCTCTGGACAACAAGGACGCGGCCAGCGCGCAGCTGTTTGCCACGGCCATCGACAATGGCCGCAGCGCGCTCGACGGCGCGGTGGCGATCTACATCGACAACCTGGCCACCGGCACGCGCTACACCGACGCGGTGATCCAGGCGCAGTTTCAACGAATCAAGGAAGAGTTGGATCGCAAGCCAGTGCTCGGCAAGAGCCTGGTGACGCGCGCGACACTGTTCGTTCGCCATGTCGGCAACTACCGCAAACAACAGCGGGCCGACCCGGCAACGATTTTGAAGGAATTGCTCGCAGCGAGCGGTCAGCGGTCTTGATCGCTGGTTGTATGGCGAGCTTGGAAGGGACTCAGGCGGCGGTGGGCCGTGCTGGGCAAGTCAAACTTAACAGAGAACACACCTATGCTTTTTTCCCGTAAGGCGGTTTCCAAGCGTCACTTGCTGCTGATCGCGGCTGGTTTCAGCACCGTGTTGACTGGCTGCGCCACGTCGCCGGCGTCCAAGGTCGCGTCGAGCACCAAGGTCGAGTACTACCCGAACTGCTACGAGCCAGTGCAGCACCTGCGCGCGACCGACTCGGACATGACCAAGTCGGTTGTTACCGGTGCGGCCATCGGCGCTGCCGGCGGTGCTCTGCTGGGCGCGCTGACCGGCGACTCCGACAAGCGCGGCCGTAACGCCGCCATCGGTGCCGCGGGCGGCGCCCTGGCGGGTGGCGCGGCGGGTTACTACACCGAGCGTCAGAAGCAGATCAGCGATGACAACCAGCGCATTGCGTCCTACGCGGCTGACGTCAACAAAAGCGCCTCGGACATCGATCGCAGCACCGCATACGCCAAGGCGTCCCAGCAGTGCTACCAGAGCGCATTCACCAAGCTGGTGGCTGATCGTAAAGCCAAGACCGTCAACGACACCGAAGGCCGCAAGCGCCTGGCGGAAATCGTTTCCGGCCTCAAGGAGTCCAATGACCTGATCGTCGCGGTCAACGGCAAAGCCAGCGAAGACCTGAACAACTACACCCAGGCGTACGAGCAAGACCTGCAACAAGTGGGTGTGCAGCGTGCCGACGTAGTGACCGTGGCCACCGCTGATACCACGCCGGTGGTGACGCCGGCCAAAGGCAAAAAAGCCGTCAAGCCGGCGAAAAAGGCAGCGCTGCCGACCGTGCCGAAAGAAGCGGTCGCCACCGAAAAAACCATCCAGACCGCGCAGACCAAGCAAGCTGAAAGCAAGCAGGTCGCCAGCGCCGGTAAAGCGCAGATCGAAGGCACTTGCCGCGATCCAAACCTGGCCGACTGGGCGCCGGTGCCTTGCCCTAACGTTTAAGTAACATGTTGCTATAAGCGTTAAACGCCAGCCGATCTCCCGCTAAAGCGCGAGATCGGTGGCGTTCTTCTAACAAATCGTTACACTGCTTCGGCCACTTAATAATGATACCGAGGCCGTGTGCATGAAATTTCGTCTTCTGCTGTGGGTGCTTGGCCTGATGATGGGCAAAGCCAGCCGCACCAATCCTGCTTTCCAGCAACAGCTGGGTGACAAAGACCTGGCGTTCCAGTTGCAGACCCTCGACGGCAAAGTTGCCCGTCACTTCATCGTTAAAGACCAGCGCATCACCAGCCGCTCAGGGGTCCACCCGCAGCCTGCGTTTGCTATCGCCTTCAAAGATGCCGCCTACGGCTTCGCCACGATGCAGGCGAAGAACAAGCAACTGGCGTTCATGACGGGGATTCAGGACAAGTCGATACAGATCAAGGGCAATCCGGCGCTGGTGATCTGGTTCCAGGGGCTGACCAAGTATTTGAAGCCGAAGAAAAAGAAGTAAGTCTTTCAGTTCGACCGAGTTGAGTTCATCGCCGGCAAGCCAGCTCCCATATATGACTGCATTCCAAAGGTGGAACTCGGTCGAATGTGGGAGCTGGCTTGCCGGCGATAGCGGTTTTTCAGGCGAAGCAGTTAACCCTGGCTGAACTGCGATGCCAGCTCACGCAACAGTACCTCGGCATCCAGTACTTTGCCGACCACTTCCTCAGCCTTGTCACGGCTCAAGCCCAAACGCTCAAGCAGTGCATCCGGAATCGCCTCATCCGGCCCGGAGCCAATGCCACGGCTGCGCAACAAGCGCACCGCCAGGCACACCAGGTTCGGGTATTCGGCATATTGCCCGTCGTAGGTGGGGTCGTGCTGGAAGCGCAGGGCGGTGGACAGTTCGTCCGGCATGTCCCAGTAGCGCATCAGCCAGGCACCGATCTGCTCGCGGCTGATGCCCAGCAAGTGTTGCTCGACATAGCTGTGGCACAGGTGCGGGTTGACCTCCAAGTGACGGCAGATCAGCGAGAAGTGCGGCGGAAACACGTGGGCCAGCAGCAGATAACCGAAGTTATGCAGCAGGCCGGCGAGGTAGGTCAGGCCGGCTTCCGGGCGCTGGGCGCGTGGCATGGCGCGGGTCAGGCCTTCGATCACGGCGGCGGTGTAGATTGACTGGTGCCAGTACGGCGTGGACTGATGCGGGTGGTCTTTGGGCAGGCTCAAGGTTTTACCCAGGGCCAGGCCCAACGCCAGGTTGATCACCAGATCAAAGCCCAGCACGCGCACGATGGCGTCTTCAACTGAACGAATTTTGCCTGGCGAGGCGTAGTACGGCGACGCGGCCCAGCTCACCACTTGGGCGGCCAGGGCCGGGTCGGTTTCCACTACGCCAGTGATGTCATCGATGGTGGCGTTGGGGTCGACGCGCAGCTTGATGATCTTCTGCGCGGTATCGGCCAGCGGTGGAATCTCGATGGTCGCTTCCAGGCGTTGCTGGATACGGCGGGCGGTGAACGCCTGCATCGCCTGAGTGATTTCCTCGCGGTCATCATTGGGGCGGTCGAGGTTCGGGCGAATGTTGCTCAACGGCTCGCCGAACTGCCCGGCGCTGGCTTTGGTGAGCATCGTCTTGAAGTCGCTGCTGGCGATTTCCAGCAGCAGCCCGGCTTCGCCTGAATGCACCAGCAGGCTCGGTTCGCTCAGCAGGCTGCCTTCGTACAGGCAGGGCGAACTGGTCAGGGCCGGCAGGCCTGGCAGCAGGCTCAACTCATGCTTGGCCAACATGCGCTCGATGCGATCCGGCGACACCGCGGTAAGGCGGCGGCCGGTGAGTTCGGCGAGTCGGTTGAGGTCGAGCAACTGGCTCTGCGGGAACAGCACCATGAGGGCGCCAACGGCATCTTCCAGCAAGACCGCCTGGACCTTTTGCGCGGGATTCAGGCCAGCCTGTTCGGCGACTTCCGTATAAGGAATGGCGAGCTTTGCGAGCAGAGCCCGAATGACCGGCGGGGCGGTCAGTGGGGCTGTGGCGAGGGCTACTTCTGACATGGCCTGATCCAATTTCTTACAGTCACCGAAGTATAACCAGCTTGATACAACTGTTGGTTGGATAAGTGAGTCAGGCGTCACACTTGGCCGTATTGCTGCCCATGCCGTAGCCAACGATCGAGCAACGGGCTGACGTGATCCGGCCAGCGTTCGAGCAGCGCTTGCGCCGCATCACGCACGGCGGGTAGCAGGTCAGCGTCGCGCATCAGGTCGGCGACCTTGAATTGCAGCAGGCCGGTCTGACGGGTGCCAAGCATTTCACCGGGGCCGCGCAGCTCGAGGTCTTTTTCGGCGATGACAAAGCCGTCGTTGGTTTCGCGCATGATGCCCAGGCGCTGACGACCGATCTGTGACAACGGTGGATGGTAGAGCAGCACGCAATGGCTGGCGGCGCTGCCCCGGCCGACGCGGCCGCGTAATTGGTGCAATTGGGCCAGGCCCAGGCGCTCGGGGTTTTCGATGATCATCAAGCTGGCGTTGGGCACGTCCACACCCACTTCGATCACCGTGGTGGCCACCAGCAATTGCAGGTTGCCCGCTTTGAACTCGGCCATCACCGCAGCTTTTTCCGCAGGCTTCATGCGGCCGTGGATCAGCCCGACCTTGAGTTCGCCCAGGGCACTGGTGAGGTCTTCATAGGTGGTTTCGGCGGCCTGGCAGGTCAGCTCCTCGGACTCTTCGATCAGCGTGCACACCCAGTAAGCCTGCCGGCCTTCGGCGCAGGCACCGCGCACGCGCTCGATCACTTCCACGCGGCGGGTGTCGGTGACCAGCACGGTGTTGACCGGGGTACGGCCGGGCGGCAGTTCGTCGAGGATCGAGGTGTCGAGGTCGGCGTAGGCGCTCATGGCCAAGGTGCGTGGGATCGGTGTTGCGGTCATGATCAACTGGTGCGGACTCATGCGCCCGCCCACGCCTTTTTGGCGCAGGGCCAAGCGCTGCTGCACGCCGAAGCGGTGCTGTTCGTCGATGATCACCAGCGCGAGGTTCTTGAATTTCACTTCGTCCTGGAACAGCGCATGGGTACCCACCACCATCGGTGCGCCATTGGCGATCTGTTCAAGCGCGGCCGCGCGCACCTTGCCCTTGAGTTTGCCGGCCAGCCACGCCACTTCCAGGCCCAGCGGCTCGAGCCAGCGCTTGAAGGTGATGAAGTGCTGTTCGGCGAGAATCTCGGTGGGCGCCATCAGCGCCACTTGGTAACCGGCTTCCAGTGCCTGCAAGGCGGCGAGGGCGGCGACCACGGTTTTGCCAGCGCCCACGTCACCCTGGATCAGGCGCAGCATCGGTTCTTTCTGACAGAGGTCGTAGGCGATTTCATTGCCAACCCGTTGCTGGGCCCCGGTGGGCGCAAAGCCCAGGTTCGCCAGGTATTGCGCAGGCAGGCGCGTGGCCTTGGGCATTGCTGGCGCGCGCAGGGAGCGCATGCTTTCGCGCAGGCGCTGCTGGGACAGCTGGTGAGTCAGCAGCTCTTCAAAGGCCAGGCGATGTTGCGCCCAGTGATGACCCAGGGCCAGCTCGTCGACATCGGCATCGGCGGGCGGGTGGTGCAGATAGCGGATGGCATCGTCCAGCGGCGCCAGTTGGTAATCGCGGGCCAGTTCCACCGGCAGCCAGTCAGGCAGGCTTTTGGGGCCGAGCATGGTCAAGGTCTGCATGCACAGTTGGCGCAGGCGTTGTTGGGTCAGGCCTTCGGTCAGCGGGTAGATCGGCGTGAGGGTGGTATCCACCGGCGGCGGTTCGTCGCCGGTAATGGCGCGGTATTCGGGGTGGTAAATTTCCAGGCCCGACGCGCCAGGCCGTGCCTCGCCGTAGCAACGCACGCGGGTGCCGCGCTTGAGGCCTTCCTTCTGGGCGTTGCTGAAATGGTAGAAGCGCAGGCTGAGGCCACCGGTGCCGTCCTGCAGGCGTACGACCAGGCTGCGGCGCTTGCCCATCACCACATCCGCGCCACTGACGGTGCCTTCGACCACCGCGTCCTGCCCCGGGCGCAAATGGCCGATGGGCACGACGCGCGTGCGGTCCTGATAGCGCAGGGGCAAGTGGAACAGCACGTCCTGGAGGTTCTCCAGGCCGACCTTGGCCAACTTCTCGGCCATGGCTTCACCGACACCCTTGAGTGCGGTGACCGACACGTGCGACAGCTCAGTCATACCCTGGCTTAGCTCGCAGCAGGCGGCTTGGCCACCGAGCACAGACGGATCGAGTCGGCGAGGATCTCAATGGCTTTCGGGCGTGGGAAGCTGGCGCGCCAGGCGATCGCCACGGTGCGGAATGGCACCGGCGGCGTGAGTGGGCGCACTTCGATCACGCCGGGGGCGTAGTGATGACTGTCCACTGCTGAGAGCGGCAAGATCGAAATACCCAGGCCGGACGCGACCATGTGGCGGATGGTTTCCAGCGAGCTGGATTCCACAGTGGTGTGCTTGGCGCCGTCGTTGCCCTTGGTCAGGGTCGGGCAGGCTTCGAGTACCTGGTCGCGGAAGCAGTGGCCTTCGCCGAGCAGCAACAGGCTCTTGTCGTTGAGCAGGCCGGCGTCGATGGTGTCTTTTTGCGTCCACGGGTGGGAGGCCGGCATCAACACGTAGAACGGCTCGTCGTAGAGCGGCAAGGTCAACACGTCCGCTTCGTTGAACGGCAGGGCGATGATGATCGCGTCCAGCTCGCCGTTGCGCAGTTTGTCGCGCAGCACGTGGGTGAAATTTTCTTCGATATACAGCGGCATCTGCGGCGCGACGCGGTGCAGTTGCGGAATCAAATGCGGGAACAGGTACGGGCCAACGGTATAGATGGCGCCGACTTTCAGCGGCGCAGTCAGCTGGTTCTTGCCGGCTTGGGCCAGCTCGCGAATGCTTTGGGCTTGTTCCAGCACCTTTTGGGCCTGGGCGACAATGCCTTCGCCCACTGGCGTGAGGCGTACGGCGCTCTTGCTGCGCTCGAAAATCAGCACACCGAGTTCGTCTTCAAGCTTTTTCACACCCACCGACAGCGTCGGCTGGCTGACATGGCAACGCTCGGCCGCGTGGCCGAAGTGCTGCTCTTGGGCGAGGGTCACGATGTAGCGTAATTCTGTAAGAGTCATAGCGGGCGTCCATGAGGTTGCGAGCCAAGCATACCGGCTGCAATCGATAGACGCACGTTATCAGAACTTTGCTGGGGATTGAGCGGGGAGTAGCTCGGATTTAACTGAAAAATGGATTTTTAGCGGCAACAAGCAAAATGTGGGAGCGCACTGGCTCGCGAATGTGCGGTGTCAGTGACGAATGTCTCGACTGACACTGCGCTTTCGCGAGCAAGCCCGCTCCCACATGGGCCCGCTTCGCAATCCTTAGCGGCGACGCTTCTCGATGTTGTAAACAAACGGCGCGACGATCTCGACGCTGCCGCCTTTCAACATGTCGGCCGGTGGCTTGGGCAATGGCTGGGCACGACGAATCATGTCCAGGGTCGCGCGGTCCAGGTCGGCGTTGCCGGAGCGGCCCACCAACTCGTAGGACAGCACATTGCCTTCGGCATCGACCACGAAGCGCAGGCGGTTAAGCCCTTCCTTGCCACGCTGTTGAGCGCCTGGCGGGTATTTCTTGTACTTCTGCAAGTGCGCCAGCAGGGTGCCTTCCCAGGACGCTTTTGCTGCTACCTGGGCTGGCGACGGGCCGGGCACGGGTTGAGCGGATTTTTCAGCCGGCGCATTGGTCGGTGGGGTTTCGCTCGGCGGCTCTTCGGAAGGCTTCTCCTTGGGCGGCTCGGGCTTTTTCTCCACAGGCTTGGGCGGCTGGGGTTTGGGCTTGGGCTTGACCGGCTTGGGCACCTGGATCGTTGGCTTGGGCGCCTCGGCCAGTTTCGGCAAAGGCGGCTCTTCCACTGGAGCTGGCGGCTGTGGCGGCGTGACCACCTTTGGCGGCGCGGGAGGCGGTGGTGCCGGCATCGGCGCCAGGTCGATGACCATGGCCGCCGGTGGCAGCGTCACCGGATGCGGCGCGGACCATTGAAGCGCGATGATGATCGCGACGGCATGCACGCCCAGCACGACGGCGAGGCTGGTGCCATAACGCGTCAGTTTGTGGCGCGTCGTGATCATTTCTTGGCTGCCGTCTCAAGTCCGACCAGGCCTACCTTGAGGTAGCCGGCTGCCCGCAGGGCATCCATCACGCTCATCAGGTCGCCGTAGTCCACGCCCTTGTCGGCCTGGAAGAAGATCGTCGTGTCTTTCTTGCCTTGGGTCTTGGCGTCGAGCACCGGGCCCAGGGTTTCAGCTTTGACTTCTTCTTCGCCCAGGAACAGGCGTTGGTCCGCCTTGACGCTGAGGAAGATCGGCTTCTCCGGACGCGGCGCAGGCTTGGCGCTGGAGGCGGGCAGATCGACCTTGATGTCCACGGTGGCCAACGGTGCCGCCACCATGAAGATGATCAGCAGCACCAGCATCACGTCAATAAACGGCGTGACGTTGATTTCGTGGTTCTCGACGAGTTCATCGTCGCCTTGATTCAAATGCAGGCCCATGGCCGATTACCCCACTTTCACCATGTGCGGTTGCGAGCTGCGCTCGGTAGGGGCGTGATCGAGGTCGCGGCTGACCAGCAGCAGGACTTCTGCCGACGCGTCCGATACCTGAGCCTTGTAGCCGGCAATCGAACGGGCGAAGACGTTGTAGATCACCACCGCAGGAATTGCGGCAACCAGGCCCAATGCGGTTGCCAGCAGGGCTTCGGCGATGCCTGGGGCAACGACGGCGAGGTTGGTGGTCTGGGTTTTGGCGATGCCGATGAAGCTGTTCATGATGCCCCACACGGTACCGAACAGACCGACGAACGGTGCGGTGGAACCGATAGTGGCCAGCACGCCGGTGCCGCTGCTCATGTTACGACCGCAGGCCGCCACCAAGCGCTCGAGGCGGAAGCTGACGCGTTCCTTGATGCCTTCTTTTTCGCGGGTGTTGACCGACAGGCGCATTTCTTCCAGCGCGTCGTGGACCAGCAGGTTGGCCAGGGTGCCCTTCTTGGTAGCGGTGTCGCTGGCTTCCTTGAGGGTGGTGGCTTTTTTCAGGTGGACGATTTCAGTGCGCAGACGACGCTTGGCGCCCAGCAGCTCGAAGCCCTTGGCGATCCAGATGGTCCAGGTAATGATCGAGGCGATGGCCAGGCCGATCATGACGGCTTTTACCACCACGTCAGCGTTCTGGTACATGCCCCACGGGGACAGGTCATGGGCCATGCCCAGGCTGTTGTCTTCTTCCAGTACAACACCGGAGTCGTCGGCAGGCGCAGGGGCTGCGGCCTGGGCCGGGTCGGTGGCCACAGGTGCTGCGGCAGGGGCTGGCGGCGTGGCTGCATTCTGCTGGGCCGCGGCCGGAGTGGCTGGGGCGGTCGCGTCAGCGAATGCGGCGGTCGGTGCCAGCAGAACGCTGAACAGCAGCGCAGCAATCGCACGCCAGGCGCGAGATGGGCTGAGAGGCTTGGTTGGCGAAGCGGGGTTTGTATTACGTGTCATGCTGGCCGGACCTGAGAGAAAAAAATGAGTGATCGTCCTGCCAGACCCTGATGGGTCGAGGACAAATGGGCGGTTATTATTGCAAGTAATTCTTGTTAACAAAAGTAATACAGTTACTTAATTTGTCCTTTTGCTGGCCGCTGGTCATCTTCGGCGGCTAATCTGCGCCTTTAAGAATGGAGTTCTGTGATGTCTGCGCCTTCTGTTGTGATTGCCGGTTGCGGCGATGTGGGTAGTCGGCTGGCTAGCCAATTGCTGGCCTCGGAATGGGAGGTTCATGGCCTGCGACGTGATATTTCACGCCTTCCAGAGGGTGTCATCGGCATCGCCGGTGACCTGTTCAAAAAGGATTGCCCTGACACTTGGCCAATCGGCGCAGTGGATTACCTGGTGTATTGCGCCGCTGCCACCGACCACGATGAGGCCGGCTATCGCGCGGCGTATGTGCAAGGGTTGCAGCATGTGTTGGAGTGGCTGAACGACTACGGCCAGGAGCCCAAGCATTTGCTGTTTGTGTCGAGCAGCAGTGTGTACGGCCAGCAGAAGGGTGAGTGGGTCGACGAAACGTCCGACACTCAAGCGAAAGGGTATTCCGGCCAGATCATGCTGGAAGCTGAGCAAGTGGCGCTCAATAGCGGTATTCCTGCGAGCATTGTGCGGTTGACCGGTATCTATGGGCCCGGCCGTGAATGGCTGCTGACCCAAGTGCGCCAAGGCTATCGCGTGGCGGTTGATCCCCCTTTATATGGCAACCGGATTCACGCGGATGACGCTGCCGGATTGCTGGCCTTCCTGCTGCGACATGTGGAGCAGGGCGGTTCGCTGGATAGCATCTACATCGGCGTTGACGATGCGCCCGCGCCCTTGGCAGAAGTGGTGGGTTGGTTGCGCGACTACCTGGGCGTGACCGAATGGGCTGACGACGCCAGTGTGCGCCGCGCCGGCAGCAAGCGATGCAGCAATGCCCGAGCCAAGGCGTTGGGCTGGGTGCCGACCTACCCGACTTATCGCGAAGGGTACGCGGCGATCCTTGAAGGTAAGTGCTAGATGTGAAAAAGGAGCCGTGAGGCTCCTTTTTTGTTACTGCTTTTCCAGCAGCCATTGGCGTGGCCCTGGGCTGAGCTGGGGGATTTCGTCTGGCTGGGAAAGGTTGATCGCCTGCAGAATTTCCAACTGTTTGCCGTAGCGCACGAAAATCCAGTCGTCGCCGACAGCGCCTTTGCTCAGATAGACGACGTCATTGCCGGCACCTTGAGTGGCGCAATCGCCTCCTAGGCACAGTTCGTAGCGGTCATTATTGCCCAGGCCGGACACGCCGCCATCGGCGCTGAACCTCACAAGGTTGCCTGTGCCTTGGCCTTCAATAATTTTCCACTGACCGCCCATGTAGGCTGAGTTCAGGGCTTGCCTGAACGTGGTGCCCCACTTGGCACCTGCGGCAGCGGGTTGGATGGGGCGGCTAAACGTTTGGCCTGCGTGAATCTTGCTGGTCTGTTGGACCAGTTGCTCGCCGTTCAATTGCAATTCGTCGCTGCCATGGCCGTCGTAATCCACCGACCAAATGCCAGGCGCCTTCGGCAGCAGCTGGCCTTCACCCACCTCGAACGCAGTGCTCAATTGCGCTTTGCCGGTACGGGTGTCGATGTTCCATTCCAGGTTCATGCCGTTGGCGTCCAGGGCTTTAAGCAGCGGCCGCCCAGGGGCGGCGGTATCGATGGCGGCCTGGTTGATCCATAGCCCGCTGATGTCCGCGGTTTGCTGCTGTATCTGCGTGCAGCCGCCCAGCAGGATCAGGCTGATGAGGAGTAGCGTGTGCATGGAGTGGCCCGTCTGCTGGTGAAAAAACCATGGCGCAGACTAAAGAAAAAGGAGCCCGTGGGCTCCTTTGTTCTGTATCACTGTTTTTCCAACAACCACTGCCGTGGCCCCGGCGTAAACGAAGGCACTTCATCCGCCTGCGCAGTGTTCACGGCCTGGAAGATTTCCAGCTGCTTGCCCTTGCGCGCGAAGATCCACGGGTTGCCCTGGCCGTTGAGTTGCAGCCAGATACTATCGTAGCCGCCGCTCATTGAGGCGCAGTCACCCGCCAGGCACAGCGAGTACCGATCGACACCGGGCAAACCGGCGACTTTGCCGTCAGCCTGGAACTGCACCGTGGCGCCGTCGCCGTTCCCGTCGGTGATCTTCCAGTCGCCACCCATATAGGCGGCATACAGGGCGCGCTCGAAGTTGGCGCCCAGTGGCGCGCCTTCGGGGGCTGGGTCATTGGCACGGGCGAACAGCTGCTCAGGCTCATTGTCGTTGGCCACTTGCAGCAGTTGTTTGCCTTTGCGCTTGAGTTCGGTGGCGGAGCTGCCGTAGAAATCGACGCTCCAGGCGCCGGGTTTTTCACCGAGCAGCTTGCCTTCGGCGACTTCAAAACCGTTGTAGTAACGCGCCTGCGAAGCCTTGGTGTTGACCTCCCATTCGAGGTTCGGACCATAGGTTTGCAGTGCTTCACGCAAAGGGCCGCCCTTGGCTGCCGCGTTGATGGCGGCCTGGTTGATCCAGGTGCCGCTCACATCCAGATCGGCGGGGTTGCTGGCGCAGCCGCCGAGCAACAAGGCGAGCAACGAAGAGGCTACAAGCGCTTTGCGCATCACGAAATCCTTCTGAAACGAAGTCGGCGCAGCCTGTGGAGGCTGCGCCGGGTGTTTTACTCGATGACCAGAATCGCGTCCATCTCAACCTGTGCGCCCTTTGGCAGGGCGGCAACGCCGATAGCGGCGCGGGCTGGGTACGGCTGTTCGAAGTACTTGCCCATGATCTCGTTGACCTTGGCGAAGTGGCTCAGGTCAGTGAGGAAGATGTTCAGCTTGACGATGTCTTTGAACGAACCACCAGCGGCTTCAGCCACCGACTTGAGGTTTTCGAAGACCTGGACGGTTTGTGCTTCAAAGCCTTCAACCAGCTCCATGGTCTTTGGGTCCAGTGGAATCTGGCCGGACATGTAGACAGTGTTGCCCGCCTTGATCGCCTGGGAGTAAGTGCCAATGGCAGCAGGGGCTTTGTCGCTGGTGATAACAGTCTTGGTCATGAGTGACTCCTTGTAAGAGATCGGCTATGCGCGCATGCGGGTGATACGAATCACCCCGGTCAGGGCGCGCAGTTTCTTGATCACGCGGGCCAGGTGCACGCGGTCGTGCACGCTGACCACCAGCTGGACCACGCTGATGCGGCCATCGCGCTCATCCATGCTGATTTTCTCGATATTGCCGTCGGCCGCATTGACGCTGCTGGCCAGCAGGGCGATCAGGCCGCGCTGATGCTCCAGCTCAACGCGCAGTTCGACGTTGAATTCGCCGGTGACGTCCTTGGCCCACGAGAGCTGGATGCATTTCTCGGGGTTGTGGCGGATTTCAGTGATATTGCGGCAGTTGTCCAGGTGCACGACCATGCCTTTACCAGCCGACAAGTGGCCGACAATCGGGTCGCCCGGGATCGGCGTGCAGCACTTGGCGTAGCTGAGCACCAGGCCTTCCGTGCCGCGAATCGCCAGCGGGCCTTCGGGGCTTGGCAGCTGTTCGCCTTCGCCGAGCAGGCGCCGGGCGACCACATACGCCATGCGGTTGCCCAGGCCGATGTCTTCCAGCAGGTCTTCGATGGTTTCCTGGCGATACTCGTGGAGCATCGCTTGCACGCGCTCGGCCGGGATCTTCTCCAGGGCGCTGTCGAAACCATTGAGCACCTTGTTCAGCAGGCGTTCGCCAAGGCTGATGGACTCGGAGCGGCGTTGCAGTTTTAGGGCGTGGCGGATGTGTGTGCGTGCCTTGCCGGTGACCACGAAGTTAAGCCAGGCCGGGTTCGGGCGCGCGCCGGGTGCGCTGACGATCTCGACCGTGGAGCCGCTTTGCAGCGGCTCGGACAGCGGCGCGAGACGACGGTTGATCCGGCAGGCAATGCAGCTGTTGCCCACGTCGGTGTGTACCGCGTAGGCAAAGTCGACCGCCGTGGAGCCTTTGGGCAGCTCCATGATCCGGCCTTTGGGCGTGAACACGTAGACCTCGTCCGGGAACAGGTCGATCTTCACGCTTTCGATAAATTCCAGGGAGTTGCCGGCACGTTGCTGCATTTCCAGCACGCCTTTGACCCACTGGCGGGCGCGGGCATGCGTGCCTTTCGGCTGCTCGTCGCCGCTGGACTTGTACAGCCAATGCGCGGCGATGCCGTTGTTGGCCATCTCTTCCATTTCCCGCGTACGGATCTGGATCTCGATCGGCACTCCGTGCATACCGAACAGCGTGGTATGCAGCGACTGATAGCCGTTGGCCTTGGGAATGGCGATGTAATCCTTGAAGCGGCCTGGCAGGGGTTTGTACAAATTATGTACAGCGCCCAGCACGCGGTAGCAGGTATCGACCTTGTCGACGATGATCCGGAACGCGTACACGTCCATGATCTCGTTGAAGGCCCGACGCTTGCCGCGCATTTTTTTGTAGATGCCGTAGATGTGTTTCTGCCGGCCGCTGACTTCGCCTTCAATCTCGTCGATCGCCAGGCAATGGCTCAGCGACTCTTCGATCTTGTTGACGATTTCCTTGCGGTTGCCCCGGGCGCGCTTGACCGCCTGATAGATGCGCGCAGAGCGCATCGGGTGCATGGCCTTGAAGCCGAGGTCTTCGAATTCGATGCGGATGGCATGCATGCCCAGCCGGTTGGCGATGGGCGCATAGATTTCCAGGGTTTCCTTGGCGATGCGCCGGCGCTTTTCGCCGGACAGCACTTCCAGCGTGCGCATGTTGTGCAGCCGGTCGGCCAGCTTCACCAGGATGACCCGAATGTCTCGGGCCATGGCCATGGCCATCTTCTGGAAGTTTTCCGCCTGGGCTTCGGCCTTGGTTTCGAAGTTCATCTGGGTCAGTTTGCTGACCCCATCGACCAGTTCGGCCACGGTTTCGCCAAATTGCGCACTGAGCGCTTCCTTGGCGATGCCGGTGTCTTCGATCACGTCATGCAGCATCGCCGCCATCAGGCTCTGATGGTCCATGTGCATGTCGGCAAGAATATTGGCCACGGCAAGAGGATGCGTGACATACGCCTCACCACTGCGGCGGCGTTGGCCGTCGTGGGCTTGTTCGGCGTAGAAATACGCTCGGCGGACCAGGTTGACCTGGTCTGGGCCGAGGTAGGTCGATAAGCGATCGGCGAGGGCGTCTATGCTCGGCAAAGTGTTAACTCCTGCCGTTGGCTGTGACCCCGCGCCGTGCTACGTCGACCAGGCATAGGCTTAGACGGCCTCGTTGGACTCGTCCTCGAACGCTGCAAACAGCGGTTCGTCTTCAACGATTTCAGCGTTGGCGATGAACTCATAGCTCATCAGGCCTTCAGCGATTTCACGCAGGGCTACAACGGTAGGCTTGTCGTTTTCCCACTGGACCAGGGGCTCTTTGCCGCCAGTGGCCAGTTGACGGGCACGCTTGGTAGAGAGCATGACCAGCTCAAAGCGGTTATCCACGTGTTCTAGGCAGTCTTCAACGGTTACGCGGGCCATGGTATTCCTCGGAGCGAATGCAAGATGCGCGCTGCCCGGTTGGGCGAGCGGACTGAACAGTTTAAAAAATCACCAGCGTTTAGGGAAGCGCTGATTTTCCCGCGGCCTCGCAAAACGGCTACAAGTGCCAATGTAAAGCTCTTGCAGCGGTTTTGGGAAGGGCCAATCAGCCGAGCAGTTCGGCGAGTAATTTGCCGAAACGCTGCTGTTGGCGTTTTTGCTGGAGCTGATTGGCGCGGAAAATCGCCTTCAAATCGTCCAGGGCGCTGGCGAAATCGTCATTGATGATCAGGTAGTCGTAGTCGACGTAGTGGCTCATTTCGCTGACGGCTTCACGCATGCGGCCTTCGATGATCTCGTCACTGTCCTGGCCACGGTTGGTCAGGCGCTGGTGCAAGGCTTCGAGCGACGGCGGCAGGATAAAGATCGAACGCGCCTTCGGCATCAGCTGGCGCACTTGCTCGGCACCCTGCCAGTCGATTTCCAGGATCAGGTCGTGGCCTTCGTCCAGAGTCTGCTGCAGGTGGCTTTGCGAGGTGCCGTAGAGGTTGCCGAACACTTCGGCACGCTCCAGGAAGTCGCCGTGCTCGATCATCTTGACGAACTCGGTGCGCTCGACGAAGTGGTAGTGCACGCCGTTCACTTCGCCCGGGCGCATGGCGCGGGTGGTGTGCGAGACCGAGATGCGGATCTGCTCGTCAGCGTCGGTCAAAGCCTTGACCAGGCTGCTCTTGCCCGCGCCCGAAGGGGCGGAAATGATGTAAAGGGTGCCGGTGCTGTGGGTCATGGAAGTTGCCTTACTCAATATTCTGTACTTGTTCGCGCATCTGCTCGATCAACACTTTGAGGTTGACCGCAGCTTGTGTGCTGCGCGGATCAAACGCTTTGGAGCCCAGTGTATTGGCTTCGCGGTTGAGTTCCTGCATCAGGAAGTCCAGGCGCCGACCAGCGGCGCCGGCAGACTTGAGCACGCGGCGCACTTCGAGGATGTGGGTGCTCAGGCGGTCGAGCTCTTCGGCCACGTCACTTTTCTGCGCCAGCAGCACCATTTCCTGCTCCAGGCGCGTCGGGTCGAGGTCGGCCTTCATGTCGGTGAAACGGTCCAGAACCTTCTGGCGCTGGGTGGCGAGCATCTGCGGCACCAACTCGCGCAGGGTGACCACGTCTTCCTCGATCGCGCTCAGGCGCTCGCTGATCAGGCGCGCCAGTTCGGCGCCCTCACGCTCGCGGCCGGCCTTGAGCTCCTGCAAACCCTGGTTGAACAGGGCGAGGGCTTCGGCATTGAGGGCCTGCGGGTCGGTGGCGTCGGCCACCAGTACGCCGGGCCAGGCCAGCACTTCCAGCGGGTTCAGCGCGGCGGGTTGCTTGATCAGGCCGGCGATGGTTTCAGCGGCGGCGACCAGTTGCGCGGCGCGGTCGCGGTCGATCTGCAGCGGCTTGCCGGTGGTTTCTTCGGTAAAACGCAGGGTGCATTCCAGCTTGCCGCGGGAAATGCCCTGGCGCAGCGCTTCACGCACGGCGCCTTCGAGGTCGCGGAAGGATTCCGGCAGACGCAGGTGCGGCTCCAGGTAACGGCTGTTGACCGAGCGCAGTTCCCAGCTCAGGGTGCCTTGGGCGCCGGCTTTTTCGACGCGGGCGAAGGCGGTCATGCTGTGCACCATGGAGGTACCTCGCGATGCAGTCCCGCAAATACGGGCTGATGGGTAAATTGAAGCCGACAGGCTGCGAAGGCGCAGGATTGTAGCGCAGTGAGGCGAACGCGCCCAAACAATGGGCGCCAGGCCCGCCATTCGTAACCGAATTTTTTAGAAGTGCCCCGAATCGGCTGGCGGCTCTATAATGCTCGGCAGTTTTTCGTCCTCCGTACAGGTATCCCCTATGAAACGTCCAAGTGGTCGCGCTGCCGATCAGCTCCGCTCGATCCGCATCACCCGCAACTACACCAAACACGCCGAGGGATCTGTACTGGTCGAGTTTGGCGATACCAAGGTGATCTGCACCGTCAGCGTCGAAAACGGCGTGCCGCGCTTCCTCAAGGGCCAGGGTCAGGGTTGGTTGACCGCCGAATACGGCATGCTGCCGCGCGCCACCGGCGAGCGTAACCAGCGTGAAGCCAGCCGTGGCAAGCAAGGCGGCCGCACCCTGGAAATCCAGCGCCTGATCGGCCGTTCGCTGCGCGCAGCGCTGGACATGTCCAAGCTGGGCGACGTGACCCTGTACGTCGATTGCGACGTGATCCAGGCCGACGGCGGCACCCGCACTGCCTCCATCACCGGCGCCATGGTGGCCTTGGTTGATGCGCTGAAAGTGATCAAGAAGCGTGGCGGCCTGAAAGCCGGCGACCCGCTCAAGCAGATGATCGCTGCCGTATCGGTGGGCATGTACCAGGGCGAGCCGGTCCTCGATCTGGACTACCTGGAAGACTCGGCTGCCGAGACCGACCTGAACGTGGTAATGACCAGCAGCGGTGGTTTCATCGAAGTGCAGGGCACCGCCGAAGGCGCGCCATTCCAGCCGGCCGACCTGAACGCCATGCTGGCCCTGGCCCAGAAAGGCATGACCGAAATCTTCGAACTGCAGAACGCCGCACTGGCTGACTGAAACGGCCGCAAGGAGCAACGCCATGAGTGACCACCAACTGCCTGTGCCCACGCCTCCTTACGAAGTGCGTCAGGGCGCGATGTTGTGTCACCTCGCGGCGTTCCTGGGGTTTGTGTTTCCCTTCGGCAGTGTCGTCGGGCCGCTGATCCTGTGGCAGATGAAGAAGGAAGTGGACCCATTCATTGATGATCAGGGCAAGGAGGCCTTGAACTTCCAGATCACCGTGGCCATTGCCTGGCTGGTTTGCATCGTGCTGGCTTTTGCGGTGATTGGTTTTTTCCTGATGACTGCCCTGGCAATCGCCACGGTGGTGCTGACGATCATCGGCGCAATCAAAGCCAGCAAGGGGATTGCCTATCGCTATCCCTTTACCTGGCGATTGGTCAAATAGTGAGCGCCCACAAAAAAACCGACAGCGATGTCGGTTTTTTTGTGCCTGGAAAAAGACCTTAGATGGTCAATGTCCAGTCGTAGTCCACGATCAGCGGCGCGTGCTGCGAGAAGCGTGGCTGACGCGGCAGGCGTGCGCTGCGAACAAAGCGGCGAAGCCCCGGGGTCAGCAACTGATAGTCGAAACGCCAGCCCAGGTTAAGCATCTCGGCCTGTTCGTTATCCGGCCACCAGCTGTACTGGTCGCCTTCGCGGCTGACTTCGCGCAGGGCGTCAACATAGCCCATGTTGCCGACAATCTCGTCCATCCAGGCACGTTCCGGCGCCAGGAAGCCCGGGGATTGCTGGCTGTCGCGCCAGTTCTTGATATCCAGCTTCTGTTGCGCCACGTACAGCGAGCCACAGTAAATGTACTCGCGACGTTTGCGTCGCTGTTTATCCAGATAACGGGCGAAATCGTCCATTAGCTTGAACTTCTGGTTCAAGTCTTCATCGCCGTTCTGCCCCGAAGGGAGCAGCAAGGTCGCGATGCTGACCTTGTCGAAATCGGCTTGCAGGTAGCGCCCGTAGCGGTCGGCTGTCTCGAAGCCGAGGCCGCTGATGACCGCCTTGGGTTGCAACCGCGAGTACAAAGCCACGCCACCTTGGGTGGGCACTTCGGCATCGCAGGCATAAAGGAAGTAGCCATCCAGTTGGAAGGCTGGGTCGTCCAGTTCAAAGGCGGAGGCGCGGGTGTCCTGCAGGCAGATGACGTCGGCATTCTGTGCTTGCAGCCAACTGAGCAAACCACGCTCGACTGCAGCCTGAATACCATTGACGTTCACACTGATGATCCGCATAAATGGCCCCAAAAATCGCGTGCGTGTATGATACACGCCGTCTACCTAATTAGCTAAATCCGTGGTATCTGAGGCTTTTTTCATGCAGGCGTATCAACGCGATTTCATTCGTTTTGCCATCGATCGCGGCGTTTTGCGCTTCGGTGAGTTCACTCTGAAGTCCGGGCGCACCAGCCCGTACTTCTTCAATGCAGGCTTGTTCAACTCGGGTTCGGCCCTGGCTCAGCTGGGTCGTTTCTACGCGGCAGCCATCGTTGAAAGCGGCATTTCCTTCGACGTTTTGTTTGGCCCAGCCTACAAGGGCATCCCGCTGGCGGCCGCGACTGCCGTGGCGTTGGCTGAGCATCACGGGCTGGATCTGCCGTGGTGCTTCAACCGCAAAGAGGCCAAGGCACATGGCGAAGGCGGTAGCCTGGTTGGGTCTCCGCTCAAGGGCGACGTGCTGATCATCGACGACGTGATCACCGCCGGTACCGCCATCCGTGAAGTGATGCAGATCATCGCGTCCCAAGATGGCGCCAAGGCCGCGGGCGTGCTGATCGCGTTGAACCGTCAGGAGCGCGGCAACGGTGAGTTGTCGGCCATTCAGGAAGTTGAACGTGATTTCGGCATTCCGGTGGTGAGCATTGTGTCGCTGAACCAGGTGTTGCAGTTCCTGGAAGACGATCCGCAGCTCAAGCAGCATTTGCCGGCCGTTAAGGCTTATCGCGAGCAATTTGGTGTCTGACACTGATTTCTCTGTGTGAGAGGGGGCTTGCTCCCGATAGCGGTGTATCAGTTGATTGATTCAGCACTGATCCACTGCTATCGGGGGCAAGCCCCCTCCCACATTTTGATCTGCAGTGTTTTCAAATCCTGCAAACAAAAAGGCCCCGCTCAATTCGATTGAGCGGGGCCTTTTTGTTTCTAGTGCTTAAGGACGCTTGCGATTACTGATCAGCGTGCCCACACCGGTATCGGTGAAGATTTCCAGCAGGATTGCATTTGGCACGCGGCCATCCAGGATCAGCGAGCTGCCGACGCCGCCTTGCACGGCTTCCAGCGCGCAACGGATCTTCGGCAGCATGCCGCCGTAGATGGTGCCGTCGGCGATCAACTCGTCCACCTGCTGGGTGGTCAAGCCCGTCAGCACCTTGCCTTCCTTGTCCATCAGGCCGGCAATGTTGGTCAGCAGCATCAGCTTCTCAGCCTTCAGCGCTTCGGCCACTTTACCGGCTACCAGGTCGGCGTTGATATTGTAGGACTCACCGTTGGCGCCCACGCCGATTGGCGCGATCACCGGGATGAAGTCGCCTTTGACCAGCAGGTTCAGCAGGTCGGTGTTGATGCCGATCACTTCACCTACCTGGCCGATGTCGATGATTTCCGGCTGGGTCATCTCCGGTGTCTGACGGGTAACGGTCAGTTTTTTCGCGCGGATCAGCTCCGCGTCCTTGCCGGTCAGGCCAATGGCGCTGCCGCCATGACGGTTGATCAGGTTGACGATGTCTTTGTTGACCTGGCCACCGAGGACCATCTCCACCACGTCCATGGTCTGCGCGTCTGTAACGCGCATGCCATCAATGAAGTGACTCTCGATCGACAAGCGCTTGAGCAGGTCGCCGATTTGCGGGCCGCCACCGTGCACCACCACCGGGTTGATCCCGACAGCTTTCATCAACACGATGTCGCGGGCAAAGCCGGTTTTCAGCTCTTCGCTTTCCATGGCATTGCCGCCGTACTTGATCACCAGCGTCTTGCCGACGTAGCGTCGAATGTAAGGCAACGCTTCGGACAGGACCTTGGCAGTATTGGCAGCGGCTTCGCGTTCGAGGGTCATTCAGGGCTCCGGTAAAAAATCAGAACGGTAATTGGAGATCAGGGGCAACACGTTTCAACTGGGCGTGGAACACGTCCTTGATGCGCTGCAACTCAGCCTCGGTATCCGCCTCGAAACGCAGGACCAGCACCGGTGTGGTGTTGGACGCGCGAACCAGGCCCCAGCCTTTGGCGTAATCGACTCGCACACCATCAATGGTGGTCAGGTTGGCGCCTTCACCCCATTGCGCATCGTGCAGTGCGTCAATGATGCTGAATTTGCTCTCCTCGGTCACATGGATATTGATCTCTGGCGTAGAAATATCATTCGGGAAGGTCTGAAACAGCTCCTGCGCCGTGGATTTTTCCTTGCTGAGGATCTCCAGCAGACGGGCGGCGCTGTAAATGCCGTCGTCGAACCCGAACCAGCGCTCTTTGAAGAACACGTGGCCGCTCATTTCGCCGGCCAACAGCGCGCCGGTTTCCTTCATTTTCTTTTTGATCAACGAGTGGCCGGTCTTCCACATTAGTGGGCGACCGCCGTATTCCTTGATCAGTGGGGTGAGGCGGCGGGTGCACTTCACGTCGAAGATGATTTCGGCGTTGGGGTTACGGGCCACCACATCACGGGCAAACAGCATCAGCAGGCGGTCGGCGAACACGTTCTCGCCGGTGTTGGTCACCACGCCGACGCGGTCGCCGTCACCGTCGAAGGCCAGGCCCACGTCGGCGCCGGTTTCCTTGACCTTGGCGATCAGGTCCACCAGGTTTTCAGGCTTGCCCGGGTCCGGGTGGTGGTTAGGGAAGTTGCCGTCAACGTCGCAGAACAACGGAATCACTTCGCAGTTCAGGGCTTCGAGCAGTTGCGGGGCAATCACGCCGGCCGCGCCGTTGCCGCAGTCCACTACCACTTTCAGGCGGCGGGCGAGTTTGACGTCGCCCGTGATCTGGTCAGAGTAGCGTTGAAGAATATCGACTTTGGTGATGCTGCCGGTGCCGGTGGTCAGATCGTTGGTCTTCAAGCGCTCGTGCAGCGCTTGAATCTGTTCGTTGGCGAGGGTGTCGCCGGCGATGACGATCTTGAAACCGTTGTAGTCCGACGGATTATGGCTGCCGGTGAGCATAACGCCGGACTTGCCAGCCAGTACGTTGGCTGCGTAGTACAGCGCAGGGGTCGGTACCAGGCCCACATCGCTGACGTGGCAGCCGCTGTCGGCCAGGCCCTGGATCAGTTGCTCCACCAGCTCCGGGCCGGACAAGCGGCCATCGCGGCCTACCGATACATTGGGTTCGCCCTGGGCCAGGCTTTGGGAGCCGATGGCACGGCCGATCCAATAGGCGGTTTCGGCGGTCAGGGTCTTGGGCACGACGCCACGAATGTCATAGGCGCGAAAGATGCTGTCGGGAAATGTCGGGGCTACTCGGGCTGCGGTACTCATCGCGGGGGGAAACTCCATCTGAAGGGGGCAAAGCTGGCCTTAAAGTGGCTGACCGGCAGGCTCAAACTGAAGGGTATGACGGCGTTTTCGGCAGAGAGTTCGTGGTGCAAAAGTGCCATCGGAGCTGGCACTCCGTGCTTATGGCTGCGTAATGTGTTGATTTCAATGATGAAATCTCGCTGATTAATTCCGCGCATTCTTCGTCCTGAAAAGCCTTGCGGTGGCATCGGGCCGGACAAAAGCGTCCGGCCTGATTCAGCTTAGTCAGTGGCTGCCGGAATGCCCAAAACCGCCTGCGCCGCGTTGAGTCTCATCGAACTCCTGAACCAGTTCGAAGTGCGCCTGCACCACCGGCACCAGCACCAGTTGCGCGATACGCTCGCCAACAGCAATGTTGAAGGCGGTCTGGCCGCGGTTCCAGCACGACACCATCAACTCGCCCTGGTAGTCGGAGTCGATCAGGCCGACCAGGTTGCCCAGCACGATGCCGTGTTTGTGGCCCAGGCCGGAGCGCGGCAGGATCAATGCCGCCAGGCCGGGGTCGCCAACGTAAATCGACAGGCCGGTAGGGATCAGGAGGGTCTGGCCGGGTTCAAGAACAGTGTCTTGCTTGAGCATGGCGCGCAGGTCCAACCCGGCGGAGCCTGGGGTGGCGTAGGCCGGCAGTGGGAATTCGTTGCCGATGCGTGGGTCGAGAATCTTGGTTTGCAAAGCGTGCATGTCAATTAAACCTGGTTCAGCCGTTGGGCGATAAATGAGATCAGTTGGCGGGCAATCTTGCCTTTGCTGGTCTGGGCGAAAACGGTGGCGTGCAACTCGCGGTCGATCACGCTGATGGCATTTTCCTCGCTGTTGAAGCCGATGCTCGGGTTGGCGACATCATTGGCAACGATCAGGTCGAGGTTTTTGTCTTTCAATTTGCGTGCCGCGTAGTCCAGCAGGTGCTCGGTTTCGGCGGCAAAGCCGACGCTGAAAGGGCGGTCCGCACGCGTGGCGATGGTTGCCAGAATGTCGGGGTTGCGCACCATTTGCAGGAGCAGGCCGTCGCCGCTTGTAGGGTCTTTCTTAAGCTTTTGCGGGGCTACGACTTCCGGGCGGTAGTCTGCAACCGCCGCCGAGGCGATAAACAGGTCGCAGGGAATGGCTGCCTCGCAGGCCGCCAGCATGTCCCGGGCGCTGACTACGTCGATTCGCGTGACCCGATCAGGCGTCGGCAAGTGCACCGGGCCGGTGATCAAGGTGACACGTGCGCCTGCCTCAACCGCCGCTTCGGCCAAGGCAAAGCCCATTTTTCCTGAGCTATGGTTGGTGATGTAGCGCACCGGGTCGATGTTTTCCTGAGTCGGGCCGGCGGTGATCAGCACGTGTTTGCCGGTGAGGGCCAGGTGCTGGAAACACTCGGCGGCGCACAGCGCCAGGTCGGTGGCTTCGAGCATGCGGCCCATGCCGACGTCGCCGCAGGCCTGGCTGCCGGACGCCGGGCCGAACACCTTGAGGCCTCGGCTTTGCAGGAGCTGGGTGTTGGCCTGGGTCGCCGAGTCGCGCCACATGGCCTGGTTCATGGCCGGGGCGATGGCGACGGTGGCGTCGGTGGCCAGCACCAGGGTGGTCAGCAGGTCATCGGCGATGCCTTGGGCCAGGCGGGCGATCAAGTCGGCGGTGGCCGGGGCGATCAGTACCAGATCGGCCCATTTGGCCAGCTCGATATGGCCCATCGCGGCTTCGGCCGCCGGGTCCAGCAGGTCCAGATGAACCGGGTGGCCGGACAAGGCTTGCATGGTCAGCGGGGTGATGAACTCGCTGCCGCCGCGGGTCATGACTACGCGCACTTCGGCGCCCTGGTCCAGAAGCCTGCGAACCAGCTCTGCGCTCTTGTAGGCGGCAATGCCGCCGCCGACGCCGAGAACGATGCGTTTCCGATACAGACGCTGCATTGGTTTGCCTTTCCAGTTCAGTGATGCCAGTTCAGTGACGCCTGCGATGCCCCCTCCCCAGGAGAAATCGCACGCAAAAAAGAGGGCTTAAGATAACACAGCGTCCGCCGGGCAACAGCGGCGCACATGCACACGGAGGTGGGATGAGTATTCGCGATTGGCCTGTGGCGGAACGTCCGCGGGAGAAACTTTTGGAATGGGGCGCGGCAACGTTGTCGGACGCCGAACTGCTGGCGATCTTCCTGCGCACCGGGGTGTCGGGCAGAAGCGCGGTCGACCTGGCGCGCCATTTATTGGCGCAATTTGGTGGCCTTCGCCCGCTGCTGGAGGCCAACCAGACGCTGTTCAGCCAGCATTTGGGGTTAGGGCCGGCAAAGTTTGCCCAGTTGCAGGCGGTGCTGGAGATGTCCCGGCGGCACATGGCCGAGCGCCTGCGGGCGGACTCGGTGCTGGAAAGCCCGCTGGCCGTGCGTGATTACCTTAAGGCGCTGTTGCGCCATGAGCCCCACGAGATCTTCGGTTGTCTGTTTCTCGACTCGAAGCACCGCGTTCTGGGGTTTGAGGCGCTGTCCCAGGGCACCATCGACACTGCCATTGTTTACCCGCGGCAAGTGGTCAAGCGTGCGTTGGCGTACAACGCGGCAGCATTGATTCTGTGTCACAACCATCCTTCGGGGAGTGTCGAGCCGAGTGCGGCTGATCGAAAATTGACCAAGTTGCTGCAAAAGGCGTTGGAGGTGGTGGATGTGCGGGTGCTGGATCACATCATTGTCGGCGATGGTGATCCATTGTCGATGGCGGAATACGGGTGGATGTAGCCCCGCCCACAAGGGCGGGGCTGGTCATCAGGGCTTGACGCTGACTTTCGAGAAGTCCTGGCGCCCGAACGGGCTCACCTGATAGCCCTCGACATTCTTGCGTGTCAGGGCAAACGCGGTCGGATGCGCCAGCGGCAGCCACAACGCCTGCTGCTGGATTTGCGCCTGGGCCTGTTGATACAGCTTGGTGCGCACGCCTTGCTCGCTGGTGGTCTTGCCGGCGCTGATCAGTTTGTCCAGCGCGGGTTCGCAGTAGCGGGCGAAGTTGGTGCCGGATTTCACCGCCGCGCAAGAGAACTGCGGGGTCAGGAAGTTATCCGGGTCGCCGTTATCGCCGGCCCAGCCCATGAACAGCAGGTCATGTTCACCGGCCTTGGCGCGGCGAATCAGTTCGCCCCATTCGATCACACGGATCTCTGCCTGGATGCCGATCTTGGCCAGGTCTGCCTGCAACAGTTGTGCGCCCAGGTTAGGGTTGGGGTTCAGCAAGCTACCGGTCGGGCGTGTCCAAATGGTGGTCTTGAAACCGCCTTTGAGCCCCGCGCGGTCGAGCAGCGTCTTGGCCTTGGCAATGTCCTGTGGATAACCCGGCAGGTCTTTGGCATAGCTCCAGGTATTGGGTGGATAAATGCCATTGGCCGCCTCGGCGGTGCCTTCAAACACAGCCTTGAGGTAGCTGTTCTTGTCAAAAGCCAGGTTGATTGCCTGGCGCACTTCCGGCTTGTCCAGCGGCGGATGCTGGCTGTTGATGGCCACGAATGCAGTCATGAAGGCAGCGGTTTTCTCCACCTTCAATGCCGGGTCTTTTTCGGCCTCGCCTACATCCAGCGGCTTGGGCGAGAGGGCGATCTGGCATTCGTCGCGATGCAATTTCTGCAGGCGCACGTTGGCGTCCGGGGTAATGGCGAACAGCAAGTTATCCACAGCCGGTTTGCCGGCGAAATAGTCCGGGTTGGCTTTGTAGCGAACCACGGCATCTTTCTGGAACCGTACGAAAACAAACGGGCCGGTGCCGATCGGTTGGCTATTGAGTTTCTCCGGGGTGCCGGCCTTGAGCAGCTTGTCGGCGTATTCGGCCGGGTAGATCGAGGCAAAACCCATGCTCAGCGCGGCGAGGAAGGTCGAGTCGGCGTGATCGAGCGTGAAGCGCACGGTCAGCGGGTCGAGGGCGTCGATTTTCTTGACCAGCGTCGGCAACTGTAGCGACTGGGCATGCGGGAAACCGCTTTGGGCGATCTTGTGCCACGGGTTGGCCGGATCGAGCATGCGTTCGAAACTGAAGCGCACATCTTCGGCGGTGAGGGTGCGGCTTGGGGTGAAGTATTCGGTGCGGTGGAATTTCACGTCCGGGTGCAGCTTGAAGGTGTACGTCAGGCCATCTGGCGAAACGTCCCAACTGTCCGCGAGGCTCGGCACCAGCTTGCCGCTGGCGGCGTCGTAATCCACCAGGCGGTTCATCAGGACGTCGGCCGAGGCATTGGTAGTGGTCAGCGAGTTGTATTGCACCACATCGAACCCTTCAGGGCTGGCTTCGGTACACACGCTCAAACTGGTAGCAGCCAGGGCCGTCGGCGTAATAAATAGAGGGGCTAGCAATAGCGGTAGGGCAGCGAGGCGCATGTTCGGTTTCCTTTGCAGATCGAAGGCCCATCTGCGAGTGCAGTCTGGAAAAAGCCTACCGTAGTGGTCTGATTGATAAATGACCAGTCCATTTTTGCCTGTGCTTTTGGCGCAAATGCTGTTTTGATGGCGCCTCAGCGCGTTTCGCCGCGCACTTCATCGTGCGTGCGGGCGCTGTAAATCATTCTGTGCGACGAGCGGTCGGCTGTGACAGCGGCCACTCCTGGCAACGGTTCAGGCGTCTGTCGCCAAGATTTACGCCGGTAAAAACACACGGGCTGTTGTTGCACCTTGGTCTTTCTGGTATAAAGCAGCGCTCTTTTCTAGGGGCCCGGTTCCTTCACTGTAGGTGTAGCCGGTAAGACCCTTAAAGAAACGCGGCGCCTGGCGCCAAATGACTGAGAGATTAAGCGGCCAACCCATGCCGGGTTGGGCATGTGGTTTTAGAGGGCTGAGGCATGTCGAGAGTCTGTCAAGTTACCGGTAAGGGTCCGGTGACTGGGAATAACATTTCCCACGCAAATAACAAAACCCGTCGTCGTTTCCTGCCGAACCTGCAGCATCACCGCTTCTGGGTTGAAGAAGAGAAACGTTTTGTTCGCCTGCGTGTATCTGCCAAAGGCATGCGTATCATCGACAAGCGCGGCATCACTGTCGTGCTGGCCGAAATCCGCGCCGCCGGCAAGATCTAAGGAGCTTTATCATGCGTGAATTGATTCGAATGATCTCTAGCGCCGGTACTGGTCACTTCTACACTACCGACAAGAACAAGCGTACTACCCCGGACAAGCTCGAAAAGAAAATGTTCGACCCGCGCGTTCGCAAGCACGTGATCTACAAAGAAGGCAAAATCAAGTAATTGATTTTCTTCCTTGTGAAAAAAAGCCCGTCTCTCACGAGTCGGGCTTTTTTTTGCCTGTGATTTGCTGATCAGGCTTTCTGTTCGAACACCACGTAGATCTTGCGGCACGGTTCCAGCACTTCCCAGGTGCCGCTGAAACCCGCGGGGATCACGAAGCGGTCGCCAGCACGCAAGGTCTTGACGTTACCATCGGCATCGCGCAGCACCGAAACGCCCTGCACGATTTCGCAGTACTCATGCTCGCTGTAGTTGACCTTCCATTGCCCGACTTCACCTTCCCAGACCCCGGCGCTCATCTGGCCGCACGGGCTGTTGTAGTGGTTGTAGAGGGTTTGCTCGGGATCGCCCTTGAGGACTTTTTCGGCAGCAGGCCGGTAGCGTTCGGGGGCGGTATTGGCTTGGCTGAAGTCGACGATGTCCTGGATGCTCATGTGCGTGTCCCGTCTGGCCTGCGGTTGGAGAGTCCAAAGTCTATGTTTATTAAAATGAACATCGCAAGGGCGTTTACCGGCGTTGTGTCAAATATATTGAAACACCCCCAGCCGCTGGTTTAGGGTGGCAGCTGCCTTGAGCCGAACAGCAGGCTGGCCGGGCAAGAATTCTTTGAGGCTGCCGGGGGACATCACCTGGCCCTTGTATTCAATAAGAGGAGGACACTCGCATGACCACCCTGACCCGTGCCGACTGGGAACAACGCGCCAAGGATCTGAAGATCGAAGGCCGCGCCTACATCAATGGCGAATACACCGCCGCTGTTTCCGGTGACACGTTCGAATGCATCAGCCCGGTCGATGGCCGCCTGCTGGCAACCGTCGCCAGCTGCGACGCCGCCGACGCCCAGCGCGCTGTAGAAAATGCCCGCGCCACCTTCAATTCCGGCGTCTGGTCACGTCTGGCACCGGCCAAGCGCAAGTCCGTCATGATCCGTTTCGCCGCGCTGCTCAAGGCCAATGCCGAAGAGCTGGCCCTGCTCGAAACCCTGGACATGGGCAAGCCGATCAGCGACTCCCTGGGCATTGACGTGCCTGGCGCAGCCAACGCGCTGAGCTGGAGCGGCGAGGCCATCGACAAGATCTACGACGAAGTCGCCGCCACGCCGCACGATCAATTGGGCCTGGTGACCCGCGAGCCGGTCGGCGTTGTCGGCGCGATCGTGCCGTGGAACTTCCCTCTGATGATGGCCTGCTGGAAACTCGGCCCGGCGCTGTCCACCGGTAACTCGGTGATCCTCAAGCCGTCCGAAAAATCCCCGCTGACCGCCATCCGCATCGCGGCCCTGGCCGTTGAAGCTGGCATTCCAAAAGGCGTGTTCAACGTGCTGCCGGGCTACGGCCACACGGTTGGCAACGCGCTGGCGCTGCACATGGACGTCGACACCCTGGTGTTCACCGGTTCCACCAAAATCGCCAAGCAGCTGTTGATTCGCTCCGGCGAGTCCAACATGAAGCGCGTGTGGCTGGAAGCGGGCGGCAAGAGCCCGAACATCGTGTTCGCCGATGCTCCGGACCTGCAAGCGGCGGCCGAATCCGCCGCTGGCGCCATCGCCTTCAACCAGGGCGAAGTCTGCACCGCCGGTTCGCGTCTGCTGGTGGAGCGCTCCATCAAGGATAAATTCCTGCCGCTGGTGATCGAGGCCCTCAAAGGCTGGAAGCCAGGCAACCCGCTGGACCCGGCAACTAACGTCGGTGCGCTGGTGGACACCCAGCAGATGAATACCGTGCTGTCGTACATCGAAGCGGGCCACGCCGACGGCGCCAAGCTGGTTGCGGGCGGCAAGCGCACCCTGGAAGAAACCGGTGGCACTTACGTTGAGCCGACGATTTTCGACGGCGTGACCAACGCCATGAAGATTGCCCAGGAAGAAATCTTTGGCCCGGTTCTGTCGGTGATCACCTTCGACAGCGCCGAAGAAGCCATCGCCATCGCCAACGACACCCAGTACGGCCTGGCCGCAGCGGTGTGGACTGCGGATATCTCCAAGGCGCACCTGACGGCCAAGGCCTTGCGCGCCGGTAGCGTGTGGGTCAACCAGTACGATGGCGGCGACATGACCGCGCCGTTTGGTGGCTTCAAGCAGTCCGGTAACGGTCGCGACAAGTCGCTGCACGCGTTCGACAAGTACACCGAACTGAAGGCGACCTGGATCAAGCTGTAACCCTGTAGGAAACACCGCAGGCCAAATGTGGGAGCTGGCTTTTGTGGGAGCTGGCTTGCCTGCGATAGCATCACCGAGGTGTGACTGACACACCAAGGTGCTTGCATCGCGGGCAAGCCCGGCTCCCATCTAGGCTCGCTCCTACATTTCGTTTGAAACCCTGAAAATTATCCACAGGAGCGTGGACATGCGTTGGGCGACTTATTTCGCCGTCCTGGCCTCGGTACTGAGTGTCGGCCTGGCCCTGGGCGTCAGCATGCCGCTGGTGTCCCTGCGCCTTGAAGGCTGGGGCTACGGCAGTTTCGCCATTGGGGTGATGGCGGCCATGCCGGCCTTCGGCGTACTGCTGGGCGCAAAGGTCTCCAGCCGCATGGCCTCATGGCTGGGCACCGCCAACCTGATGCGCCTGTGTCTGTGGGCCGGTGCAGTGTCCATCGGCCTGCTGGCAATCCTGCCCAGCTACCCGGTCTGGCTGGTCTTGCGGCTGATGATCGGGGTGATCCTGACCATCGTGTTTATCCTCGGTGAAAGCTGGATCAACCAATTAGTGGTGGAGCAATGGCGTGGCCGCCTGGTGGCGCTGTATGGCTGCAGTTATGCCTTGAGCCAGCTGTCGGGGCCGCTGCTGCTGGGTCTGATCGGCACCGACCATGATTACGGCTTCTGGGTGGGCGTGGGCCTGCTGATGGTCGCGCCACTGCTGTTGCTGGGGCGCTCCGGCGCGCCGACGGCTGAATCCTTCAGTGTCACCTTTGGCGACTTATGGCGTTTTTGCCTGAGCCTGCCGGCGATTGCCTGGGCGGTGGCTTTATTCGCGGCGTTCGAAGCGATGATTCTGACGCTGCTGCCGGTGTATTGCCTGCAACAGGGTTTCACGGCCGAGGTCGCCTTGGCCATGGTCAGCACGGTAGTGGTGGGCGATGCGCTGTTGCAATTGCCCATCGGCGCATTGGCTGACTACCTGCCGCGTCGCACGCTGTTCTTGAGCTGTGCGGTGCTGTTGCTGATCTCGAGCCTGGCGATTCCACTGCTGATACACACCCCGCTGATCTGGCCGGTGTGGGTGATCTTCGGCGCCAGTGCCGGTGGGTTGTTCACCTTGTCGCTGATCCTGATCGGCGAGCGTTACCGCGACGATGCGCTGGTGCGCGCGAATGCTCACGTGGCGCAGTTGTGGGGCATCGGTTGCTTGATAGGGCCGTTGGTGGCCGGTGCGGGCAGCCAGTGGATCAGCGGGCACGCGTTGCCGTTGCTGATGGCGGCCGGCGCGTTGGGGCTGGTGGTGCTGCTGTTGCGTCAGGGTGCATTTGGCGTCGCACAGCCCGCCTGATTTGAAATGCAATCAACTGTAGGAGCTGGCTTGCCTGCGATAGCGGTGTGTCAGGTGCCAACACGGCATCTGACACTCCGCCATCGCGGGCAAGCCCGCTCCCACACTGGATCTTCATTGTTCCTACAGCATCCGCTCCAGACCGACAGAGGTAGCAAACCAGGCATTAAACCTGCGCCACCAATTGCCGGGTTCATCGGTCAGCGTGTGCAGTTGGCCGTTATCCTCAGTGACCCATACCACTTGGCCATCCTGCAATTTCGCCTGGTAGCTCAACGCCGGCGCCATACCTTGCAGCGCCAGGTTGCGCACGTGTTCCGCCAGCTCGGGGCTGTCCACCAGCACGCCGACTTCGGTGTTCCACAGCACTGAGCGCGGGTCAAAATTGAACGAGCCGATAAACGACTTTTCCCGATCAAAGATCATCGCCTTGCTGTGCAGACTGGAGTCCGAGCCGTGCAGCGAGCCCCGGCGAAACAGATGCGGGCCGCTGCCTGCACTGGGGTCGCCGGGTTGGCGGCGCAGCTCGTAGAGTTTTACGCCGTGCTCCAGCAGTGCCTTACGGTACGGCGCATAGCCGCCATGTACCGCCGGTACATCGGTGGCTTCGAGCGAGTTGGTCAGCAAGCTCACAGACACTCCCGCGTCGGCTCGGCCGGTCAGATACACGAGCCCAGGCTGGCCGGGGACGAAATACGCCGAAATCATGATCAGCTCATGGTTGACGCCTTCAAGCTCCGGCGCCAGTTGGGTGGTCAGCAGCAACTGCGGGTCCGGGTCGGCCTTGGCCAGCACCTTGCTCGGCGCGTCCCACAGCGCCTGGTTCCAGGCCCAGATCAACTCGCGGCGCCAGATGCCCATGCGTGGTTGGGTCTGGTAGGTGCGCAAGCGGTTGTACAGCG
Organism: Pseudomonas sp. 14P_5.3_Bac1; assembly: GCF_025466135.1. Lineage (NCBI taxonomy): Bacteria > Pseudomonadati > Pseudomonadota > Gammaproteobacteria > Pseudomonadales > Pseudomonadaceae > Pseudomonas > Pseudomonas sp. 14P_5.3_Bac1. The sequence goes on along the minus strand of NZ_JANLOF010000038.1, from coordinate 118,887 downwards.
CATGGTTCTGTTGGCGGGACTCGGCGAGCGAATCTTGCAGGCGCACGCGGGCGGCGGCCAGGTCACGTTTGGAGGGGCTGTTGGAGACAAAGTCATCAATCGGTTTGCTCAGCGCGCTGTTCCAGTACTGATCGAAGCTGTGCCCGAGTTGCTCGGCCACCGGGCCCACGCTGAGCATGTCGATATCGGTGAAATTCAAGTTGGGCTCGGCGTCGAAATACTCGTCGCCCAGGTTGCGGCCGCCGACGATGGCGACGCTGTTGTCCGCCAGCCACAACTTGTTGTGCATGCGCCGATGTTGCAGCGACAGGTTGAACAGGCGCCCCATGGCCCGCGTGACGCCGGTGCTGCGGCCCAGGTGCAGCGGGTTGAACAGGCGAATTTCGATCTTCGGGTGGGCGGCGAGGGTGGCGATGACCTGGTCGAGACCGTCGCTGGTGGTGTCATCCAGCAGGATGCGCACGCGCACGCCGCGGTCGGCCGCCTTGAGCAGTTCGTCCACAAGCATGCGCGTGCTGATGCCGTCGTGGACGATGTAGTACTGCAGGTCGAGGCTGCTCTGGGCGTTGCGGATCAGTTCGGCGCGGGCCATGAAGGCTTCGCTGCTGTTGGGCAGCAAACGAAAACCTGAGCGGCCTTGATGCGGCGCCGCCTGCGCCTGGATCGACCGGCCGAATGAGGATTGCGCGGCGGGCAGGGCGTCGCTGGGGATGCGCGGCGTGTCGACTGTTGCGCAGCCGCCCAGCGCCAGAGCGCCCAGCAGGAAAAACGGTAAAAGCCGTTGGATCATCAAGGGCGCTGCTTCCAGGTCAGGGCGATTGTGGGCATAAGACGGCTAATTCCGGCGAAAGGTCAGTCTGGCGTCTCGGCGAGCATCTTGATCGCGGCGGCGCCGACTTTGCGTACTGCTTCTTCAATTTGCGGCGTCGGCTTGGCAGCGTAGTTCATGCGCAGGCAGTTGCGGTATTTGCCGGAGGCGGAAAAGATACTGCCTACCGCCACCTGTACGCCTTGTTCGACCAACACGCGGTTGAGCTTGAGCGTGTCGAAGCCTTCCGGCAGTTCCACCCAGAGCATGAAGCTGCCTTGAGGCCGGCTGGCGCGTGTGCCGGCCGGGAAGTAGTGGCTGACCCAGTCGAGCATCAGGTCGCGATTGCGCTGGTATTGAGTGCGCATCCGCCGTAAATGCGGTTCGAAATGGCCACTTTTCAAGAACTCGGCAATCGCGATTTGTGGTTGGGTCGCGGTGGAACCGGTGCTGATGTATTTCATGTGCAGCACCCGCTCCAGGTAGCGCCCGGGCGCTACCCAGCCAATGCGTAAACCGGGCGCCAGGGTTTTCGAGAACGAGCTGCACAGCAGCACGCGGCCGTCTTCATCGAAGGATTTGATCGTACGCGGGCGAGGGTAGCTGTAGGCCAATTCGCCATACACATCGTCTTCAATGATCGCCACGTCAAAGCGCTGGGCCAGGGTCAGCAACGCACGTTTGCGTGCCTCCGGCATGATGTAGCCCAACGGGTTGTTGCAGTTGGGCGTCAGCTGAATGACCTTGATCGGCCACTGTTCCAGCGCCAGTTCCAGCGCTTCAAGGCTGATGCCGGTGATTGGGTCCGTTGGGATTTCCAGGGCCTTCATGCCCAGGCCTTTAAGGGTCTGCATGGCGCCGTGAAAGCTTGGCGAGTCCACCGCGACGATATCGCCCGGTTCACAGATCGCGTGAAGGCTGGCGGACAGCGCCTCATGGCAACCAGTGGTGATCACGATGTCTTCGGCCGTCAGCTGGCAACCGGAATCCAATGACAGGCGTGCAATTTGTTCGCGCAACTCCATACAGCCGAGGATGTTGTCGTAATACAGCCCCGGCAGATCCTGGCGGCGACTCACCCGTGCAAGGCTGCGCAGCAGGGGTTTCATGGTCGGTGACAATACATCCGGCATGCCACGGCCCATCTGTATGACGTCTTTGCGCGGCACCGCGCGTATCAGTTCCAGCACCTGGTCCCATTGCGAGATTTCCACCGGCCGCTGGGCCGGGCGGCCTACCTCGGGCAGCGCCGGCAGCTCGCGCCCAACCGGCACAAAGTAGCCGGATTTGGGCTTTGGCATCGCCAGGCCGTTGTCTTCCAGCAAGCGGTAGGCTTGTTGCACGGTGCTCAGGCTAACCCCATGTTCAACGCTCAACGCGCGCACAGACGGCAAGCGATCGCCGGGGCGATAGAAGCCCTGTTCGATGCGCGTGCCCAGCAATTCGGCGAGGTTGACGTAAAGGGTCATGGCGGTCGCTCCCGAGGACCAGTACAGATAGGCGGAAAATACAGGATTCAGGCGTCCATGGGCAGCATCTGTATGGATTTAATAAAGATGCGTTGAATCTGTCATGGTTTTGCCGTTGCGCTCACGCTAGTCACTCATGGCAACAAGCAAATGAGGGGCAGCAAAATGAGCGGCATAAGCGATGTGCGTCTGATGTTACACAGTCAGGAATTGCAGGCAGGGCAAGAGCGCGCGACGGCGCCGCGGGATATCAGCCGCTGGCGTTTGTTCTTGCATCGCTGCCACACGCGCAAGGCTTTGCTGCATTTGACCCGCGAACAACTGCGCGACGTCGGGCTGAGCGTCGAGCAAGCGCGCGAGGAAGGCCTGAAACCGTTCTGGCGCGATTGATCAGACCAGCTCTTTGAACCGGTGCCAGAGCATTCCCAATGCCAGTAGCGGCGAACGCAAATGTTTACCGCCGGGGAAGGTGATGTGCGGCACTTGGGCGAACAAATCGAAACGACCCTGCTGCTGGCCGCTGATGGCTTCGGCCAGCAGCTTGCCGGCCAGGTGCGTGGCATTGAGGCCGTGGCCGGCGTAGGCCTGGGCGTAATACACATTGGGTTGATCGGCCAGCCGGCCAATCTGTGGCAAGCGGTTGGCGCCGATGCCGATCATGCCGCCCCACTGGTAGTCGATCTTCACGTCGGCCAGTTGTGGGAACACCTTGAGCATTTTTGGGCGCATGTAGGCACCGATGTCCTGTGGATCCCGTCCGGAATAGTGACAGGCACCGCCGAACAACAGGCGGCGGTCGGCGGACAACCGGAAGTAATCCACCGTCACCCGTTGATCACACACGGCCATGTTCTGCGGCAGCAGGTGGGCGGCCTGGGCTTCGCTCAATGGTTCGGTGGCGATGATGTAGCTGCCGGCGGGCAGCACTTTGCCGCTCAGGTGTGGGTTGAGGCCATTGAGGTAGGCGTTGCACGCCAACACCAGGGTCCTGGCGCGCACATTGCCGAGGGCGGTGTGCACGTTGACTTCAGGGCCATAGTCGATGCGTGTTACTTCGGACTGCTCGAACAGCTTCACGCCCAGCTTCTGCGCGGCGGCGGCTTCGCCGAGGGCCAGATTCAGCGGGTGCAAATGACCAGAACCCATGTCGATCATGCCGCCCACGTAGCGGTCGGAACCAATCACGCTGCTCATCTGGTTGGCTTGCAGCAGGCGCACTTCATGGCGATAGCCGAGGCTGCGCAGTTCTTCGACATCTTCGGCCAGGTCGTGCAGGTGCTGAGGTTTATTCGCCAGGTCGCAGTAACCCCAGGTCAGGTCGCAGGGGATTTGATAGCGCTCGACGCGCTCGCGCACGATCTCCACGGCTTCCAGGCCCATCAACTTCATCTGGCGCACACCGTCGGTGCCGATCACGTTGGCAAACTGGTCCAGGCCATGGCCGACGCCGCGAATCAGCTGGCCGCCGTTACGACCACTGGCGCCCCAGCCCATCTTGCGCGCCTCCAGCAACACCACGCTGTAACCGCGCTCGGCCAGTTCCAGGGCGGTGTTGAGCCCGGAGTAACCGCCGCCAATCACGCACACATCGGCGCTGACCTCGCCCGTCAACGCCGGGTAATCGGGTTGTGGGACGCTGCTGGCGGCGTAGTAGGAAGCGGTGTGCCGGGCGCTGGCGGTCATGGGGAGCATCCCTGTTTGGAAAATTTGACGCAGGATACAGCGGTCGGACGAAGCTGTCTGCGCAGGGCGTTTTGCGTCAGAATCCACGCCTATTCGCCGTCCGGTATGTGTTCCGATGAGTTGCAACAGTCAGAAAATCAGCGCGCTGCGTAGGCAGATTCCTTCGTTCGAGTGTGTTCCGGGTTGCCACGATTGCTGTGGGCCGGTGACCACCTCGCCCGAGGAAATGTCGCGCCTGCCACGCAAGACCGCAGCCGAGCAGGACGCGGCCATGGACGAGCTGAACTGCGTGCACCTTGGGCCCAACGGCTGCACGGTATATGACGAGCGGCCGCTGATTTGCCGGTTGTTTGGCACCACCAAGACCCTGCCGTGCCCCAACGGGCGGCGGCCGGTGGAGCTGATTCATCCGCGGGTTGAGAAGCAAATCCACGAATACATGGCCAGCACCCGGCAGGTGCTGGTCTAGCGACTATACGCGGTCAAAATGTGGGAGCGGGCTTGCTCGCAAAGGTGGTGAATCAGTCGATGAGTCTGGTGACTGACACTCCGCTTTCGCGAGCAAGCCCGCTCCCACATTGACCGTATTGTGTCGGTCAGTCCGGAATCGGCAGGTTCAAGCTCTCCTTGACCTCTTCCATCACGATATAGCTCTTTGATTCGCGCACATGGGGCAACTTGAGCAAGATGTCGCCGAGCAATTTGCGGTACGAGGCCATCTCGGAAATGCGCGCTTTCACCAGGTAGTCGAAGTCACCCGACACCAAATGGCACTCCAGCACATGGGGCAGTTTGAGCACGGCGCGGCGGAATTCTTCAAAGGTGTCGCCGGACTTGTAATCGAGGCTGATCTCGACAAATACCAGCAAACTGCCCTTCAAATGCTGCGGATTGAGCCGCGCGTTGTAACCCATGATGATCCCTTCGCGTTCCAGGCGGCGTACGCGCTCGGTGCACGGCGTGGTCGACAGCCCGACCTTTTCCCCCAGCTCCGTGAATGAAATGCGCCCGTCGGTTTGCAGGATGCGCAGGATATTGCGGTCGATCTTGTCCAGCTCCCGCTTGGTCTGGGTGTTGGTACGCATAGGGGATACGCCTCTGTGAAAAGGGTTTTTGCCGAGAATTGTCGCCAAATATAGGCATTTATATAGTGAAATGCACTGGCAGTTGCTTTTTATACTGCGCTCATCATTGCTCCAATAACACACGTCAGCGGCCAAGCCCGCGATGAGGATATAAAAATGCGCGTTCTGGTCTTGGGTAGCGGCGTCATTGGTGTGACCAGTGCGTACTATTTGGCGCGGGCCGGCTTTGAAGTCGTCGTGGTCGACCGTCAGCCAGCCGCTGCCATGGAAACCAGTTTCGCCAACGCCGGCCAGGTGTCGCCTGGTTACGCCTCGCCCTGGGCCGCCCCGGGCGTGCCGCTCAAGGCGATCAAGTGGCTGCTGCAGCGCCACGCGCCGCTGGCGATCAAGGCCACCGCCGATATCGATCAATACCTGTGGATGGCGCAGATGCTGCGCAATTGCACCCAAAGCCGTTACGCAGTGAACAAGGAGCGCATGGTCCGCCTGTCCGAGTACAGCCGCGACTGCCTCGACGAGCTGCGTGCTGAAACCGGCATTGCCTACGAGGGCCGCAGCCTCGGCACAACGCAATTGTTCCGCACCCAGGCCCAACTGGACGGCGCGGCCAAAGACATCGCCGTGCTCAAAGAGTCTGGCGTACCGTTCGAGCTGCTCGACCGCGCCGGTATCGCCCGCGTTGAGCCGGCCCTGGCCAGCGTCACGGATATTCTTGCTGGCGCCCTGCGCCTGCCGAACGACCAGACGGGCGACTGCCAGATGTTCACCACGCGCCTGGTCGACATGTGCAAGCAGTTGGGCGTTGAGTTCCGCTTCGAGCAGGACATCCAGCGCCTCGACTGCGCAGGCGACCGCATCAATGGCGTGTGGATCGACGGCACGCTGGAAACCGCAGACCGTTATGTACTGGCCCTCGGCAGCTACTCGCCGAAACTGCTCAAGCCGCTGGGGATCAAGGCGCCAGTGTACCCGCTCAAGGGTTACTCGCTGACCGTGCCGATCACCAACCCGGCGATGGCACCGACCTCGACCATTCTGGACGAGACCTACAAGGTCGCGATCACCCGTTTCGACAACCGCATCCGCGTTGGCGGCATGGCTGAAATCGCCGGTTTTGACCTGTCGCTGAACCCGCGCCGGCGTGAAACCCTGGAGATGATCGTCAACGACCTTTATCCTCAGGGCGGCGATTTGACCGCAGCCACGTTCTGGACTGGCCTGCGCCCGACCACACCCGACGGCACGCCGATTGTCGGTGCCACGCCTTTCAAGAACCTGTTCCTCAATACCGGGCACGGCACACTTGGCTGGACCATGGCCTGTGGCTCTGGTCGTTTGCTGGCCGACCTGATGGCGAAGAAAACCCCGCAGATCAGCGCCGAAGGCCTCGATATTTCCCGTTACGGCAACCACCAGGAGTCCGCAAAACATGTCAATCCAGCGCCAGCTCACCAATGAGCGCATGAGCCAGATCGTTGTTCACAGCGGTACCGTGTATCTGGCAGGGCAAGTCGGCGACGACATGAGTGCCGGGATTGAACAGCAGACCCGTGAAACCCTGACCAATATCGAGCGTTTGCTGGACTTGGCCGGCACCGACAAATCCAAGCTGCTGTCGGTGACGATCTACTTGAAAGACATCGACGCCGATTTCGCAGGCATGAACGCGGTGTGGGACAAGTGGCTGCCTAAAGGCGTTGCCCCGGCCCGTGCCACGGTTGAAGCCAAGCTGTGCGAACCGGAAATCCTGGTAGAGCTGTCCGTCGTGGCCGCGCTGCCTTAACCAATGATCCCTCTCCCGGTGCCGGCGCTGTCTGTCGGTGCCGGTTTTTTCTTCACTCTGCCGCCTAGAAGCCTGCCGCCATGCGTCCTGCCCGTGCCCTGATCGACCTCCAAGCCCTGCGCCACAATTACCAACTGGCCCGTGAAGTCACGGGGGCCAAGGCCCTCGCCGTGGTCAAGGCCGATGCCTATGGCCACGGCGCCGTGCGCGTGGCCCAGGCGCTGGAAGCCGAAGCCGACGGGTTTGCCGTGGCGTGCATCGAGGAAGCGCTGGAGCTGCGTGCCGCGGGGATTCGCGCGCCGGTGCTGTTGCTGGAAGGGTTCTTCGAAGCCGACGAGCTGCCGCTGATCATCGAGCATGATTTCTGGTGCGTGGTGCATTCGTTGTGGCAGTTGGACGCCATTGAGCAGGCCCGGTTGAGCAAGCCGCTGACCATCTGGCTCAAGTTGGATTCGGGCATGCATCGTGTCGGCCTGCATCCCAAGGATTACCACGAGGCTTACCAGCGCCTGCTGGCCAGCGGTAAAGTGGCAAAAATCGTATTGATGAGCCACTTCGCCCGTGCCGACGAGCTCGATTGTGTACGCAGCAATGAACAAGTGGCGGTGTTTGAAGCGGCGCGCCAAGGCTTGTCGGCCGAGGTGAGCCTGCGCAACTCGCCTTCCGTGATGGGCTGGCCGAACGTGTCCAGCGACTGGGTGCGCCCAGGCATCATGCTCTACGGCGCCACGCCGTTTGGTGAAGACCAGGCCATTGCCGCGCGCTTGCAGCCGGTGATGACGCTCGAATCCAAGGTCATCTGCGTGCGCGAACTGCCGGCCGGCGAGCCGGTGGGCTACGGCGCCAAGTTCATCACACCCAAACCGATGCGGGTCGGCGTGGTCGCTATGGGCTATGCCGACGGTTATCCACGTCATGCGCCCACTGGCACACCGGTGTTGGTGGCGGGCCAGCGCAGTCAGTTGCTGGGCCGTGTATCCATGGACATGCTGTGTGTCGACCTCACCGACGTGCCGCAGGCCGGGCTCGGTTCCACCGTGGAGCTGTGGGGCAAAACTATTCTCGCCAGCGACGTTGCGACCGCTGCCGAGACCATTCCCTACCAGATCTTCTGCAACCTGCGCCGCGTGCCAAGGCTCTATTGCGGGGCTTGAACACGGCCTACGAGTGGAGCTGACCAGGATTTAGGCCCAAGTGTTGTAAATACTGAACGCTGTCGCCATGATAACGCTCAATTACAACAACGCCTGAATCCTAGGAGGCTCCTGCATTGGACGTCGGCGAACGACTGCAATCCATCCGTAAACTGAAGGGTCTTTCCCAGCGCGAGCTCGCCAAGCGCGCGGGTGTCACCAACAGCACCATTTCGATGATCGAAAAAAACAGTGTCAGCCCCTCGATCAGCTCCTTGCGCAAGGTGCTGGGCGGCATTCCCATGTCGATGGTCGAGTTCTTTTCCGAGGAGATCCTCCAGGAAAAACCGACCCAGATCGTCTATAAAGCCAATGAGCTGATCGACATATCGGACGGCGCCGTCACCATGAAACTGGTCGGCCGCGCACACCCGAGTCGGGCGATCGCGTTTCTCAACGAGATTTACCCGCCGGGCGCCGACACCGGCGAAGAAATGCTCACCCACGAAGGCGAGGAAACCGGAATTCTGGTGGAAGGTCGCCTGGAATTGGTGGTCGGTCTTGAAACTTTTGTGCTCGAAGCCGGCGATAGCTACTACTTTGAAAGCACCAAGCCCCATCGTTTTCGCAACCCGTTCGACGTGCCGGCGCGACTAATCAGCGCAGCCACACCCGCGAACTTTTGACACAAGAGGCGTGCTGCCAGCGTTGCAGACACTCCCGTAGCTGTACGCCGCAGGGCTGAATCTCCCTTTATTTAATAGGGTTGTTTCGGCCGGACGGGCTAACCGTTATACTTTCGCCGCCTGCGAAACCGTGGCCGCAGGCGTGAATAGCCACCATTGAGGGTGAACGCGTGAACCTAATTATGAAAATGCTGGCTGCACCAGCAACCGTACTGGCCCTATGGGCTGTCAGCGCTCAAGCTGCGACCAATGATGAAATTGCCAAGCGCCTGGAACCTGTCGGCCAAGTCTGTGTTCAGGGCCAGGAATGCAAAGGGATGGAAGTGGCGGTGGCAGCCGGTGGCGGCGGCGGTGCAAAAACGCCGGATGACGTGATCGCCAAGCACTGCAACGCCTGCCACGGCACCGGCCTGCTGGGCGCACCGAAAATCGGTGACACCGCTGCCTGGAAAGACCGCGCCGATCACCAGGGCGGCCTTGACGGCCTGCTCGCCAAGGCGATCACTGGCCTCAACGCCATGCCGCCTAAAGGCACTTGCGCCGATTGCTCGGACGACGAGCTTAAAGGTGCGATCGAGAAGATGTCGGGGCTTAAATAAACCGATCTTCGCCAAAAAGCCGCTGCCCAGCGGCTTTTTTGTGCCCGTGATTTAAGTTTGCAGGCTGTTCATTGCAGCAAAGACCCGGCAAGCTCGGTCCAACCCCTAATCATGGAATGTTCAGGAGGGTCGGATGGTGCAGTTGTGTTCAATCGAGCAAGCAGTTGACGACGTATTGGCGCGCTTGCCCGCGCATATCCACATGGGCATGCCCCTGGGCCTGGGCAAGCCCAACCTGTTCGTCAACGCGCTGTACCGGCGCATCGCCAAGTTGCCGGAGCGCGCGCTGACGATCTACACCGCGCTGGCCCTGGGTCGTCCGACCTTGGGCGACGGTTTGCAGAAGCGCTTTCTCGAGCCCTTCATCGAACGCGTATTTGGCGACTACCCCGAGCTGGATTTTCTCGCCGACCTGCACAAGGACAGCCTGCCCGCGAACATCCGCGTGCAGCAGTTCTTCATGCAGCCCGGCAGCCTGCTCCACAGCGCATCGGCGCAGCAGGATTACGTCAGCAGCAATTACAGTCACGCGGCGCGCGACATCAACGCCGCCGGCCTGAATCTGGTGGCGCAACTGGTGGCCAGCAGCACTGAGCATCCGGATCGCCTGAGCTTGAGCTGCAACCCCGACATCACACTCGACCTGCTGCCGATGATCGAAAAGCGCCGTGAGGATGGCGAAACCATCCTGATCGTTGGCCAAGTGCACTCCGATCTGCCCTACATGCCGGGCGATGCCGAACTGGGCATGGACGCGTTCGATTACCTGATCGACGCAAAGGACAGCACCACGCTGTTCTCCACACCCAATATGCCGGTGGGCTTGCAGGACCACTTTATCGGTGTGCATGCCAGCACGCTGGTGCGCGATGGCGGCACGTTGCAGATCGGTATCGGCTCCATGGGGGATGCGCTGACCGCCGCCCTGCTGGCGCGCCAGGCGGATAACGAGGCTTATCGACTGCTGCTCACCGACCTTGATGTGTATCAATGGGCGCCCCTGATCAGCCGCGAAGGCGGTGTGTCGCCCTTTGCCCGTGGCCTGTATGGCTGCAGCGAAATGTTCGTCAACGGCCTGCTGGTACTGGCCGACGCCGGCATTATCCGGCGCAAGGTTTACCCGGATGTGGCGACCCAGACGCAAGCCAACGCCGGCACGCTGGACGACGCGGCGCAACCTGACGGCGTGTCGATCCATGGCGGTTTCTTTCTCGGGCCGCGCAGTTTTTACCAGCGCCTGCAGGAAATGACGCACGCCAAGCGCCTCGAATTCAACATGACGCGCATCAGCTACATCAACGAGCTGTATGGCCAGGAAGAGCTCAAGCGCCTGCAACGCCTGGACGCGCGGTTTATCAACAGCGCGATCATGGTGACCTTGCTCGGCGCAGGTGTGGCCGATCAGCTGGAAGATGGCCGCGTGCTCAGCGGCGTCGGCGGGCAGTACAACTTTGTTGCGCAAGGCCATGCATTGGAAGGCGCGCGTTCGATCCTGATCCTGCGCAGCTGGCGCGAGTCGGCTGGCGAGGTCAGTTCCAATATTGTCTGGGAGTACGGCCACTGCACCATTCCCCGGCACCTGCGCGATATCGTCATCACCGAGTACGGGATTGCCGATTTGCGTGGGCAGACAGATGCCAAGGTGATCGAGGCGCTGCTGAATATCACCGACTCGCGCTTTCAGAACGACTTGATCGAACAGGCACAAAAGGCCGGCAAATTACCCAAGGATTTCCAGCTGGACCCACGCTTTGCCGACAATACGCCCGAGCGGCTCAAGGGCATTCAGGCGCGGCATCACCGGCTGTTTCCGGAGTATCCGCTGGGCACTGACTTTACGGATGAGGAGAAGGATCTGTTGCGTGCTTTGAACTGGCTCAAAAGCAAATTCAAGCTGACGGAGATTCTGGAGTTGGGCAAGGCAGCGCTGGATGCACCGGAGCCGGAGGCGTTTCCTGAGCATCTCCAACGGATGCGGCTGGATAAGCCAGACGGGCTGAAAGAAGATCTGTACCAGCGCCTGTTGCTCGCCGGCCTACAGGCCACCGCACACTAAAAATTTCCACGAAACCAAATGTGGGAGGGGGCTTGCCCCCGATTGCGGTGTATCAGTCACCCATGTGTTGGCTGACCCACTGCTATCGGGGGCAAGCCCCCTCCCACATTTTGATCTGTGTTCACTTGGGGTTTGCGGTGCTGCCCATTACTCGATGAACGTGACCACGCCACCGGCCAGCGACTTCACGCGCGCCAGCGATTCAACTCGATAACCCTGCGCATCCAGCTCGGCACGGCCACCCTGGAACGACTTCTCGATCACAATCCCCAGGCCTGCGACGGTCGCGCCGGCTTGCTTGATGATCGAGATCAGCGCCTGGGACGCCTTGCCGTTGGCCAGGAAGTCATCGATCACCAGCACGCGGTCGCTGCTGGTCAGGTGGCGCGGCGAGATCGCCACGGTGCTTTCGACCTTTTTGGTGAAGGAATACACGGTCGCCGACAGCAGGTTTTCCGTCAGGGTCAGGGACTGCTGCTTGCGGGCGAAAATCACCGGCACGCCAAGGTTAAGGCCGGTCATGATCGCCGGCGCAATGCCCGAGGCTTCGATGGTGACGATCTTGGTGATGCCCGAGTCCTTGAAGCGCTCGGCGAATTCGTCGCCGATCAGTTTCATCAGCGCCGGGTCGATCTGGTGGTTCAGAAAGGCGTCGACCTTGAGTACCTGATCGGAAAGCACGATGCCTTCTTCGCGAATTTTCTTGTGCAGTGCTTCCACGGAAAGCTTCCTCTAATGGCGCGGTGTGCGCCGAAAGTAGATTAAAAAGTAGTCGATTCTAGCGCTTTAACATCGCGCGTATGTCCGCCAAGGCGGTATTGCCGCGAACGGCTTTCACCTCGGTCGGGGTGTCGTCATTGCCTTCCCAGGCCAGATCGTCCGGTGGTAGTTCGTCGAGGAACCGGCTGGGGGCACAGTCGATGATTTCGCCGTATTGCTTACGCTTGGCGGCGAAGGTGAAGGCCAGCGTCTGACGCGCGCGGGTAATGCCCACGTAGGCCAGGCGCCGTTCTTCTTCGATAGTGTCGGCTTCGATGCTGGAACGGTGCGGGAGGATTTCCTCTTCCATGCCCATGATGAACACGTAGGGGAATTCCAGGCCCTTGGACGCATGCAAGGTCATCATCTGCACGCCTTCGGCGCCGTCTTCCTCTTCTTGCTGGCGCTCGAGCATGTCGCGCAGCACCAGCTTGCCGATGGCGTCTTCGACGGTCATCTCGCCGTCTTCGTCTTTTTCCAGGGTATTTTTCAGCGCCTCGATCAGGAACCAGACGTTGCCCATGCGGTAATCCGCGGCTTTGTCGCTGGAGCTGTTGGTGCGCAGCCAGTTTTCATAGTCGATGTCCATGACCATGCTGCGCAGCGCGCTGATCGGGTCTTCGCCGGCGCACTGCTCGCGCACCTTGTCCATGAAGCGCTTGAAGCGCGACAGTCGGTCGGTGAAGCGTGTGTCCAGATGCTCGCCCAGGCCGATTTCGTCGGTGGCGGCATACATCGAGATTTTGCGTTCAGTGGCGTAGTTGCCGAGCTTTTCCAGGGTAGTCGAACCGATTTCCCGGCGTGGCACGTTGATCACGCGCAGGAAGGCGTTGTCGTCGTCCGGGTTCACGATCAGGCGGAAGTAAGCCATCAAGTCTTTTACTTCCTGGCGTCCGAAAAAGCTGTTGCCGCCCGACAGGCGATACGGCACCTGGTGGTGCTGCAATTTCAGTTCGATCAGCTTGGCCTGGTAGTTGCCGCGGTACAGGATCGCAAAGTCGCTGTAGGGCCGGTCGGTGCGCAAGTGCAGGCTGAGGATTTCCACGGCCACGCGCTCGGCTTCGGCGTCTTCATTGCGGCAGCGGATCACGCGGATTTCGTCGCCGTGGCCCATCTCGCTCCACAGTTGTTTTTCAAACTCGTGGGGGTTGTTGGAGATGAGCACGTTGGCGCAACGCAGGATGCGGCTGGTGGAGCGGTAGTTTTGCTCCAGCATCACCACTTTCAGGGACGGATAGTCGTCCTTTAGCAGCATCAGGTTTTCCGGGCGCGCACCGCGCCAGGCATAGATCGACTGGTCGTCGTCGCCCACCACGGTGAACTGGTTGCGCGTGCCGATCAGCATCTTCACCAGCAGGTATTGGCTGGCGTTGGTGTCCTGGTATTCGTCCACCAGCAGGTAGCGGACCTTGTTCTGCCACTTTTCGAGGATGTCGGCGTGTTCCTCGAACAGCTTTACCGGCAGCAGGATCAGGTCGTCGAAGTCCACCGCGTTGAACGCCTTGAGCGTGCGCTGGTAATGGGTGTAGACGATGGCGGCGGTCTGCTCTTTTGGGTTGCGCGCGTTTTCCAGGGCCTGGGGCGGCAGGATCAGGTCGTTTTTCCAGGCGCCGATCATGTTCTTGATCTCATCCACGCCGTCGTCGCCTGCGTATTCCTTTTGCATGATGTCGGTCATCAGCGACTTCACATCGGTTTCGTCGAAGATCGAGAAACCGGGCTTGTAGCCCAGCCGCGCATGCTCCTTGCGGATGATGTTCAGGCCCAGGTTGTGGAAGGTACACACGGTGAGGCCACGGCCTTCGCCGCCCTTGAGCAGCGTGCCGACACGCTCTTTCATTTCGCGCGCCGCCTTGTTGGTAAAGGTCATGGCGACGATGTACTGGGCGCGGATGCCACAGTTCTGGATCAGGTGCGCGATCTTGCGGGTGATCACGCTGGTCTTGCCGGAGCCCGCGCCGGCGAGCACCAATAGAGGGCCGCCGACGTAGTTCACGGCTTCTTGCTGCCGGGGATTGAGTCGGGACATACAGAATTCAGGGAGTCGTTGTTCAAAAGGGCGGGCATTTTAACAGGCTCGCAGGATTCTGCTCTCACAGAACGACAGTGTGACGTACCACTCGATCTAAATTTGCCGGTTTTGATACTTTGCCGCAGGATGTGTGGGCCTTCTGTCCTGAAGATCGGGACGAATGCTTACAGTCAGCGTATTTGATAACCCTTATCATTGGTGATTATCAGGCCGCGCGTCATAATGCCCGCCGCCAACGAAATTTTGCAGAGTCTAGGGAGCTAGCTTGTCTACGCCTGTCGAACCCTTGCGTTTGCTGCTACTGGCCGATGAGCCAGCGTGGGCAGCGTTGTTGCGCGAGTGCCTGGCGCCGATGGGCGATGGGGCTGTGCTGATCAGTGCGCCCAACTGGGACTCGGTGAGTCGTCTGTTCGATGACGACCACTCGGCCGTGTTATTGACCACGCCCAGCCTGCAACCCTGCCCCGGCCGTTGCAACTTGCCGTGCATATTGTTGCTGGAGCAGGAACCTCTGGTTTCGCCGCTGGGTGTCAGCGATTGGTTGATCCGTGACGTATTGGATGCCGATACATTGCGCCGCTGCCTGCGCCATGTCCGCGAGCGCGGCGTGCTGGAGACCACCTTGCAGCGCCTGGCCGAACAGGACCCGCTCACCGGGATCGCCAATCGCCAGGGTTTCCAGACCCTGCTGGCGGCGCGTCTGGTTGAAAACGAAGGCCGCGGCCTGGCGCTCGGCCACCTTGACCTCGATAACTTTCGCCATGCCAACGACGCTTTAGGCCATCAGGCCGGTGACCGGTTGATCCTGCAAGTGGTCTCGCGCCTCAAGAGCCAGCTCGAAGCCGGGGACCAGTTGGCACGCCTGGGCAGCGATGAGTTCGCCCTGCTGATTGATACGCGCCGCGCGCCCCAGCGCGCCGAATGGATGGCCGAACGCATCACCGAAGCCATGGCCGAACCCTATTGGGTGGATGGCGAAAGCCTGTTGATCGGCTGCAGCCTGGGCGTGGCGCATGCCCGCGCGCGTGCTGGCGCCGACCCGCTGATGTGGCACGCGCACATCGCCATGCAGCAAGCCAAAAGTACGCAAGGCTGCACCTTTCATATCTTCAACGAACGCATCAACCGCAACGCGCGCAGCCTGGCCGACCTGGAAAGTGAACTGCGCCGCGCATTGCGCCGCGACGAGCTGGAACTGCACTACCAACCGCGCCTGGACCTGGACGACGGGCATATTGTCGGCCTGGAAGCCTTGGTGCGCTGGCGCCATGGCGAACGCGGCCTGTTGCCACCCAGCGAGTTCGTGCCGCTGGCCGAACAGAGCGGCCTGATTGTGCCGCTGGGCTACTGGGTGATCTCCCGCGCCCTGCGCGACATGCAAGACCTGCGCGAACGCGGCCTGCCGCCGTTGCACATGGCGGTCAACCTGTCGTTTCGCCAGTTCCAGGACAGCCAACTGCTCTCGACCCTCAGCCGGCTGATTGCCGAGCGCGGCGTGGAAGCACAGTGGCTGGAGTTCGAATTGACCGAAACCGCCGTCATGCGCCGCAGTGACTTGGTCAAACAGACCATGGACGCCCTCGGCCGCCTGGGCGTGCGGTTTTCCCTGGATGACTTCGGCACCGGATTCTCGTCGTTCGTGCACCTCAACAGCCTGCCGATTGCCTTGTTGAAGATCGACAAGAGCTTTGTCGGCGGCATGGAAGAGCGCGAAGAGAACCGCAAGCTGGTGCACGCCATGATCAACCTGGCGCACAACCTCAACCTGGAAGTGGTGGCTGAAGGTGTGGAAACGCCTGAGCAACTGGCGCTGTTGCGCTTGTTTGGCTGCGATCAGGCGCAGGGGTATTTGATCAGCAAGCCATTGCCGTTGCCGGAGTTGGTGGAATACCTGACATTCGGCAAAAGCCAGCAGGCTTTGCTGGGCTGAACTGGCTTGTGTGGGGCTGGCTTGCCTGCGATGCAGGCACCTCGGTGTGTCAGGCCTATCCAGGTGATGCTATCGCAGGCAAGCCAGCTCCCACATTGACCGAGTACAGTCTCTAGTCTGGCTGCATGGCTTGGAATTCAGCGCGAATTTCCGGCTCCCGCCGAATCATCCTTTTCATCTTCGCCTCAAACGCCCAGGTCAAACTGACGGCCGCGCAGGCCAGGCCCAACGCCAGGCCCCACCACACACCGGTCGGCCCCCAGCCGAGGGTGAACGCCATCAACCACGCCGCCGGCGCGCCGATCAGCCAGTAGCAGCCCAAGCCCACCAGAAAGGTCGTCTTGGCGTCTTTCAACCCACGGATGCAGCCCATGGCGATGGTCTGCACACCGTCGAACAATTCGAACCAGGCCGCCACGGCCAGCAGGCTGACGGCCAGGACGATAACGTCATGGAAGGCCGGGTCGTTATGGTCGAGGAACAGCCCGATAAGCGCATCGGAAAACAGCCACAGCACTGCGGCAAATCCCAACATCACTGCCGCACCGAATCCGATGCCGACCCGCCCGGCCATGCGCGCTTGCAGCAACTGCCCGGCGCCGTAATGCTGGCCGATGCGCATGGTGATCGCGTACGACATCCCCGCTGGCACCATGAACGCTACCGAGACGATTTGCAGGGCAATCTGATGCGCCGCCAGTTGCGTACTGCCCATGGTGCCCATGCACAGCGCCGCGAAGGCAAACAGGCCGACCTCCACCGCATAGGTGCCGCCAATCGGCAGGCCCAGGCGCCACAGCTCGCGCAGATACAGGGTGTTGAGGCGCAGCAGGCCTGAACTCAGCGGGTAGGCGGCGTAAGCCCGGTTGCTGCGGATGTACCACATCAGCGCCAAGGCCATGCTGTTGGCGACAATCGCGGTGACTAGGCCAATACCCATCAATCCCAGTTTCGGCAGGCCGAACATGCCTTCTATCAAGGCGTGGTTGAGGAAGTAGTTGAGCACCGTGCCACCCAGGCTGATCACCATCACTGGCGTGGCTTTGCCGATAGCGCTGGTAAAGCCGCGCAAGGCCATGAAGCTCAGGTAGCCGGGCAGGGCGAATGGCAGGATGGTCAGAAATTGCCCCGCCGCGTGCACGTTGGTTTCGGTCTGGCCAAACATCAGCAATACGGGCTTGAGGTTCCACAGCAGCAAGCCGGCCACCAGTGCCATCAGCCAGGCAAGCCACAGCCCGGCCTGGGTCAGGCGGGTGGCGCCTTCGATGTCGCCGGCGCCGTGGCGGATGGCCACAAGCGTGCCCACTGCAGCAATCACGCCGATGCAGAAAATCGCCACAAACGAATAGCTCGCCGCGCCCAGGCCGCCGCCGGCCAGGGCTTCGGGGCTCAGGCGGGCCATCATCAGAGTGTCGGTCAGCACCATCAACATGTGCGCCAACTGTGAGGCAATCAACGGCCCCGACAGCCGCAGAATGGCCCAGAGTTCAGTACGCACCGGATGCTGCATGGTCATCACGCTCAAAAAGTCAGAGGGTTGGGGAGGGGTTGATTCTCGGCGCTCCCAACGCATTACACAAAAGGATAAAAGCGATCGTTCGCATGATTAAAACTCATGGTAGGGTTTGGGCTTGCTCTGTCGGAGGTTTCCCTATGCCACGTCGTCTCCCTCCGTTGTACGCCTTGCGCGCATTTGAGGCCGCTTCACGGCACAACTCCTTTACCCGCGCGGCAGAGGAGCTGTCGATCACGCAAAGTGCCGTCAGCCGGCATATCCGCACACTCGAAGAGCATTTTGCCTGCCGCCTGTTCCAGCGCAGCGGCCGCAACCTGCAGCTCACCGAAGCGGCGCGCTTGCTGTTGCCCGGCGTGCGCGAGGGTTTCGCTGCGCTGGAGCGCGCCTGCCACACCCTGAATGCCGAGGACGACATCCTGCGCATGAAAGCGCCGTCGACCCTGACCATGCGCTGGTTGCTGGCGCGGCTCAGCCGCTTCCGGGCGTTGCAGCCGGGCAATGAGGTGCAACTGACCAGTGCGTGGATGAGCGTGGACGAAGTGGACTTCAACCAAGAGCCATTCGATTGCGCGGTATTGCTGAGCTACGGGCACTTTCCGGCGGACTGGGAGGCCAGCTACCTGTTCCCCGAACTGCTGATCCCCGTGGGCGCCCCCAACCTGCTGGCAGACGGGCCGTGGGACGTAACGCGTCTGGCGTGCGCTGAGCTGCTGCACCCCACGCCCGACCGCCGCGACTGGCGCAATTGGCTGCAGCGCATGGGGCTGGCATCTCAGGTCTCGCTCAAGGGCGGGCAGGTGTTCGACACGCTTGAGCTGGGCATGATTGCCGCAGCACGAGGTTACGGGGTGTCGATGGGCGATTTGCTGATGGTCGCCGAAGACGTGGCCCAGGGACGATTGAGCCTGCCGTGGCCGACCGCCGTGGCCAGTGGGGAAAATTACTACCTGGTGTGGCCGAAAACCCGCCCCGGTGGTGAGCGTTTAAGGCGCTTGGCGGAATTTCTCCAAGGTGAGGTCAAGGCCATGGAGTTGCCCCAGGTCGAGCGCCTCGACTGAAGCATTTGTGCAATCGTTTGCGCGATACCCCTGTGAATCGCTCAAGTATTCCCCGCGCCCGCCGAATAAGGTGTGTTGGAACAACCGTGCACCAACGTTTCCCACTCGATAATTTGCCGAGTAGCGCTATGAGATCAGGATGATCCTGGCCTCGGCCAGGAGCTGTCATGTCTCAACCTCGCGCTCGGATTGCCTCCCAGTTAGGCCTCGCATTAGCCGTGATACTGGCTGTCGTCATCAGCGGCAGTACGGTTTTCGCCCTGCGGTCGCTCGACTCCGCCAACCTCGACACCCGCGAGGAACACCTGGCCAGCGAAGCGCGTTTGCTCGCCGACCAACTCAATACCTTCCACAGCACCTTGCGCGAAAGTACCCAGCGTTTGAGCGGGCTGTTTGAAAAGCGCTTCGGTGCGGGGTTGAGTGTGCGCGGCGAGCAGCAGGTTGCAGTGGCGGGTGTACAAACCCCGAGCCTGTTCCTGGGCAACAACCTGTTGAACAACGATTTCGATGAGGTCGATGAATTCAAGGATACCTCCGGCGGCGTGGCCACCGTATTTGTGCGCAGCGGCGAAGACTTTGTCCGCATCAGCACGTCCCTGACCAAACAAGACGGCAGCCGCGCCATCGGTACGGCGCTGGACCACCAGCATCCGGCCTACCAACGCCTGCTTGCCGGGCAAAGTTACGTCGGCCGTGCCGTGCTGTTCGACCGCTCCTACATGACCCAATACACACCGGTGCGCGATGCCGGCGGCAAAGTGATTGCGGTGCTGTTTGTCGGTTTCGACTACACCGACGCCCAGAAAGCCCAGTTTGAAAACCTCAAGCGCTTCCGTATCGGCAAAACGGGTTCCCTTGCGCTGCTGGACGAACAGAAACACTGGCTGGTGCCACCGGCCGGCGTGCAGGCGCTGGACCAGGCGGTACCGGTGATGCTCGACCTGGCCAAAAAACCGGGCGAGGGGCGCTTCTGGAGCGACAAGAACGAAGATTTCTACAGCGTCTCGGTGCCGTTTGAAGGCGGCCCGTGGTCGGTGGTGGCGAGCATGCCGAAATCCGAAATTCGCGAGGTGACCTGGGCCGTTGGTATTCGCCTGGTGATTGGCAGCGTGTTGGCAATGTTGTTCGCGGTGGGCGCGGCGGTCTGGCTGTTGCGCAGCAAGTTGCAGCCCTTGAGTGACCTGGTGCGTCAAGCCGAAGCCCTCGGCGCGGGTGACTTGAGTGTGCGCCTCAATGTGTCCAGTAATGACGAAATAGGCCAACTGGCACGCAGCTTCAACCAGATGGGTGAAGCCCTGTCGACCATGGTCTCGCATATCCGCAAGGCCGCCGAAGAGGTCAACAGCCGAGCCCAGGCCTTGTCCGGTTTGTCGGGTGGTGCCTATGAGGGCATGGAGCAGCAGTCCGGCGAAATCACCAGCATGGCCGGCGCGGTGGAAGAGTTCAGCGCCACCTCGCTGAACATCGCCGATAACATGGGCAACACCGAACGACTGGCCCAGGAAAACGCCCAGCAGACGCGCATCGGCCGTACCTCGATGCAAGAGGCGTCGTCGTCCCTGGAACATATCGCCACCGCGCTGAACAGCACGGCCACGGTGATCAATACCCTCGGCCAACGCTCCCAGGAAATCGGCGGGATTGTCGGCGTGATCACCTCGATCGCCGAACAGACCAACCTGTTGGCGCTCAACGCGGCCATCGAGGCCGCCCGCGCCGGTGAACAAGGCCGTGGTTTCGCCGTGGTTGCTGACGAGGTGCGCAACCTGGCCTCGCGCACCCGCCAGGCTACTGATGAAATCTCCGGGATGATCCACAGCATTCAGCAGGAAACCGGGAATGCCATCAGCACCATGGAACACGGCAATGCGTTGATGCAGGAAGGCCTGTCGCGCAACGCCGACGTGGCTTCGGCGCTGGCGCGTATCGACGAGCAAAGTCGCTCGGCCGGTCAGCAATTTGCGGCAATTACCACGGCAACCCAGGAACAGAGCAGCACCGCGACGTTGCTCAGCAGCAATTTGCAGAGCATTGCGCTGGCCAACAGCGAGCAGCGTGAAGTGGTGTCGAACCTGGCCGTTACCGCCAAAGAGCTGGAAACCCTGGCGGCTGGTTTGCGGCATGAGGTCGATCGGTTTCGTTGAGGCTTAGCGCTCGCCCGACGTTTTGCGCTGTGATTCGCCCCAACGCGCAGCCCGGCAGATCTTCGCCATGGCGATGGGGTATGCCGATGACTTGATGCTGGACTTTCCCGCATAGGCGGCCATTCCGCACGCTTCTGTGGAGAGCGGTCTAGTTTTGTGGCGAGCGGGCTTGCCCCGCGTTGGAGTGCGAAGCGCTCCCAGTGCGGCCGCCATGTTTCAACTGTTGGACCGCGTCGCCGGTTTTTAGGGCTGCTGCGCAGCCCAACGCGGGGCAAGCCCGCTCGCCACAATAAGCCCGCTCACTACAAGACGCCCGCTCACTGCAAGGGCTGGTGCTGGCCTCAGGCTAACCGACCGCCGCAGGCCGATATTGCAGAGCCTCGGCCAAGTGATGCCGAGCAATATTCTCAACCCGCTCAAGGTCTGCCAGCGTGCGCGCCACCTTGAGCAAGCGATGTGCCGCGCGCAGCGACAGCGTCAGCCGCTCGCAGGCGCTTTCCAGCCAGCCTTCATCGGCTTTCGCCAATTGGCAGTGTTTGCGTAACCCTGGCAAATCCAGAAAGGCATTGGCGCAACCCTGGCGCTTGAGTTGGCGCTCGCGGGCGTCGGCCACCTGTGCCGAGGCCTTCGCCGTGTTATCGCCAGGCTGCTGGGTCGGGTTAAGTGCCGTGGTTTCCCGGGCGACGGTAAGGTGCAAGTCGATCCGGTCCAGCAGGGGGCCGGAAAGTTTGTTGCGATAGCGCTGAATCTGCTCCGGCGTACACCGACAGCGTCCACTGGGCTCGCCCATATACCCGCAAGGGCAGGGGTTCATGGCGGCCACCAGTTGAAAACGTGCCGGGAAACTCACTCGGTCGCGGGCACGAGAAATGACGATGTGTCCCGATTCAAGCGGTTCGCGCAGCACCTCCAGGACCTTGCGATCGAACTCCGGCAACTCATCCAGAAACAACACGCCATGGTGGGCGAGGGTGATTTCCCCCGGTTGCGGTTTTGACCCGCCTCCCACCAGCGCCGGCCCCGAGGCTGAGTGGTGTGGCTGACGGAACGGGCGGTGCGGCCAATGGCTCAGTGGTGCGAGGCTGACCACTGACTGGATCGCCGCCACTTCCAGCGCTTCCTGCTCGCTCAACGGCGGCAGCAACCCCGGCAGCCGGCTGGCCAGCAAAGTCTTGCCGGTGCCGGGCGGCCCGCTGAACAGCAGGTTATGCGCGCCCGCCGCAGCGATCAGCAGCGCGCGCTTGGCCGCCAGTTGCCCTTGTACTTCGCTCAGGTCTGGATAGGGCTTGTTCAGGTACTGCAAGCCATCAGACTTGTAGGGCTCGATTGGCACCTGCCCATTCAGGTGCGCCACCACCTGCAGCAAGTGATCCACCGCAATCACCTTCAACCCGGAGGCCAGGCACGCCTCCTCGGCATTCGCCCGCGGCACTATCACGGTGCGCCCGGCCTTGCGGGCTGCCAGCGCTGCCGGCAACACGCCTTTCACTGCGCGTACTTCGCCGGACAATGCCAATTCGCCCAGGCATTCCACGTCATCGAGCATCAACGCCGGCACCTGCACACTGGCCGCCAGGATGCCCAAGGCAATCGCCAAATCAAAACGCCCGCCGTCCTTGGGCAGGTCGGCGGGCGCGAGGTTGAGGGTGATGCGCCGGGCTGGGTATTGCAGCGCGCAATTGAGGATGGCGCTGCGCACGCGGTCCTTGCTTTCCTTGACGGCGGTTTCCGGCAGGCCCACCAGTGTCAGGGACGGCAGACCATTGGCCATGTGCACTTCAACCGTGACGGCAGGGGCTTCGACGCCGATCTGGGCGCGGCTGTGGACGATGGCGAGGGACATGCTCGTTCCTTGAAAGAGAGGCCGCTTCCTGCGGGTTTTTCAAGGGTAGACGAGGTGGGGAAGAGCGAGGCGGGGGAGGTTTTACAGAACGTATCCGGAGTCGTTTACAGCGCTTTATGTGGGAGCTGGCTTGCCTGCGATGCAGACGCCTCGGTGTATCAGAAAGACTGAGGCGATGCTATCGCAGGCAAGCCAGCTCCCACATTGACCGTGTTTATTCAGCGGCAGGTGGCGTCAGCCGCGCTTCCAACTCCGCGACCTTCGCCTCGAGGCTCTCCAGCCGTGCACGCGTGCGGGCCAGCACCACCATTTGGCTATCAAACTCTTCCCGGCTCACCAGGTCGAGTTTGCTGAAGCCGCTTTGCAGCAGCGCCTTGAACTGGCTTTCGATTTCGTTGCGAGGCAGCGGGGTATCGCCGCTGAACAGGCGAGAGGCGTGGCCGCTCAGGGCGTCGAGGAGATCTTTGGGCGCGAGCATGGGAAACATTCCGGAAAAACTGTTGGCGGGCAGTGTATCACGCAGCGTCTATAGTCTTTTTCACCGCCTGGAGCGCACGCTTTTCGCGCAGTGCTCCGGGCGGCCGCGCACTGTTTTTGTGCGCATTGGCGTCGCCAAAACGCCCCGCGGGTGGGCATAAGTGGGCAAAGGACTGATTTCAGTGATTTTTACGGAGCTGGCAAGGTTTCTGCTTAGACGATCATGACCCATGCACTGATGCAGTCGCTGTGACGAATGCAGTGCGCCGACGGATCAGGGGTACAGGTTTCGTCACCAGTGGTTCGCTGGCGTCGCAACGGCAAATGCCGAGGCGACGACGCGTTACAAAGCCAGGCACTGCGCTTAGACTTGAGACGGGTTTGTTTTCCTGGGGCAAGTCCACCAATTCGGGAGAGAGTTTTCATGAAGCTAGTCACTGCCATCATCAAGCCGTTCAAGTTGGACGATGTACGCGAGTCGCTGTCCGAGATCGGCGTGCAGGGCATTACCGTTACTGAGGTCAAAGGCTTCGGTCGGCAGAAGGGTCACACCGAGCTGTATCGCGGCGCGGAATACGTGGTCGATTTTCTGCCAAAGGTGAAGATTGATGTCGCCATTGACGACAAGGATCTTGACCGGGTTATCGAGGCGATAACCAAGGCCGCCAACACCGGCAAGATCGGTGACGGCAAGATCTTCGTGGTCAATCTGGAACAGGCTATTCGCATCCGTACCGGCGAAACCGATACCGACGCAATCTAAGCCGCCAAACCCCAACGCCCCAGGAGAAAACAATATGACTCTGCGTAAATTCGCAGGGCTAGGAGCCCTGTTGTCCCTCGTAATGCCGGCCCTGGCCATGGCGGCGGACCCAGTACCTGCTCCAGTCCTCAATTCCGGCGACACCGCGTGGATGCTCACGTCCACCGCGCTGGTACTGTTCATGACCATTCCAGGCCTCGCGCTGTTCTACGGCGGCATGGTTCGCTCCAAAAACATTCTTTCCGTGATGATGCAGTGCTTCGCCATCACCGGTCTGATCACCATTTTGTGGTTCGTTTACGGCTACAGCATGGCGTTCGACACTACCGGTATGGAAGCAGGCGTCGTCAACCTCAACTCGTTCGTGGGCGGCCTGTCCAAACTGTTCCTGTCGGGTGTCACCCCGGCGAGCATCACCGGCCCTGCGGCGCTGTTCCCTGAGGCGGTGTTCGTCACTTTCCAGATGACGTTCGCCATCATTACGCCTGCGCTGATCGTCGGTGCCTTCGCCGAGCGTATGAAGTTCTCCGCGATGCTGATCTTCATGGGCGTCTGGTTCACCCTGGTCTACGCACCGATTGCGCACATGGTGTGGGGCGGTCCGGGTTCGTTGCTGGGCGATTGGGGCGTGCTGGACTTCGCCGGCGGCACCGTGGTGCACATCAACGCCGGTGTGGCTGGCCTGGTGGCGTGCCTGGTACTCGGCAAGCGTAAAGGCTTCCCAACCACGCCGATGGCGCCTCACAACCTGGGTTACACCCTGGTCGGTGCTGCCATGCTGTGGGTCGGTTGGTTTGGCTTCAACGCCGGTTCTGCGGCTGCGGCCAACGGCACTGCAGGTATGGCGATGCTGGTCACTCAGATTGCGACCGCTGCTGCCGCGCTGGGCTGGATGTTTGCCGAGTGGGTCACCCACGGTAAGCCAAGCGCACTGGGCATCGCCTCGGGCGTCGTCGCCGGCCTGGTTGCAATCACCCCGGCTGCGGGCACCGTGGGCCCAATGGGCGCCCTGGTGATCGGTCTGGCGGCGGGTGTAGTGTGCTTCTTCTGCGCCACTACCCTGAAACGCAAACTGGGCTACGACGACTCCCTGGACGCCTTCGGCGTGCACGGTATCGGCGGTATCCTCGGCGCGATCCTGACCGGCGTGTTCGCGGCGCCTTCTCTGGGCGGCTTCAACGCGGCGACCACTGACATCGCAGCGCAAGTCTGGATCCAGTGCAAAGGCGTCGGCTTCACCGTGATCTACACGGCTATCGTGACCTTCATCATCCTCAAGGTGCTGGACATGGTCATGGGCCTGCGGGTTACTGACGAAGAAGAGGCTGTGGGCCTCGACCTGGCACAACACAACGAGCGCGGCTACAACTTGTAAGTACGCGAAAAAAAGATGCCCGGCTTGCCGGGCATTTTTTTGTCTGGGGTTTGTCTGTGGCTAAAGGTGTACGGGTTTATGCCGACTTTGTGATGGGATCCACACGGCACTTTTAAGGGTGTGAATCTCTTACAGGCATGTAGGTGTATTCGGTACTTTGTTTTTTTCCAGAGCGCGCTAGAATGCGCGCCGATGGGCGGAGAACTGTATGTGGCAACAGACCCTGATAACCCTGCGGGCCAAGCCCCGGGGCTTTCACTTGGTGACGGATGAGTTGCTCGCCGGCCTGCCTGAATTGAAGGCGTGCCGTGTGGGACTGTTGCATTTATGGTTGCAGCACACCTCGGCTTCGTTGACGGTCAACGAAAATGCCGACCCGGCGGTTCGCCGTGACTTCGAGCGTTTTTTCAACTCGCTGGTGCCGCAAGGGCGTGCAGGGTTCGAACACAACGACGAAGGTCCGGATGATCTGCCGGCGCACTTCAAGGCCAGTCTCCTGGGCTGCCAGCTGAGTTTGCCGGTCAAGGCCGGCCGCTTGGCGATGGGGACCTGGCAAGGTGTTTATCTGGGCGAGCACCGTGATCATGGCGGTGCTCGTAAAGTCCTCGCCACCTTGCACGGTGATGGGGCATAAGCCACTGGTAATCCGGTGGATGTTGATTTTTTTCCGGCGACCTCGACAGAGGGTGAAGCTGGGCTATAACTAATCTGCTTTTCGCAAGTCATGAGGTAGAACATGAGCGACGATGATCTGGAAAACGACGAACTCGAAGTCGGTGACGACGACGAGGCCGAAGAAGGTCTTGAGGCGGCAGCTGAGGACGTTGCTGACGACGACGGTGGTGATGATGCACCTGTCCCGGCAGCCAAAGGCAAAGCCAAGGCCGCTGTTTCGGTAGATGAACTGCCAAGCGTTGAAGCCAAGAACAAAGAGCGCGATGCGCTGGCCCGTGCGATGGAAGAATTCCTCGCCAAAGGCGGCAAAGTGCAGGAAGTCGAGGCCAACGTGGTAGCAGATCCACCGAAGAAGCCGGATAACAAGTACGGTAGCCGTCCTATCTGAGGTCAGCCGCTCGCTTGCATGAAAAAGCCCGCCGTCGCTGCGGGCTTTTTCATGGATGTAATAAATCCTACGGGTCACCACCCATCAAATGTGGGAGCGGGCGTGTTCGCGAAGTGCTCTGTCAGTTGCTGATGGGCTGACTGATACACCGCATTCGCAAGCAAGCCGGCTCCCACATTTGATTTTTAGTGTTGTCGCGATAGCGTTACTGCCAACTGCGAAGCAACGGCGGCAGCTCGTTCAAGCTACGAATTTCCGCATCCGGGCGCTTATCCGCTTCCCATGCCTTGCCCGTCGGGTTGAACCACACCGCCCGCAGCCCGGCCTGCTGCGCCCCGGCGATGTCATCGCCGGGGTGATCGCCAATATGTACGGCCTGACTGGCGTCCACGCCGGCGCGTTGCAGCGCTTCCTGAAACAGTCGCGCATCCGGCTTGGCGATGCCGATATCTTCGGCGCGCAGCGCAAAGTGGAAATAGTCTGCCAGGCCCACGCGCTGCACGTCGGCGTTGCCGTTGGTGATCACGCCCAGGAGGAAATGCTGGCGCAATGCTTGAAGCATCGGCTCGGCCTCAGGAAAAGGCGTGAGCTGGTGCCGGGCGTGAATGAACGCCTCATAGCACACGTCTGCCATTTGCGTGGCCTCGGGCTGTGGATAACCCGCCTCTTCAAACGCGTGCATCAACACGCGGTGGCGCAGGAGGCTGATGCGGTACTTGAGCTCGGGATGGCGCTCCAACACCTGCTGGCGAAGGCTGGCGAAATGCTCAAGAGGCAAATCGCCGACCTTGGAGGCATGGGTCGCCAGCCATTCGCGCATCGACGCTTCGGCGCCGATGATGACGGGTACGTTGTCCCAGAGTGTGTCGTCCAGGTCGAAGGTGATCAGCTTGATACTCATGAGTCGCCGCCCTTGATGCGTTTGGCCCGTGGATGGGCGCTGTCGTACACCGTCGCCAGGTGTTGGAAGTCGAGGTGGGTGTAGATCTGCGTGGTCTTGAGGTCGGCGTGGCCGAGCAGCTCCTGCACCGCGCGCAGGTCCTGGGACGATTCCAGCAGATGGCTGGCAAAGGAATGTCGCAGCATGTGCGGGTGCAGATTCTGCCCCAGCTCGCGCTCACCGGCGAGCTTGACCCGCACCTGGATCGCCCGTGGACCGAGGCGTCGGCCCTGCTGGCTGACAAACACCGCGTCGTCCGCGGGGTTGGTCAACAGACGCAGCGGCAACCACAGCTGCAAGGCTTCCCGAGCCTTGCGGCCGACCGGCAGCACACGGGTCTTGCTGCCTTTGCCGAGCACTTGCACCAGGCCGTCCGCCAGGTCCAGTTGATCGAGGTTCAGGCCGGTCAATTCTGACAAGCGCAGGCCCGAGGAATAGAACAGCTCGAGGATGGCCTGGTCGCGGTGGGCAAGGAAGTCGTCTTCGACGGCACCGTCGAGCAATTGCAGGGCGCGATCAGTGTCGAGGGTCTTGGGCAGGCGCCGTTCGCCCTTGGGCGGGGCCAGGCCATTGGCCGGGTCGTGATCGCACAGGCCTTCACGGTTGAGGTAGTGATACAGGCCGCGCACCGCCGAAAGCAATCGCGACAGGCTGCGTGAAGACTGGCCTTGCTGGTGCAGTCGCGCGATGAGGCTGCGCAGGCTCTGGATATCCAGGGCTTTCCAGCTGGCGATCTGTTGTTTTTCGCAGTACGCCAGGACCTTGTTCAAGTCCCGCCGATAAGCTTCCAGCGTATGGGGCGACACCTGGCGCTCGTTGCGCAGGTGAGCGCAATAAGCGTCCAGTTGCCGTTCCATGGCTAGCGCACCGCGCGCAGGGCGGTGGTGAAGCGCGGCAGTACCCGGCCGAGCACTTCAGCGATGTAGGTCAAAAACAGCGTGCCTACGGAGCTTTTGTAGTGCTGCGGGTCACGACTGGCAATCGCCAGTACGCCGTGCAGGCCTTGATGGCTGAGGGCGACTACGGCGGTGGAGCCGATCTGCTTGCGCTGTTCGGCGCCAAACAGGAAATCCAGCTCATGCTCACGCAAGGTGCCGCTGATGGTCTTGCCTTCAGAGAGCAAGCCGCCAATCGCGGTCTGCGCTTCGCCACCGCTGACCCAGCGACCCACCGGCATCGGGTTGTCGCTGAACAGGATCAGGCTCACAAACGGCACCTGGAAGTCCTGGCGCAGGCTGTCTTCCACGGCAATCACCGTTTCTTCCAGGCTGGTGGCGTCCATCAGGGTAAGAATCAGGCGACGGGTCTTGTCGAAAAGTCGGTCGTTGTCGCGGGCCACGTCCATCAACTGCGAGAGCCGATGACGCATTTCGATATTGCGCTCGCGCAGAATCTTCATCTGCCGCTCTACCAGCGACACGGTATCGCCGCGCTGGTGGGGAATGCGCAGGGCCGGCAACAGCTCTTCGTGTTCGACGAAGAAGTCCGGATTAGCCTCAAGGTACGCCGCGACAGCAGCGGCCTCCAGACTTTCGCTCGGGGATGCTTGGGCGGGTACTTGAGGCTTGTCGGTCATTAGCTTTGCTCACTCATAGGCGGACCTGTCCTTCGTATACGCGCGAGGCCGGCCCGGTCATCATCACCGGGTGGCCAGGGCCTGCCCATTCGATGGACAAGCGTCCGCCGGGCAGGTCGATCAACAGTGGCGAATCCATCCACCCCTGGCTGATCGCGGCCACGGCCGCAGCGCAAGCGCCGGTGCCGCAGGCCTGGGTTTCGCCGGCGCCGCGTTCCCATACACGCAATTGTGCGCGGGAACGGTCGATCACCTGCAGGAAGCCCACATTGACCCGTGCCGGAAAGCGCGGGTGATGTTCGATTTTCGGCCCCAATTCATGCACCGGGGCGTTATTGATGTCGTTGACCCGCAGCACGGCGTGCGGGTTGCCCATCGACACCGCGGCGATATCCACGTGCTTGCCATCAACGTCCAGCGCATAACTGGTCGCCTGCTCGGTGGCCTGAAACGGAATATCCGCCGGCACCAGACGTGGCTCGCCCATGTTGACGCTGATCTGGCCGTCGCTGCGAATATCCAGCTCGATCACGCCGCTTTTAGTCTCGACGCGAATCTGGCGCTTGGCGGTCAAGCGCTTGTCCAGCACAAAACGCGCAAAGCAACGCGCACCGTTGCCGCACTGTTCCACTTCGGAACCGTCGGAGTTGAAGATCCGGTAACGGAAATCCACTTCCGGGTTGCTCGGCGCCTCGACGATCAGCAATTGATCAAAGCCAATGCCGGTGTGACGGTCGCCCCATTGTTTAGCGTGCTTGGGCAGGATGTGCGCGTGCTGGCTGACCAGGTCGAGGACCATGAAATCGTTACCCAGCCCGTGCATCTTGGTAAAACGCAGCAGCATGGCTTACTCCGGCAGCAGGCTTTCGCCAGCATACAACTCGGCTACCGTCTCGCGGCGACGCACTTCAAACGCTTGATCACCGTCCACCAGCACCTCGGCGGCACGGCCGCGCGTGTTGTAGTTGGAACTCATGACAAACCCGTAGGCACCGGCCGAATGCACGGCCAGCAGGTCGCCTTCTTCCAGGGCCAGCTGACGCTCCTTGGCCAGGAAGTCACCGGTCTCGCAGATCGGGCCGACGATGTCGTAATTACGGCCTTCGCCAGCACGTGGCTTGACGGCTGTCACATCCATCCAGGCCTGGTACAGCGCCGGGCGGATCAGGTCGTTCATCGCCGCGTCGACGATGGCGAAGTCCTTGTACTCGGTGTGCTTGAGGTACTCGACCTGGGTCAGCAACACGCTCGCGTTGGCGACGATGTAGCGGCCCGGCTCGAACATCAGGGTCAGGCCGCGGCCTTCAGTGCGCTCGCGCACAGCCTGGATGTAGTCGGCGATCTGCGGCGGTTCTTCATCGCGATAACGCACACCCACGCCACCACCCAGATCGATGTGTTGCAGGTAGATGCCGCACTCGCCCAGGCGATCGGTCAACGCCAGCAGGCGGTCGAGCGCATCCAGGAACGGTGGCAGGCTGGTCAGTTGCGAGCCGATATGGCAGTCGACACCGAGCACTTCCAGATTCGGCAACTGCGCGGCGCGGATGTACACGTCCTCGGCGTCAGCAATGGCGATGCCGAACTTGTTCTCTTTGAGACCGGTGGAAATGTAGGGGTGAGTGCCGGCGTCGACGTCCGGGTTGACGCGCAGCGAGATCGGCGCACGAACGCCCATCTCGGCGGCGACGACTTGCAGGCGCTCCAGCTCGTCGGTGGACTCGACGTTAAAGCAATGCACGCCGACTTCCAGAGCGCGGCGCATGTCTTCGCGGCTCTTGCCGACGCCGGAGAAGACGATTTTGTCAGCCTTGCCGCCAGCTGCCAGCACACGCTCCAGCTCGCCACGGGAGACGATGTCGAAACCGGCGCCCAGGCGCGCCAGGACATTGAGTACACCCAGGTTGGAGTTGGCCTTGACCGCGTAGCACACCAAGTGTGGAACGCCGTTCAGTGGGTCGGTAAACGAACGGTATTGGGCTTCGATGTGCGCACGCGAGTACACATAGGTCGGGGTGCCAAAGCGCTCGGCAATCGCGGACAACGCCACGCCTTCCGCGAACAGCTCGCCGTCCCGGTAGTTAAAAGCGTCCATGGGTTTCCCTTATTGATAGGTGTCGTGCTTATGCGCTTTTGACGGCTTTTGTGACGACTGCGCCTGGTCATTCGGGTCTTTGCTGTCATCGGGCAGGTAGAGCGGGCCTTTTTGACCACAGGCACTGACGAGGCAAGCGACCGCGACGAGCGCAGCAAGGGAAGAGATCAGGCGCTTCATGGCGAAATCCTTGAATATGCATTAATTGCGCCCGAGTATACCGACCACCCGCCAGCTTGCCTATGCGCCGAAATACCCGTCCGGCGGGGGTTTGCCGACTTGGGCGCGAAGCAGGCTACGCTGGCCGGGGATATTTCATACCTCCATCGGTAATGAACTCGGTATCCTTTGCAATCAGCGGGGCTCGCCCGTATCGTGCGGCGCTTGAGCAAAACCAGACACTTTTGAGGTTGCCACAATGAGTTTGACCGAAGCCCGTTTTCACGACCTGGTGGATGCGACCCAGCAGGCGCTGGAAGATATTTTCGACGACAGCGGCCTGGACGTGGACCTGGAAAACTCGGCCGGCGTGCTGACCGTCAAGTTTGAAAACGGCACCCAACTGATCTTCAGCCGTCAGGAGCCGTTGCGTCAGCTATGGCTGGCGGCCCGCACCGGTGGTTTTCACTTCGATTACGACGAAGAGGAAAATCGTTGGGCGCACGACACCACCGAGGAGCTGCTGAGCGAAATGCTCGCTCGCCTCACGAAGGAACAGTCCGGCGCTGACCTGGACTTCGACGAGATCTGATGGTGACCCAGCCTGCACCCGTACGCCCGCCCAAGCCGCTGTTCAGCAATGTCAGCCCGGCGGTGCCGTCACCTTGTATCAGTTTGTGTCGCCTGGACGAGCAGAAAGTCTGCCTCGGGTGCTTCCGCCATGTGGAAGACATTCGTGAATGGCGCTCCGCCGACGATAACCGGCGCCGGGTGATCTGCGCAGAGGCCGAGCAACGCAGGGAGCGTGCCTGAGGTCGTCTTGTTTATTTGTGTCGCTGTGGTAGTGTCCGGGTACACCTCAACTCATCGAGGTCCGTGAGAACCCCGCCTTTTTCTGGCGGGGTTTTGCTTTTTTGTGCAGAAAAAAGGAGTCTGCCTGAATCATGACCGCACCTTCCATCATACTTACCCGTCTCGACGTGCAGCGTCTTGAGCAATTGATCGACCGTGTAGGCGAGGACTCGCCGGGCGTCGAAGCCCTGCAGCACGAACTCGACCGCGCCGAAGAAGTGGTTGGCCACGAGGAAGTGCCTGCAAGTGTCGTGACGATGAACTCCAGCGTGCATTGCCGTGAGCAAGGCAGCGGCAAGGACTATCACCTGACCCTGGTTTACCCCAAGGATGCCAACGCAGACGAGGGCAAGATCTCGATCCTCGCGCCGGTAGGCAGTGCGTTACTCGGCCTGAAAGTGGGCCAGCATATCGACTGGCCGGCACCCGGCGGCAAAACCCTCAAGCTTGAACTGCTCAGCGTTGAAGGCCAGCCTAAAGACGGCGGCGCGTTCTCTCTGTAACAAGAGCCGCTTTAAACCTGCTTCAGTGCGTTGTTGAGCGACAGCTCCAGCTCGGCCTTGTAACGCAGGTACAGGTTGCTCGGGCTTTGCACATCACCGAGCAGGCCGGACAGGTCCAGGTCGGTGATGTAGCAGCGGTAACGTTCGGTTTCTCGACGTTGCCCGACGATTTCCTGAGCGACCACGGCAAACAGCTGGTCGCCAAACTCCAGTTCGCAAAACTCCCGCTGGTTGCAGTACAGGGTGATGCCCACTTGGCCGGGCGTCGCCTTGCCGATAATCGCCTGCACGTCATAAAACGGCTTATTAGCCGGGTTCTGCGGCGCGGGGCGCGGCTCGATGCCGCGTGCGCGATTGCTGCCTGATGGCAACAGTTGGTAATACAAGATTTGCACTTCGCCCAACGGCTGCTGCGTATCCAGCGGCGCCAGCGCTTCGCGGCGATAGATGATCGATTGCAGAAAACGCTGCAACGGCGCCAACAGGCTCTGCTCATCATGAAACGGCAGGCGTTGCTGCCAGAGCGCGTTGAACTCATCCAGCACATACAACTCGGCAAAACCTTCATTGACCCGGTAGAACACCTGCACGCAATCGGCCAAGCCCATCGGCAGCAGCAGCGCCAGGTCGTGGTCTTCCAGGGCCATGGCGTCCAGGTGCAGTGGGCTGTAGCTGGCCAGTTCTTCGCTGAGGTAGGCAATCAGCGCGTCCTGGGTCGGCAGTGACACATGGGTGGCCTGACCCGGCATCAGCTCCATCACGTGGTAGTGCTGCTGCACCTGCAACAGGTAGCGGTGATTGGACTGGCTAAGCAACAGGTTTTGCGCGGTGTCGAAAATTTCTTCTACCCGCTGGGCAATGAACTGCGCACGGTTGTGACAGAAGCAGCGCACTCGCAGGCGTGGCAAGTGGTCCGACGGCAGTTGATTGAGGTAGTCACGCAGGCAGTCGAGCAGTGCGTGGGGGCCGTCGTAGCGGCTGACCATGACCTCGTTCCAGCTATTGAGCGTGACCTGATCCAGAGTCAGCACCAGGTTGTCGCGCACGCCGGCATAGCTCAGGGAGTCGGTGCGTTCGGTGGTCATCAGGATGTTCAAGTCGCGATGATGTTTGAGCGGGTCGACACCAACGTTGATCAGCAACAGCACTTCTTCCGGCACCGCCGAGCGCAACAGGCGATCCTCATCGACGCTGGCCAGGGGCAGGGCGATGGTTTGTTGCAGGCTGCCCAGCAGGTTGAACAGCTCGAATTCGGTCATGTCACTGACGCCCGGGTGCAGTGCCAGACGGGTGCTGCTGTCGATCACGCCGTTGCGATGGCACCAGGTGAGCATTTCCAAGAGGTCGCGGCTGCGCTTGATCGGCGCGAAGTGCTCCCATTCCAGCGCCGTAAGGTTGCCGTTGTACAGGCCCCAGTGATACTGGCCCGGTTCCTTGCGATTGGGGGACTGCACCAGTGTGAGCGTGTCTTCGGCCAAGTCGGGCGCGATGCCGGGGTTGATGAACTCAACCTTGCCGGCCTTGCGTTCGAACGCTGCATAGAGGCGCCGGCCCAGCACGTTCAGATCGCGCTTGTTGATCAGGCTGGCGGTTTGCTCGGTACGGGCGAACTGCGTGAGGAAGCGGTAGCTGTAATTCAGTTCGTTGACCAGTGCGCGGCGCTCGGAGGCGACCTGGCGCACTTTCCACTGGCTGCGGCTGTCCAGCAGAGCCAGTTGGCGTTGGTCCCAGCCCCATTCATTGGCCAGGCGCTCCAGCAGACGGCGTTGCCAGCCGGTGCTGCGTTGGCCGACGCTGAGCTTGCGATTGACCTTCAGGTACAGCGCGCGCCGCACCAGTTCGAGGCGCTCCGGCTCATTGCGCGCCTTGAGGTATTCCTCGATGCGGCGATAAACCACGATGTACGGGTCCAGCTCGTCCAGGTCCACCTGATTGGCGAATACGGCGCGCTTGAAGCGCAGGCTCAGGCAGTACACGTTCGGGTGCTCGCTGGCATAAACCTCGGTCAGCAGCAGCTTGAGCACCGATTTGTAGGGCGACTCGATGCCCTTGAACAATTGCCACAGCCCGGCGCCGATGAATTCGCCCGGAGGGATGTGGGCCAGGTGCCCAAGGTCCAGGGTCTCGTCGGCGCGGATAAATCGTTTGGAAATCAGCGTATGGGTGAACTCGGCGTAGCGGCGTTCCTCGTACACCGGCACCAGCCACCAGATCGGCGTGCGCCCGGCCAGCCAGATGGCGGTGCGGTAGAACTCATCCAGCAGCAGGTAATGCTGGGTGGTGCCACAGTCGTCGGAGCTCAGTTGCGTGTCGCGCTCACCCAATACAAAGCGCGTCGGTTCGATCAGAAAAAAATGCGCCTCGGCGCCCATGGTCAGGGCCCAGGCTTCCAGCAACTGGCACTTTTTGCGCAGCTCGGCCAGTTCGGTTTCGCCAAGTTCGGGCGAGTGGCAGACCCACACGTCCATATCGCTCTGGTCCGCTTGAGCCAGGGTGCCAAGGCTGCCCATCAGGTACAGGCCGAGGATGGGCCGTGGCGGATTGCCATGGCGTGGCTTGTAGGAGAACGAACGGGTCAGGCGCTGAGCTTCAGTGAGAGCCTGGGCGTCCGGTTCGAAATTGGACAGCCCGGCCGGCGTGCTGCCCGAGACATAACCTGGCAGCAGGGGGTGGTTGACGTGGAAAAACAGCGGCAACAGCGTCAACACGCTTTGCTGGCGCGGAGTCAGACCTTCGACGGCCCGGGCCATGCGCCCTTCATTGAGGGCCATGAAGCGCGCGCGCAATTGGGCCAGCACCTTGCGGTCGATGCCTTCGTCCAGGTCGGGGCGGATTTCATGGGTGCGGGTCATGTCGAACTCGTTGGCTCGCAGGGCCCGACGTGGGCGGCCGTCTAGGAGTTTACAGACACAAGCTTAGGAGGTTTAGAGGGAAATGGTTTCTGGCGTCAGAATTTTGTGCCATCCACAGCAATGCCCTCGGAATCCGCAGAAAGCGGACTCCATGGGCGGTATCAGGGATCAGGGATCAGGCAGCTTCTTTGGTGGTAGCGGTCGTCAGAATGGTCAGCAGGGTTTGGGCCTGTTCTGCAGCGTCCCGGCCAAGGCTGGTCAGGTAGCCCCCGTCTGGCTGGTCGATAAGGCCTTTTGCATGGAGGCGCTTGGCCGCGGCGATGGCAGTGGGGGCGGCGGTCTGGTGGACTTTCAGACCTTCCTTGGTGCTGTCCAAGGGGAAGAGTACAAGGATTTCCAGTTCGGCAACCAACTCAGGGGTATACGACATAAGGACTCCAGACTTTCTAAAATTTATTAGAGGCTAGCAGGGCATAAGGTGAACGCACTTTGCCAGGCTGTCCAGTGAGAAAGTCGTGGGTCTTGATATGGCGCAGGTTTGTGGCAAGGAAGCAGGCTTCCCGGCCACGAAAGTGCTCGATTCAGTCGTTTTCCGGGGGTAATTCCGGCAGTGCGCGCAGCGCGGTTTCATACCATTGGGTATCGAAGGCGCGGTCTTCTTCAAGCATCTTGTCGATTTCCACAGCCAGCACGTGGGCCATGAGATTCAGAATGTCTTCGCGCTCGTAGCCCACCAGGGTCAGCTTGTTGAAGGTGGCTTTGGCGGCAGGCGGGTTGTCGCTTTCGATCTGGTTTTCGATGGCCTGGGTCAGCGTGCTTTCGGTGAACTCTTCTTCGTCGTTGTCGATATCGGTCGGCTCGCTCATGGCGGGGCTCCTCAAGGAAAGGGCGCCAGTCTACCCCCATTCAGGCAGGTGATGCTGCTGGTCAGGTCGGGCCGCACGCTCTATAACTTCCGCAGCCAACCCCACACCCGGCCTGGAGGCATTCGCGATGCTCAAGCTTTACGGATTTTCGGTCAGCAACTACTACAACATGGTCAAACTGGCGCTGCTGGAGAAAGGCCTGCCGTTTGAAGAAGTGCCATTTTATGCAGGCCAGACGCCTGAAGCGCTTGCAGTAAGCCCG
Source organism: Pseudomonas sp. 14P_5.3_Bac1 (assembly GCF_025466135.1). Classification (NCBI taxonomy): domain Bacteria; kingdom Pseudomonadati; phylum Pseudomonadota; class Gammaproteobacteria; order Pseudomonadales; family Pseudomonadaceae; genus Pseudomonas; species Pseudomonas sp. 14P_5.3_Bac1. The sequence goes on along the minus strand of NZ_JANLOF010000038.1, from coordinate 82,520 downwards.
CGAGGCAAAGTGCCGGTGCTGGGCGTCAAACAAGGCTTTATCAACGAAACCAGCGTGATTCTGGAGTACATCGAACACACTCAGGAAGGTCCTTCGCTGCTGCCGGCCGAGCCTTTTCAGCGGGCTCAGGTGCTGGCGCTGTGCAGGGAAATCGAGCTGTACATCGAGTTGCCCGCCCGCGCGTGTTTCGCCGAGGCGTTCTTCGGTATGCCGGTGCCGGAGGCGATCAAGGAGAAATCCAGGGCTGAGTTGCTGTTGGGGATCAGTTCTTTAGGCCGACACGGCAAATTTGCGCCGTACGTGGCGGGGGAGAGCTTCACGCTGGCCGATCTGTATTTCATGTACAGCGTGAACCTCGCCTGTGCCGTGGGCGAGAAGCTGTTTGGCCTGGATCTGCTGGCTGAGTTGCCGAAGGCGAAAGCGCTGCTGGAGCGACTGCACGCGATGCCCAACGCGCAGAAAGTGGCGGCGGACAGGGAGGCGGCGATGCCGGCGTTTATGGCGATGATTGCGGCCAAGAAGTAATCAGCCGTGCACAAATCAAATGTGGGAGCGGGCTTGCTCGCGAAAGCGGTGTGTCAGTCAATACATATAGCGACTGGTCTACCGTATTCGCGAGCAAGCCCGCTCCCACATTTTTGACCGCGCGGGTCTGAGGCTTTTTAGCGGCTGGCGAGCAGTGCCTGGCCACGCACGACCGCAGCCTTGACCTGCGCCGGCGCAGTGCCGCCCACATGGTTACGCGCATTCACCGAGCCTTCCAGGGTCAGCACGGCAAACACGTCCTGCTCGATCTGGTCGCTGAATTGGCGCAGCTCTTCCAGGCTCATTTCCGCCAGGTCCTTGCCGGTGTCTACGCCGTACTTAACGGCGTGGCCGACGATTTCGTGGCAGTCGCGAAATGGCAGGCCACGGCGCACCAGGTAGTCCGCCAGATCGGTTGCCGTGGAGAACCCGCGCAAGGCCGCTTCACGCATAATCGCGTGCTTGGGCTTGATCGCCGGGATCATGTCGGCAAATGCACGCAGCGAATCGCGCAGGGTGTCGGCGGCGTCGAACAGCGGCTCTTTGTCTTCCTGGTTGTCCTTGTTGTAGGCCAATGGCTGGCCCTTCATCAAGGTCAGCAAGCCCATCAGCGCGCCGAATACACGGCCGCTTTTGCCACGGACCAGCTCGGGCACGTCGGGGTTTTTCTTTTGCGGCATGATCGAGCTGCCGGTGCAGAAGCGGTCCGGCAGGTCGATGAACTGGAATTGCGCACTGGTCCACAGCACCAGTTCTTCGGAGAAACGCGACAAGTGCATCATCGCGATGCTGGCGGCAGCGCAGAATTCGATGGCGAAGTCACGGTCCGACACGCCGTCCAGGGAGTTGCCGCCAACCGCGTCAAAACCCAGCAGTTGTGCGGTGTATTCGCGGTCGATCGGGTAGGTAGTGCCGGCCAGTGCGGCGCTGCCCAACGGCATGCGGTTGGCGCGCTTGCGGCAATCCACCAGGCGCTCGTAGTCGCGGCTGAGCATCTCGAACCAGGCCAGCAAGTGGTGGCCGAAAGTCACCGGTTGCGCAGTTTGCAGGTGGGTGAAGCCGGGCATGATGGTGCCGGACTCACGCTCGGCCTGCTCCAGCAGACCTTTTTGCAGGCGGGTGATTTCGCCCAGGATCAGGTCGATTTCGTCACGCAGCCACAGGCGGATATCGGTAGCCACCTGGTCGTTACGGCTGCGACCAGTGTGCAGTTTCTTGCCGGTCACACCGATGCGATCGGTGAGGCGGGCTTCGATGTTCATGTGCACGTCTTCCAGGTCGACGCGCCAGTCGAACGTGCCGGCCTCGATTTCACCGCGAATGGTGGTCAGGCCATCGATGATGCTGTCGCGCTCGGCGTCGGTCAGTACGCCGACCTTGGCCAGCATCGTGGCGTGGGCGATCGAGCCCATGATGTCGTGGCGGTACAGGCGCTGGTCGAAAGTGACGGAGGCGGTGAAGCGCGCGACGAAGGCGTCGACGGGTTCACTGAAGCGGCCGCCCCAGGACTGGTTGGTCTTGTCGGTGCTCATGGATTCGCTCGTGATCTGCTTAAAAGAGGCGTGGAGGTGTGCCGCCGATAATAACAGGGTTGCACTTAGAGGCGGTGCTGCGGGTGGTCGGCATTTTTATTTGTGCCAAGGATGGCTAAGTGCCTTGCCGCCGGACGCTTCCGGGAAGAGACTGGAGCGGGCCCTAATTGAAACGATATTTGACGATTGAGCAATATCGTCTCAGCGAGCGTCTACAGTTGCACTGATAGAGCGTGAATGCACCAAAGTCGGGTGATGCGGTCATAGCCCAGACTATCCATTAAAAAAGGGGGGTATTCGGATTGTGTATCAGCAAACCCTACGACGATGCCCGAAGGCAGCAGGTCTTGGGCGCAATTGAACAGGTCCGGGTAAATATGGGTGCCGCTGCCGGGGCACTTTTTGCCGCTCGCGCTAGTCTTAGCGTGGATCGCTGTGACGCAAGTCACCGCACCTGTCTACGCTATCCTTGTGCGAGACTCACGCAGGAATCCAGCGCAATATGAATGTCCTGATCGTTGATGACGAACCCCAAGCCCGCGAGCGACTGAGCCGTTTGGTCAGTGAACTCGAGGGTTATACAGTCCTTGAACCGAGCGCCACCAACGGCGAAGAGGCGTTGACGCTGATCGACAGCCTCAAACCGGATGTGGTGTTGCTCGATATTCGCCTGCCAGGCCTTGATGGCTTGCAAGTGGCCGCCCGCCTGAGCGAGCGAGAATCGCCGCCAGCCGTGGTGTTGTGTGCAGCTCACGAAGAGTTTTCTGCGCAGACCCTGGAAGACAGCGGTGTCAGCTTTCTTGCCAAACCGGTGAGTGCTGAGGCGCTGCTCAGAGCCTTGAAAAAGGCCGAGCGTCCCAACCGCGTCCAGCTCGCCGCTTTGACCCAGCCAGCCGCTCAGAGTGGTAATGGGCCACGCAGCCATATCAGCGCGCGGACCCGTAAAGGTATCGAGCTGATTCCGCTGAACCAAGTGGTCTACTTTATCGCCGACCACAAGTACGTGACCTTGCGTCACGAGACGGGTGAAGTGTTGCTCGATGAGCCGCTCAAGGCCCTTGAGGACGAATTCGGCGACCGCTTTGTGCGCATCCACCGCAATGCGCTGGTGGCCCGCGAGCGAATAGAACGCTTGCAGCGCACGCCCCTGGGGCACTTTCAGTTGTTCCTCAAAGGGCTTAACGGCGATGCCTTGATCGTCAGCCGACGCCATGTCGCCGGTGTGCGCAAGATGATGCAGCAGCTTTAGCCAGGGGCTTTGGCGAGGTCTGCATTCTGTATCCCGGTGCGACGCGGCCAGGGAGGCCCCGCACTTGCTGATTCAAATCAAAGCGTGTTTGCCTGAGCTGTTATTATCTGCCGTATCTATTCAGTACGGATTGATCCATGTCCTCTCGCGAAATCCGCATCGCCACCCGTAAAAGTGCCCTGGCCTTGTGGCAGGCCGAATACGTCAAAGCACGCCTTGAGCAAGCCCATCCGGGGTTGAAAGTGTCTCTGGTGCCCATGGTCAGTCGCGGCGACAAGCTGCTCGACTCGCCATTGTCGAAGATTGGCGGCAAGGGCTTGTTCGTCAAGGAACTGGAAACCGCACTGTTGGAAAACGAAGCCGACATCGCCGTGCATTCGATGAAAGACGTGCCGATGGACTTCCCCGAAGGTCTTGGCCTGTATTGCATCTGCGAGCGCGAAGACCCGCGTGACGCGTTTGTTTCCAACACTTACGCGTCGCTGGATGAGCTGCCCTTGGGCAGTGTCGTCGGCACTTCAAGCCTGCGTCGCCAGGCGCAGTTGCTGACTCGCCGGCCGGACCTGCAAATTCGGTTTCTGCGCGGCAACGTCAATACCCGTCTGGCGAAGTTGGATGCGGGCGAATATGACGCGATTATTCTCGCGGCGGCTGGCCTGATTCGCCTGGGCTTCGAAGACCGCATCACCTCGGCCATCAGCGTAGAAGACAGCTTGCCCGCGGGCGGACAAGGCGCTGTGGGTATCGAATGCCGCACCGCTGACAGTGAAATTCACGCCCTGCTCAAACCCCTTGATCATCAAGACACCGAAGTCCGTGTCACGGCCGAGCGCGCGCTGAACAAACGCCTCAACGGTGGCTGCCAGGTACCAATCGCCTGTTACGCCGTGCTTGAGGGTGAAAACCTGTGGCTGCGTGGCTTGGTAGGCGACCCCGCAGGCGGCACGCTGCTCACCGCCCAGGTTCGCGGGCCACAGCGTGATGCTACCGCGCTGGGAGTCCGGGTGGCAGAAGAGCTGCTGGAAAAAGGCGCCGGTGTGATTCTGCAAAAAATCTATGGCGAGGCTGGCCCGCAGTGACCGACTGGCGTCTGTTGCTGACGCGGCCTGCCGAGGAAGCCACGGCCCTGGCCGCGACGTTGTCCGAGGCCGGCATTTTCAGCAGCAGCCTGCCATTGTTGGCGATCCAGGCCTTGCCGGTGACGGCTGAGCAACAAGCGGTCTTTTGTGATCTGGGCCGTTATAGCGCGGTCATCGTGGTCAGCAAGCCTGCCGCGCGCCTGGCCTTGCAACAGCTGGATCGGCATTGGCCGCAGCTGCCCTGGTTCAGCGTCGGCGCGGCCACCGCGCAAATACTGGCCGATCACGACCTCACTGTTCATTATCCGCAAACCGGCGACGACAGCGAGGCTTTGCTTGCACTGCCCGCCTTGCGCGAGGCTATCGCACGCCCCGATGCCCGGGTATTGATCCTGCGTGGCGAAGGCGGACGAGAGCTGCTGGCTGAGCGTTTACGCGAGCAAGGTGCTAGTGTCGATTATCTGGAGTTGTATCGTCGCACCCTTCCGGCTTACGACACCGGGGAGCTGATGCAACGCATACAGTTGGAACGCTTGAACGGCGTGGTGGTCAGCAGTGGGCAGGGTTTTTTGCACCTGCAAGCGTTGGCTGGCCCCGATTGGCCGCAGGTGGCGCGGCTGCCATTGTTCGTGCCCAGCCCCCGCGTCCATGAAATGGCGCGGGCCGCTGGCGCAGAAAAAGTTGTGGATTGTCGCGGTGCGAGTGCCGCGGCTTTGTTAGTGGCGTTGCGCAGCGCTGCCTTGTGAGGCAAGCCGCGCCCACTCTCTGATACGCAAAGGACGGATACGTGAGCGAAACAGCCTTGCCTAAAGATGAAACCCAGCCCGCACTTGATGCGCCGGCTGAGTCACCGGTCGCCGCGCCACGCCGTGGCAATGGCCTGGCAATCGTAGCCTTGTTGCTCGGCGCCGCAGGTGTTGCCGCTGGCGGATGGGGCATTTGGCAGGTCCGCGCCCTGCAAGCCGGCAGTCAACAGCAGTCGAGCCAGGTGCAGGCACTCGACGAGCAATCCCAGTCCCTCAAGCAGAGCCAGCAACAGCTGACTACCCGGCTGGCGCAATTGCCCGGTGCAGATGAGCTGGAAGAACGCCGCCGTCTGGTAACCCAGTTGCAGGGCGATCAGCAGCGCTTGAGCCAGCGCCTGGAAACCGTGCTGGGTGCCAGTCGCCAGGACTGGCGTCTGGCCGAAGCCGAGCATTTGATCCGTCTGGCCAGCTTGCGTTTGTCTGCCCTGCAGGACATCAACAGCGCTCAGTCTTTGGTCCAGGGGGCTGACGAAATTCTGCGTGAGCAAAGCGATCCGGGTTCCTACGCCGCACGCGAGCAACTGGCCAAGAGCCTTGCCGCGTTGCGCAGTACCGAGCAGCCGGACCGCACCGGGCTTTACCTGCAACTCGCCGCGCTGCGCGATCAGGTTGTACAGCTGGCAGCTATTGCCCCGGAATACCAGCTTAGCGAGCCGGCCTCTCAAGGTCGCCCGACCAGCGATACGCAAGGTCGCCTGAGCCAATGGTGGGAGGAGATTTCCCGCTACTTCCGCATCGATTTCAACCCGGACGACAACATTCGACCGTTGCTCGCCGGTCAGGGCCTGAATCAGGTACGCCTGGCGCTGAGCCTGGCCCTTGAGCAGGCGCAATGGGCTGCGCTCAATGGTGAAACGGCGGTGTACAGCCGTTCCCTGGGCGAGGCGCGCAGCGTTCTGCAAGACAACTTCAACCAGGACAACCCGCAGAGCAAAGCGATGCTCGCGCGTATTGCCGAGCTTGAGCCCAAGGCCGTTTCCGTGGCCACGCCTGACCTGGCGGCCAGCCTGGCCGCGGTGCAGGCCTACCTCGAACGTCGTCATCTGTCTGCCGATGAAGCCAAGGCGTCGGCGGGCACGCCGGCGACCCAGGAGTAGAGCCGATGAAGCGTTTCTATGTGATCCTGGTCCTGGCAATTGCGATCGCCCTTGCGCTGGGCGTGGGCATTTCCAAGCACACCGGCTACGTGCTGATTACCTATCCCCATCTGCTGCATTACGAGTCGAGCCTGTGGGCGACGCTGGTGGCCGTGTTTGCCGTCGGCCTGGCGATCTATCTGATCCGTGTGTTGCTGAGTCTGCTCAGCACCTCCGGTGGTGTGGTCAACCCATGGTCGCGACGTAACCGCAGTCGCCGGGTACAAATTGCGATCGAGCAGGGCCAGATGGACCTCGCTGAAGGTCGCTGGGCCAGTGCTGAACGTCACCTGCACCGCGCCGCCGAAGCGGAGCGCCAGCCACTGCTGTACTACCTTGGCGCGGCACGTGCGGCCAATGAGCAGGGCCGTTATGACGAGTCCGACGGTTTGCTGGAGCGCGCTCTGGAGCGCCAGCCTCAGGCTGAGCTGGCGGTTGCCTTGAGCCATGCACAATTGCAGATGGACCGTGGCGATACAGAAGGCGCCTTGGTGACTTTGCAGGCGATGCACGAGCGTCATCCGCACAACCCGCAGGTGTTGCGCCAGTTGCAGCGTCTGCATCAGCAGCGGGGCGATTGGTCTTCAGTGATTCGCTTGTTGCCGGAGCTGCGAAAAGACAAAGTCCTTCCCGCCAGCGAGCTGGCCGAGCTGGAGCGTCGCGCCTGGGGTGAAAACCTCGGGCTGGCGGCCCAGCGTGAAGAGCAGGGCGAGGCAGGCTTGCAGTCTCTTGATCGGGCGTGGGAGCAACTCACTTCCGCCCAGCGCCAGGAGCCACAGCTGGTTCTGGCTTACGCCGAGCAACTGCGCCGACTGGGTGCCGACGCCAAGGCTGAGGAGGTGCTGCGCAGCGCCATCAAGCGTGGTTATGACAGCCACTTGATCCGGCTCTATGGTTTGTTGCGGGGCGCTGATTCGGCCCGTCAGTTGAAGTTTGCCGAAGGCTGGCTCAGGGATCACCCGGGAGATGCCAGCTTGTTGCTGACTCTGGGCCGCCTGTGCCTGCAAAACAGTTTGTGGGGCAAGGCACGCGATTACCTTGAAAGCAGCCTGCAGGTGCAACGCAACCCTGAGGCCTGCGCTGAGCTGGCACGGCTGTTGGCCCAATTGGGTGACACCGAGCGCAGCAACCAGCTGTTCCAGGAGGGTCTGGGGCTGCTTGACAGTCGCTTGCTGGCCTCGCCGTTGCCCATGCCCGCGCGCGTCTGAAGTAGGAAAGAGGGCGAAGGTTGGCTCGGATGGTTCTGAGAGCCAACCCTTCGTTAGCCTGTAAATACTGGGTCTAAAGCGCTACGTAGTAAATTCCTACTGATAGCTGCTTAAAGTCATCCAGGGTCTGACGAGATATCCCTATGCTCTCGCGGAATTGCCTGCTCTAACGAGTATTGAAAGGGGTCAGGCCTTTCCTCTACCGTGACGGCCTATCTCTTGCGGTACGGATAACAATGTCTTTGGCCCCTTCACGCTCCTTGTTTTTCCTGGCGTTCATGGCTGGTGTGCTGACGTTGGGCGCGTCGTTTTATCTCGAGTACGGCGCGCTGCTACGCCCGTGTTTCCTTTGCCAGCTGCAACGTATCTTTCTGGCAGCCTTCACGCTGATCAATCTGGTCGCGGCGATTCATAATCCAAAGCGTTCTGCGGTTTACCTCTACGGGTTTGCCAGCATGGGCTGCGCATTGCTCGGCGCTATCACTGCCGTACGCCAGGTGCTGCTACAAAATGCCGCACCGGAGCAGACCACCGATTGCTGGCCAAGCCTGCACTACATGATTGAAAACCTGTCGCTGTGGCAAGCACTGCAATTGACCGTCAAAGGCACTGTCGATTGCGTTGAGATCAACTGGACACTGTTCGACCTCAGCGTTCCCGAATGGAGCTTGCTGTTCTTTTTGGCCATGCTGACGCTGGGCATCCTGCAGTTTTCGCGGTTGTTTTTAAGTCGCCGATGGGGTCTCGCAAGGCCTTGAACGTGTGTCGCGGGTCGTAGGACGGGATTAAACACTTGTATGAACTTTCTCTCCTGCGTACCTTGAAGCCATAGTCATGCGGGCATAATCTGGCCCGCACGCATTATCGAAACCGTTTGCCAAATGCGGCCTTGTCCGGCTGCTGCTTTTATCCTTGAGTGTTGCGCGGGCACAGGCGGCAGCGCCCCCTATAGGGAAGAGAGATCATCATGCTGGAAAGTTGTCAGAATGCTCAGGAACGCTGGGGTGGGGTGCACAAGCTGATCGACAGCTGGTTGAAGGCACGTCACGAACTGGTTCGGGCCTTTGATGCTCTCGGCGCCAAGCCCGAAGCATTGGGTGAGAATCGCGAGCCGCTGCAAGACTTTTGCGCTGTGTTGGTGGACTACGTGTCTGCTGGACATTTCGGCGTCTACGAACAACTGACCAAAGAGGCGGAAGCCTTTGATGATCAGCGTGGTCTGGACTTGGCCGAGACCATCTACCCGCGCATCGATGTCATCACGGAAAAACTGCTGGTGTTCACCGAGTTGTGCGATGCCGGCAAATGCGTTGCCGAAAAATTCAAAGAGCTTGGCGGGTTGTTGCACGAACGTTTCGAGCTGGAAGATTGCCTGATCGAAGTGTTGCACAACGCTCACAAGGAAGAGGCCGCCACCCAGGCCTGAGCCTTGGCGGCGAGACAAAAAAACGGTGCGCATGGCGCACCGTTTTTTATTGGGTCAGTGGCGAGTGCCGAGCAATTCGATCTCGAACACCAGCGGCGTATAAGCGGGGATCAACTCGCCAGCACCGTCGGCGCCATAGGCTTGGGCGGATGGGATCACCAGACGCCATTTCGCGCCGACCGGCATCTGTTGCAGCGCGCTGCTCCAGCCGCTGATCACACTGTCCAGGCGAAACCATTGCGGTTGCGTGCTCTGATCAAAGACAGTCCCGTCGGGCAACCGCCCTACGTATTTCACGTGCACCTCATCACTGGCCAACGGCTTGCTGCCGGTGCCAGGCGTCAGCTCCGTGAGCAGGATGCCATTCGATAACTCACGCACGCCGGCTGCTGCTTTTTCCTTGGATAAAAATTGCTGTTCGGCAGCGAGTGCTTTTTCGCTTTGCGGCGCCTCAGCCTCGGCCGCGCTCTGTGCTTCGTGCTCGGCGAGGATCTGCTCGATACGTGCATTGTCCAGCGCCAGTGGTTTGCCCTGATAGGCTTGTTTAAGGCCATCGATCAACGCCTGAATCTGCAGGTCGGGCACTTCCTGGCGCAGTCGTTCGCCGAGGCTGGCGCCCAGGCTGTAAGCAAGGTCGTGCGGGTCTTGGGCAGTAGTTTTTGACGGCGATTGTTCTGCCGCATGGGTCATGGAAACTACCAAGCCAAGCATTAAAAAAAGGTAACGCGACATGGTTATTCTCCCGCCGAAAGTGCGACGGATTATGCCAGTGTGAGTGCGCAAAAAGTGCCGTGGTTTTTCGTTATATCGATAAGAATTTTCCTACGGTGCAACGCAAGGCAAACGATACTGTCAACATGCCCTAGCGGCGGTAAGAGCAGAGGGCTAGTATGAGCCGCACCCACGTCAGCCAGGAGGTAAACCATGTCGGCCAAACAGAAGCCTGTAAATACCCCGTTGCATTTACTCCAACAACTTTCGGGCAGCTTGCTCGAACATCTGGAAAGCGCGTGTTCCCAAGCCTTGGCTGATGCAGAAAAACTGCTCGCCAAATTGGAAAAACAACGCGGTAAAGCGCAAGAAAAGCTGCACAAATCCCGTACCAAACTGCAAGACGCCGCCACTGCCGGCAAGGCCAAGGCACAAGCCAAAGCCAAAGACGCCGTTAAGGAACTTGAGGATCTGCTGGACGCCCTCAAAGATCGCCAAGCTGAAACCCGCACCTACATTTCCCAACTCAAACGCGATGCTCAGGAAAGCCTGAAACTGGCCCAGGGCGTTGGTCGTGTGAAAGAAGCCGTGGCTAAAGCACTGGGCGCTCGCACGCCAGCAAAAGCCGTTGTGTCGAAGGCTTCGACTAAGGCAGCGTCCAAGTCCGCTGCTGCAAAACCAGCTGCCAAGCCAGCCGCTAAAACTGCTGCTGCAAAACCGGCCGCCAAGCCAGCCGCTAAAACCGCTGCTGCAAAACCGGCCGCCAAGCCAGCCGCTAAAACTGCTGCTGCAAAACCAGCCGCCAAGCCAGCTGCCAAAACTGCTGCTGCAAAACCAGCCGCCAAGCCAGCTGCCAAAACTGCTGCTGCAAAACCAGCCGCCAAGCCAGCTGCCAAAACTGCTGCTGCAAAACCAGCTGCCAAGCCAGCCGCTAAAACTGCTGCTGCAAAACCAGCCGCCAAGCCAGCCGCTAAAACTGCTGCTGCAAAACCAGCCGCCAAGCCAGCCGCTAAAACGGCTGCTGCAAAACCAGCTGCCAAGCCAGCCGCTAAAACGGCTGCTGCAAAACCAGCCGTCAAGCCAGCCGCTAAACCCGCTGCTGCAAAACCGGCGGCCAAGCCAGCTGCCAAACCGGCTGCTGCAAAACCAGCTGCTAAGCCAGTTGCCAAACCGGCTGCTGCAAAACCAGCTGCTAAGCCAGCCGCAAAACCCGCTGCTGCAAAGCCAGCCGCCAAGCCTGCACCGGCCAAGCCAGCAACCCCGACAGCTCCGGCTGCAGCCCCGGCAGCGTCCACCGCTCCAACTGCGCCGGCCAGCAGCACGCCTGCACCGGCAGCGCCAAGCACCACCCCAACCAGCGCTTCCTAAGTGCCGGTGGCCTCGACGCGCAGCGACTGCAGCGCGTCGTGGTCAAGGTTGGCGGCTCCGGTCGCCAAGCCTTCAAGCCATCTCGATTGACCCCCTTTCTCGCCAGTCGGCCATGTTTGCGCCAGCACTTGCAGGCGCGTCAGCAACTGCCGTTCAGCTTCCAGCTCCAGGGCCTTGACCCGTTCGCGTAGCGCCGCCAATTGCGCATCCTGCTGCGCCATGGCTCGCCACTGCACGCGTACCTGTCGCAAGGGTTCGACCACGTCTTGCTGCCACGGCTGCGCAATCTGGCGCAACGCCTGCATGCGTTCGGCGGTCGGTGCAACGCCGCGCTGCTCCAGCCAGGCGCCGCAGAGCAACAGGCACACATCCGCGCCTTGTGCCTGCAAGCGCAGGCAAGCAGCTTCAACGCCCGGGTGGGCATACGTCGAGAGGGCAAAGCTCCACAGGTCAGCGCACATATTCACACCCAAGCCAGCGGCCAACGAAGCTGGTAGACTCCGCCGCCATTATGATCCGACTTCAAAGCCTAACATTACAGCGTGGCCCGCAACGTCTTCTTGAAGACGCCGAGCTGACCCTGCACGCCGGTCACAAAGCCGGCCTGATCGGTGCCAACGGCGCCGGCAAATCCACGTTGTTCGCCCTGTTGCTCGGTGAGCTGACCCCGGATTCCGGGAATTGCCTGCTGCCGGCCGACTGGCGCATCGCCCATATGCGCCAGGAGATCGACACCCTGGACCGCATCGCGATCGACTACGTGCTCGATGGCGACCTGCGCCTGCGTCAGGTGCAACACGACCTGGCCGAGGCCGAGAAAGCCCAGGACGGCGCCGCCCAGGCCCGTCTGCACTCGGAACTCGACAGTGCCGACGGCTACACCGCCGACGCTCGCGCCCGCAAGATGCTGGCCGGCCTGGGTTTTACCAATGAACAGATGGACCGCCCGGTCGCCGACTTCTCCGGCGGCTGGCGCATGCGCCTGAACCTGGCCCAGGCGCTGATGTGCCCGTCCGACCTGCTGCTGCTCGACGAACCGACCAACCACTTGGACCTCGATGCGATCCTGTGGCTGGAAGATTTCCTCAAGAGCTACCCGGGCACCTTGCTGCTGATTTCCCACGACCGGGATTTCCTCGACGCCGTGGTCGACAATATCGCCCACGTCGAACAGAAGAAAATCACGCTCTACCGTGGCGGCTACACCGCATTCGAGCGCGCCCGCGCCGAACGCCTGGCTCAGCAGCAGCAAGCCTTCGAGAAGCAGCAAGCGCAACGTGCGCACATGGAAAGCTACATCGCCCGGTTCAAGGCCCAGGCCACCAAGGCCCGCCAGGCCCAGAGCCGGATCAAAGCATTGGAGCGCATGGAAGAGCTGTCGGCGGCCCACGTCGATTCGCCGTTCGATTTCGTGTTCCGTGAGTCGGTGAAGATCTCCAGCCCGTTGTTGGACCTCTCGGATGCACGCCTGGGTTATGGCGACAAAACCATTCTGGAGAAGGTCAAGCTGCAGCTCACGCCGGGCGCGCGTATCGGTTTGCTCGGCCCCAACGGCGCAGGCAAGTCGACGCTGATCAAGAACCTGTCGGGTGAACTGCAACCCCTGGCCGGCCGCCTGACGCGTGGCGAGAACCTGGTGGTGGGCTACTTCGCTCAGCATCAGTTGGATTCCCTCGATTCCAAGGCCAGCCCGTTGTTGCACCTGCAGCGTCTGGCGCCGACCGAACGTGAGCAAACCTTGCGTGATTTTCTCGGTGGCTTCGACTTCCGTGGCGCACGCATCGATGAGCCGGTGTTGAATTTCTCCGGCGGCGAAAAAGCCCGCTTGGCCTTGGCCCTGATCGCCTGGGACCGGCCAAACCTGCTGCTGCTCGACGAACCGACCAACCACCTGGACCTGGAAATGCGCCTGGCGCTGACCATGGCCTTGCAGGAATTCAGTGGTGCGGTACTGGTGGTGTCTCACGATCGCCACTTGCTCAAGAGCACCACCGATAACTTCCTGCTGGTGGCTGACGGCAAAGTCGAAGAGTTCGACGGCGACTTGGACGATTACGCGCGTTGGCTGACGGATTACCGTCTGCGCAACGCGCCGGCCAGCACTGCGCCGGTCAACCCGGACAAGACCGACAAGAAGGCCCAGCGCCAGGCCGCCGCCGCCCTGCGTCAGCAGCTGGCGCCGCACAAGCGCGAAGCCGACAAGCTGGAAGCCGAGCTGGGCAAGGTGCACGAGCGCCTGGCCAGGATCGAAACCAGCCTGGGCGACAGCGCCGTGTACGAGGCGGCGCGCAAGGACGAGTTGCGCGACTTGTTGGCCGAACAAGCCAAACTCAAGGTGCGTGAAGGTCAGTTGGAGGAAACCTGGATGGAAGCCCTCGAACTGCTGGAAACCCTGCAAGCGGAGCTGGAGGCGCTGTCCTGATGGAAGCGCTGCAATTGCCATTGCCGACGCAGTGGGTCGAACCGGTCTGGATCGGTGTGCAAATCCTGCTGATCCTGCTGGCGGGTTATCTCGCCCAGCGCTTCGTCGCCAAGGGCCTGAATCGTCTGGGGGAGCGTTACCCGTTCCCGCCACAACTGCTGATGCCCCTGCGTGGCGGCCTGCGCTGGCTGATCATGGGCAGCGCGTTGATCTTTGTGCTGGGCCGTCTCGGCGTGTCAGCCACGGTGCTGTGGACGGCGCTGTCGGGGTTTGTCGCGGTGGCCGCCGTGGCGTTTTTCGCCATGTGGTCGGTGCTGTCCAACCTGCTGTGCGCGATCTTGATTTTCACCGTCGGGCCGTTCCGCCTGGGTGACATTGTCGAGTTGGTGGATACCGTCGACAAACCGGGCGTCAAAGGCCGGGTCGTGGCGATCAACCTGCTCTACACCACGCTGATCGAAGTGCAGGACGCCGGCACCGACAGTGCGATGGTGCAAGTGCCTAACAGCTTGTTCTTCCAGCGCTCGGTGCGGCGTTGGCCAGGCACCCATGTGTTCCCTGGCGACCGCTAGTATTTACATCCTGTAAAAATATCTAGCCAGCCTTTGCTCGGCGGAGTTAGTTTTAGGCTCAATCGCTAACTCTCCCTCTGAGGTGTGTAATGGCACTCGACACATGGCTGGCCTTTTTTGTGGCCAGCTGGATCATTTCCCTGTCCCCCGGCGCTGGCGCCATCGCGTCGATGTCCAGCGGCCTGCAATACGGTTTCCTGCGCGGCTATTGGAATGCCATTGGCCTGCAACTGGGCCTGGCGATGCAGATTGCCGTGGTCGCGGGCGGCCTGGGTGCCATTCTGGCGGCGTCCTCGAACGCGTTTTATGCGATCAAATGGTTTGGCGTGGCGTACCTGGTGTACCTCGCGGTCAAGCAATGGCGCGCGCTGCCCATGGACATGAGCGAAGATTCGGCCATACGCCCGATCGGCAAGCCGCTGGCGATGATGTTCCGTGGCTTCCTGGTCAATGCTAGCAACCCCAAGGCCCTGGTGTTCATGCTGGCGGTGCTGCCGCAGTTCGTGAACCCGCAGGCGCCACTGCTGATCCAGTACCTGATCCTGGGCGCGACCATGATCAGCGTCGATATGATCGTGATGGCGGGCTATACGGGGCTGGCGTCGAAGGTCTTGCGCCTGCTGCGCACGCCTAGACAGCAAAAACGCATGAACCGCACCTTTGCCGGGTTGTTTGTGGGGGCTGCGGGTTTCCTGGCCAGCTTGCATCGCGCAACGACCTGAGGCTGACAAAACCGGCTAAAAATGTGGGAGCTGGCTTGCCTGCGATAGCATCACCAAGGTGTAACTGATACACCGCGGTGCCTGCATCGCTGGCAAGCCAGCTCCCACATTTGTTTTGTGTTGCGTGTGCAACCGCAGCTTCAGCGCAAAATCTTCGGCGCTTCATCCCTGGGCAGATTGTTGCGCAGCGCAGGCTTGCCGGGGTCTTGATACCCGCCGCCCAGTTGCTCTGCCAGTTGCCTGGCCACATCCTCACCCAAGGCTTTCGACACGTCCCTTACCACCCGTGGCCGGTTCAGGCTCACGCGCACATCACGGCTGTTCACCAGCTTGGTGTCCTGGCCTTCGCCCATCGCGGTAAACGCCGAGGTGATCTCGAAGGTGCGCGTGTTGATCAGGCTGAAATCCGCCACCAGCGTCAGGCCCAGCACGGCCGAGTAGCTGTTGGTGTGGTCCAGGGCGTTGGTGTCCTGGGTGAAGTCGATGTCTGACAGGGTGCCGAACAGCACGTAGTCGGCGCCCTTGAAGTTGCCGGCCTTGATGCGCTTGATCACGTCGTACACATCGCCCTTGGCGTCGGCGGTGTAGGGCGTGCCCTGTACCAGTTGGAACTGGTGCGACTTGAGAATCTCGCCCTTGATATCACCGCTGAATTTACGCAGCTCGGCCTGTTCGATGTAGCTGGTGCGGCTCTCATACTCGCTGTAGCTCGACGCACCGCTGGCCTGATAGGCGCTGGCCTGGAAGTTGTTGCTGGCCGAGACCGCGTGGATGTACTCCTCGACGCGCGCCTCGTAGGCAAGGTCAGTCACCGCGATCTTCGGGGCGGCCGAGGCGCCAAAGGCGCACAGCAGGCCGATCATGCCGATCCATGCACGCATTGCTCAGCGCTCCGTGGTTTTGCGGATTTCTTTCTCGTCCATCCATTCGGCCAGGCCGCTCTCGACGTCGATCAGCTGAAGGCTGAATTTGTAGAAGACGTCTTTGTAGTCCGAGCTGCGCTTGACGATGGAGCTGATGGAGCCTTCCAGGCGGTACTTGGCGGCGACCATATTGCCGGTCTTGCTGACGGTGGCTTTTTTGTACAGGCCGCTCTGGTTTTGCAGCTTGAGTTGGTCAACCTGGCTTTGCATATCGGTGTTGTCGCTGGCGAAGCGCGCAGTGCCGGTCTTCATCAGCTGGGTCTTGATCGACGTGGTGATCTCACGGGTGTCGATGTACTCGCTGGTCTTGTTCTTCACGTCATACACCTGCACGACCGGGCGGCCCTGCAAGATGCCGGACTGGGCCAGGGAGCGGGTCATGCTTTCGGCGATCATCTGCAGGTCGGTCGAGCCGAACTCGTTGGTGACCAATTCCACGGCCTTAGAGTCGCCGTAGCTGATGTTCTTGCCGCCAAGGACCGGCGAGGTGTTGGAGCAACCGCTGGCCAACAGGGCAACCAAGGCGAGAATCGAGACGCGTGCAAACATGGGGAAATCTCTCTGAAAACTGATAGGTGAAGGCTTCAAGGCGTTTTCACTTCAAGACGAAAGTCCGCCGCCTGAGGCAGGTTGGCGATGGCCGGCAAGAACGTGGCCTGGTTGGCGTACAGGTTCAGCACTTTCCAGGTTTCTTCATCGCCCACCGGGAAACCGTCGGCGCCCAGCCAGGCAAAGCGGTAATACATCATCTGGTTGCTGCTGGTGATGTTGCTCAGCTGCACCTTGGCCGTGAGAAAGCCATTTTCACGGGCCACACGAATGGCACCGACGGCGATGCCTTTGAACGTGCCCATCACCACGACTTTGCTGGCGGCGCTGCCAGGCTCCGGCGGCGGCGGGGTGGCGCAGCCGGCGAGCAGGACCAGCGCCAGGGCGCCGAGAATGAAATGACGCATAGCGTGCTCCTTAAGGTTGTTTGAGGGCGATGGCCTGGTTGGCAGCACTCGGCACCACATGGGCCGCGAGGCCACCGGCGAATACCTGGTTGCCGACCACGCGCAGGGTGATCACCTGATAGCGCTGGTCGGCCTTGACCGTCACCAGCGTGCCGCCCAGGGCGTTGGGCAGGCTAACCTGGTGGTCGCCGTGCTTGAGGCGCAGTCGCGTCACTTGGGTCAGGTCCGGCAGCGTGCGCCAGGTGCGCGTGTCGGCGCCTTCGGTCACGGCCGAGGCGATGCCCAGCACCAGGCCCGCCATGGGATTGGTCTTGTTCAGGTTGTTCTGCGCCACGCCACGGCTGACCGCACGCACGGTGGTGCGCAGGATGATCCCCGGCATGTCGTCACGCAGCGCGCGGCGCGACATGGCCGTGGTGCTGTTGAGTGCGGTGAGGTTCTGTTGCTTGCCGTCCACGCCGATCTGGGCAAAGGTCGCGGTGGAGTTGTCGGCCTTGATCACCGGGAACGACAGCGGGGTGATCACCAGGTTGCCATTGATCGGGATCGGCAATGGCAGGCGGATCGAATCACGTGCGGGCGCCAGGCCGCTCTGGACCACGATCAGCACGTCGGTCTCATCGGCGCCGACCTTGGACTTGTCCAGCTCAAGCAACGCCTGCTCCAGCAGCGGCGTGTTGGGGCGCAGTTCGGCGGCCTTGCGGTAGCCGGGCGCAGCCAGGTCTTTTTCGCCGAGCGCTTCGTAGACAAAGCCTGCCAGGTAATGGCTGAACGCACTCTGGTAGCTGTTTTTCAGGCCGACCACTTCCGGCGCGTCCAGTGCCTCCACCGGGTAGCCGCGCAAGTCTTTGATCTGAGTGGTGACACCTTGGCGCTCGGCTTCGTTTTCGCGCTTGAGGTATTCCTTGTCGCGCAGGTCGGCGATCACCGCTTCGCGTTCGTGGGTCTTCTTGATCTCGGTGCGGGCACCGTCGAAGTCGTTCACGGCCAGCAGGTTCAAGGCCATCTGGGTGGTGAGCATGACTTTTTCGTAGTCATAACCTTCGTAGCGACGCACTTTGTCGTTGACCAGGAAACTGCCGAACTGGGCGAGGTACTTTTCGCTGTCGAATTTGACTGACTCTTCCCACTTGTAGACTTGCAGGTCGGCGCTGCGCCAGGCGGTCTGGCTGCCGGTGAGGTCGCCCTTGGCGCGCAACAGCTCGCCCTTTTCGAAGAAATAGAGCAGGTCTTTGTCGTCGCCGGTATTGTTTTTTTCCAGCAGGGTCAGGGCACCGTCGACATTGCCGGTGGCCAGCTGCTGGTTGGTGGCTTGCAGCTCTGTGTCGTAGCTGCGAAACATCGAACAACCGGACAGCAAGGTCACCGCCGCGAGTGCGAGCGGGGTTAAGGCGCGAAATGCCATACAAACTTCTTCCCTGAAAATAATCAGCCGATGTGCCTATTCCTCATAAAAACGAGGAATTAAATTCCCTTTCGCAATAACAGGGCGCGGCATTATAGGCGCCATTACTGGCAAAACAATGGCTTTTTGCTCCGTTTTTTGTGCGATTGCCATCATGTCGACGGCGATATTTCTATCGCCTTATCACTGACGTCTTGAGTCAAACCCCTTAACGTTAAACAATGTGTTACTTCGCATTTCCCTTTGAGATTCATTCATGACTGCCCTTTACCGTTTTCTCGCCTGGCTGCTGCTGCCGGCGCTGATGTCGTGCAGCTTTAATCTGTTGGCGGCAACTGCCGAGGGCGCGCCTCAAGCCTTGCATCTGCTCGATTACATCGGTGCCGACTACCCGCCAACGGTGGACGCGGGCACGGTCGTGGATGAATCCGAATACCGCGAACAGGTGGAATTTCTTGGGGTATTGCAGGGCCTGGTAGCGGATTTACCCGAGAAGCCCGAACGCGCCGATTTGATAAAGGGCGTCAATGAATTGCTGGCGGCGGTGACCGCGCGTGAAGAGGGCACGACCGTCGCCCACCAGGCCCGTCAATTGGGTGCCAAGTTGGCAGTGGCGTACGAGGTCAGCCAGGCTCCGGCGATCACTCCAGACCCCACGCGCGGCGCACCGCTCTATGCCCAGCACTGCTCGGTATGCCACGGCACTGCGGGCGCCGGTGATGGCCCGGCCAGCACGGGCATGACGCCGCCGCCCGCAAATCTGCGCGACGTCGCGCGCCTGGACCGCCTGAGCCTCTACGCGATCTACAACACACTCGGTCTGGGCGTCGAGGGCACTGACATGCCGTCTTTCGCTGACCAACTGGATGACCGTCAACGCTGGGACTTGGCGACTTACATCGCCGGTTTCACCGCTGACCCGGCTGCGGCAAGCAGCGAACAACCCTTCAACCTTGCCGACCTGGCCCGCCAGACCCCCAATGAAGTGCTCGCCGCAAACGGCCCGGCCGCCGCTGCGACGTTCCGCGCCCAACGTGCGCAGCCGCCGCAGGTCAAGCGTGGCCCGGCGCAGTTGCTCGATTACACCGCGACCACGCTGGACAAGAGCCTCGCCGCGTTCCGCAATGGTGATCACGAACAGGCCTACGACTTGTCGGTAGCCGCCTACCTGGAAGGGTTTGAGCTGGTGGAAGGCTCGCTGGACAACGTCGACGCCAACGTGCGCAAGGACACCGAGAAAGCCCTGATGGCCTACCGGCAGTCATTGCAGGACGGCCTGCCGATCGAGCAGGTGCAGCAGCGTCTGGACGTGGCCAAGGGCAAACTCACTGAATCTGCCGGCTTGCTGGGCAGCGATGGCTTGAGCTGGTCGTTGAGTTACATCTCCGGCCTCCTGATTCTGTTGCGTGAAGGTCTGGAAGCGATCCTGGTGCTGGCGGCGATTCTGGCTTTCCTGCGTAACACCGGCCAGCAATCGGCGGTGCGCAGCGTCAACGTCGGTTGGGGTCTGGCGCTGTTGGCCGGTCTGGCGACGTGGGCATTGGCGGCGTATGTGATTGACGTCAGCGGCGCCCAACGCGAATTGCTTGAGGGCTGCACGGCACTGTTCGCCAGTGTGATGGTGCTGTGGCTTGGCGTGTGGATGCACGACCGACGCCACGCGGCGGCCTGGCAGGATTACATCAAGAGCAGCCTGGTGGGCGGCGGCGGGCGCTTCGGCTTTGCCATGCTGGCGTTCTTCTCGGTGTACCGCGAGCTGTTCGAAGTGATCCTGTTCTACGAAACCCTGTGGCTGCAAGCCGGCCCCGCCGGGCACAACGCGGTGCTGGCCGGTGGCGCCACGGCGCTGGTGCTGCTGGTGGGCCTGGCGTGGGTGATCCTACGCGGCTCGGCGAAGCTGCCCTTGGCGTTGTTCTTCGGCATCAACGCGGCGCTGCTGTGTGCGCTGTCGGTGGTGTTCGCCGGCCATGGCGTGAAGGCCTTGCAGGAAGCCGGCATCTTTGGCACACGGCCGGTGGCGTTCTTTGACTTCGACTGGCTGGGCATCCACGCCGACGCGTATTCGTTGAGTGCGCAGGCCGTGGCGATCCTGGCGATTGTGGTGCTGTACGGCCGCAGCCGCCTGGCAGAAAAACGCCGCGTGGCAGCCTGACCATGCGCGTGTGGATCGATGCGGATGCTTGCCCACGGGCGGCCAAGGACCAGGTGGTGAAATTCGCCCTCAAGCGCCAGTTCGAGGTGGTACTGGTGGCGGGGCAAAGCCAGATCAAACCGAGCTTTGCTTGTGTGAAGTTGATCGTGGTGCCCAGCGGTCCGGATGCGGCGGATGACTACCTGGTGGAACACGCCGTGCCCGGTGAGCTGGTGATTTGCAGCGACGTGCCCTTGGCCGACCGGCTGGTGAAGAAGGGCGTCACGGCCCTTGACCCTCGCGGCAAGGAATTCAGCCCGGCCAACATGAGCGAACGGCTGGCGGTGCGTAACCTTTTCACGGATCTGCGCGAGCAGGGCCAGATGGGCGGAGGCCCGCCGCCCCATGGGGAAAAGGATAAGCAGGCGTTTGCCAATGCGCTGGACAGGATATTGACCAAGTTGATGCGCGAGGCCTGACGTTGGCGAGCGGTGTTCTTGTGGCGAGCGGGCTTGCCCCGCGTTGGGGGGCGAAGCCGCCCCAAAACTTCACGCCGCAGATTAACTGACTGACCGCGTTGTCTGGATTGGGGCTGCTGCGCAGCCCAACGCGGGGCAAGCCCGCTCGCCACAACGGTGGGCTAGCCACCCTTAAGTGTTCGGGACGCGCTCAATCATTTTCGTGGGTCAATTCCAGCACCCGATCCACGAGTTTGTTGATACCTGAGGCCACCTCACTGATGTTCTTGCCGAGCATGTAGGCCGGGGTGCTCACCAGTTTGCGCGGGGTGTCCTCGACGATGTCTTCCACTGTGCAGTCGCGGTGGGTGGCGCCCATCTTGTCGAGGGCAGCGGCGGTGTCGGCGTCGTTGCCGATGGTGCAGGTCACGCCAGGGCCGTAGATTTTCGCGGCCAGTGCCGGCGAAATGCAGATCAGCCCCACCGGCTTGCTCGCTTCGGCGAAGGCTTCCGCCAGCGCCAGCACCTGCGGGTTGACGCTGCAACCCGCACCTTCCACGGCAAAGTTCGACAGGTTCTTCGCCGCGCCAAACCCGCCGGGCACGATCAGCGCATCGAAGTCTTCGGCGCGGGCCTCACGGATATCTTTCACGTCACCCCGAGCAATCCGCGCCGACTCCACCAGCACGTTACGCGACTCGGGCATCTCTTCGCCGGTGAGGTGGTTGATCACATGATGTTGCGCGATATCCGGCGCAAAACATTGGACCTGGGCGCCTCGCTGGTCCAGGCGCAGCAAGGTAATCACGCTTTCGTGGATCTCTGCGCCGTCGAACACGCCACAGCCGGAAAGGATCACTGCAATCTTTTTGCTCATGAGTATTTCTCCCTATTTCATGGCGTTAAATGTCTACTAATTTGTCATCTGTTGCCAATGGGATCTCGCGCCGCTACACCTAATCTTGATCTAACAAAAACAGACCGGACTAGCCCATGGACTTCGTGCCTTACGCGGTACCGTTTTTCATTGCCTTGATCGTGGTTGAGCTGTTGGCCGACCGTTGGCGCGGCGCGCGCAACTATCGGGTGGCCGACGCCATCAACAGCCTCAGCACGGGTGTGCTGTCCACCACCACGGGCTTGCTGACCAAGGGGGTCGGGCTGCTGACTTACGCCTTCGCCCTCAAGCACCTGGCGTTGGTCGAGCTCTCGGCCCAGAGTGTGTGGACCTGGGTGTTCGCCTTTGTGTTCTATGACTTCTGCTACTACTGGCTGCATCGCTGCGGCCATGAGCGCAACATCCTGTGGGCCGCGCACTCGGTGCATCACCAGAGTGAGGACTACAACCTCACCACCGCCTTGCGCCAGACCAGCACCGGCTTCTTGCTGAGCTGGATTTTCTACCTGCCCCTGGCCTTGGTGGGCGTGCCGCTGGTGGTGTTTATCAGCGTGGCCTCGCTCAATCTGCTGTATCAATTCTGGGTGCACACCCGCCACGTGCCCAAGCTTGGCTGGTTCGAATGGTTCTTTGTCACACCGTCCAATCATCGGGCTCACCATGCACAGAACGCTCTTTACATGGATCGCAACTATGGCGGCGTGTTCATTATTTGGGACCGGCTGTTCGGCAGCTTCCAGGAAGAAGACGACAACGAACCGGTGATCTTTGGCGTGACCACGCCCTTGGCCAGTTGGAACCCGCTGTGGGCCAACCTGCAGTTTTATGCACAGTTGTGGAGTGATGCGCGGCGTACCGAGCGCTGGTGGGACAAGCTGCGCATCTGGTTCATGCGCACCGGCTGGCGCCCGGCGGACGTGAAGGCCAAGTACCCGCTGGCCAAGCCCGATTTGAGCCAGTTCCGCAAATTCGAAGTGCCATTGGACGCACGCCAGCAGGTCTACGTTGCCCTGCAATTTGCGGCGTATGTGGGGTTTGGCAGCTATCTGATGAATGCAGGCGAAGGGCTGCCCACGGCGGCGTTGATCCTGGGCTGGAGCGCGATGGCGTTAGGGTTGTTCACGCTGGGCGTGGCGTTGGAGAATCGCCCCTGGGCCCTGAAGGCTGAGCTGGTGCGCCTGGGGCTGAATGTACCGTTGGTATGGCTGGCGCCGCTGGTCGGGCTGTGGCCGGCCAGCAATTTGGGCTGGCTGGGCCTGGTGAGTTACAGCTTGCTCAGCGTGATCGGTCTCTACTGCTGCAGAAACCGGTTTACTCGATTGGCGTCTTAGGTGCGTCGACCTTGGCGGGCTCGGCGAGTTGCTCTGCGGCCAGCCGGGCTTTGGCATCTTCGCAGGCCTGGCGGGCAATGCGCGCGTTCTTGAAGCGGCGACGCAGCCACAGGCCCAAGCCCAGCAACAGCAGTGCGCCCAACACCCACAGCTCATATTTCTTGATGCTGCCGAGCATGCCTTCCAGCACCGCGCCAAAATGATAAGCCGCAGCGCCCAGTGCCGCCGCCCACACCGCAGCGCCAATGCCGTTGAGCAGCAAGTAGCGCAAAGGCGGGTAACCGGACAAGCCAATCGCCACCGGCATCACGGTGCGCAGCCCGTAGACGAACCGAAAGCTCAACACCCAGATATCCGGATGCTTGCGGATGTGTTCCAGCGCTTTGTCGCCCATCAATTGCCAGCGCGGCTTGCGCGCCAACAGTTTGCGGCCATGCTTGCGCCCCAGGAAGTACCACAGCTGGTCACCGGCATAGCTGCCAAAGAAGGCAACGACCACCACCAGGTTGATATCCATGTATCCACGGAACGCCAGGAAGCCTGCGAGAACCAGAATGGTTTCGCCTTCGAAGAACGTGCCCAGGAAGAGCGCAAAGTAGCCGAAGTCATGCAGAAATTGTTGAAGCATGGTCTGGGGTGCTGGCGAAATGAACGCGCAGCCTACGCCTTCGTGGACATTCATGAAAGTATCGAGATGTGTCACGAAGTGAACAATTCCTACATATGCGACGAATGCGACTGCAGGTCGCATCGATAAGCACAACTGTCATTCCTTCGTCATAATGGCCGCTTATAACTGCAACGCTCGCCCGTAAACACGGGCTCAGGAGTCTGTCGTGAGCTTTACCCCTGCCAATCGCCTGTTCCCTGCTACCCGCCTGCGCCGCAATCGCCGTGATGATTTTTCTCGTCGTCTGGTGCGTGAAAACGTGCTGACGACGAACGATCTGATCTTGCCGGTGTTTGTGCTGGACGGTGAAAACCGTCGGGAAGCGGTGGCATCGATGCCGGGTGTGGAGCGCTTGACCATTGATCAGCTGCTGATCGAGGCGGCGAACTGGGTGGAACTCGGGATTCCGGCGCTGGCGCTGTTTCCAGTGACGCCTTCTGAACTCAAGACGCTTGACGCTAGCGAAGCCTGGAACCCGCAAGGCATTGCCCAGCGTGCTACCCGCGCGTTGCGCGAGCGTTTCCCGGAGCTGGGTGTGATCACCGACGTGGCGCTGGATCCGTTCACCACCCACGGCCAGGATGGCATTCTTGACGAAGACGGCTATGTTCAAAACGACATTACCGTCGATGCGCTGGTCAAACAGGCGCTGTCCCACGCAGCCGCTGGCGCCCAGGTCGTCGCGCCGTCGGACATGATGGACGGTCGCATCCAGGCGATTCGCGAAGCCCTGGAACTGGCCGGCCACGTCAATGTGCGGATCATGGCCTACTCGGCCAAGTACGCCAGCGCCTATTACGGGCCTTTCCGCGATGCGGTGGGCTCGGCACTGAACCTGGGCAAGGCCAACAAGGCCTCGTACCAGATGGACCCGGCCAACAGCCAGGAAGCCCTGCACGAAGTGGCGGCGGATCTGGCTGAAGGCGCCGACATGGTGATGGTCAAGCCAGGGATGCCGTACCTGGACATCCTTTATCGGGTCAAAGAGGAATTCAAGGTGCCGACCTTTGTCTATCAGGTCAGCGGTGAATACGCGATGCACATGGCCGCGATCCAGAATGGTTGGTTGAGTGAAGCGGTGATCCTCGAATCCCTGACTGCCTTTAAACGTGCCGGCGCTGATGGCATTCTGACCTACTTCGCCGCCCGCGCCGCCCAATTGCTTAGAGAGCAACAATAGCCCTCACAGGAACACTCAATGAATACCGAAGGACTCTCAGAAGTTGCCGTAAAAGACGCTCACCCGGTGGTGGAACAAGTCACCGAAACCCCGCCGGAGCTGGAGCCCGCACCGCCTGCCGTGGTGGCCGAAGCGCCCGCGCCGGCCCCGGTGGTCGCGGTCACCAACCTGGATGACAGCAGCCTGTACATCCACCGCGAGCTGTCACAACTGCAATTCAACATCCGCGTGCTCGAGCAGGCGCTGGATGAGTCCTACCCGCTGCTGGAGCGGCTGAAATTCCTGCTGATTTTCTCCAGCAACCTGGACGAGTTCTTCGAGATCCGCGTCGCCGGCCTCAAGAAACAAATCACCTTCGCCCGCGAACAAGCCGGTGCCGACGGCCTGCAGCCGCACCAGGCCCTGGCGCGCATCAGCGAGCTGGTGCACGGCCATGTCGACCGCCAATACGCGATCCTCAACGACATCCTGCTGCCGGAGCTGGAAAAACATCAGGTCCGCTTCATCCGTCGCCGGCACTGGACCACCAAGATCAAGACCTGGGTGCGCCGTTACTTCCGTGACGAGATTTCACCGATCATTACCCCGATTGGTCTGGACCCGACGCACCCGTTCCCGCTGCTGGTGAACAAGAGCCTGAACTTCATCGTCGAACTGGAAGGCATCGACGCCTTCGGCCGCGATTCAGGCCTGGCGATTATCCCGGCGCCGCGTCTGTTGCCACGAATCATCAAGGTACCGGAAGAGGTGGGGGGTGCTGGCGACAACTATGTATTCCTGTCGTCGATGATCCACGCGCACGCCGATGACCTGTTCCAGGGCATGAAGGTAAAGGGCTGCTACCAGTTCCGCCTGACCCGTAACGCCGACCTGGCGCTGGATTCCGAAGACGTCGAAGACTTGGCCCGCGCCCTGCGCGGTGAGCTGTTCTCGCGCCGCTACGGCGACGCGGTGCGCCTGGAAGTGGCCGACACTTGCCCTAAACACCTGTCGGACTACCTGCTCAAGCAGTTCAACCTGGCCGAGTCCGAGTTGTACCAGGTCAATGGCCCGGTCAACCTGACGCGCCTGTTCAGCATCACCGGCCTGGACAGCCACCCGGAGCTGCAATACACGCCGTTCACTCCGCAGATCCCGAAACTGCTGCAAAACAGCGAGAACATCTTCAGCGTGGTGAGCAAGCAGGACATTCTGCTGCTGCACCCGTTCGAGTCCTTCACCCCGGTGGTCGACCTGTTGCGCCAGGCCGCCAAGGACCCGCATGTTCTGGCCGTGCGCCAGACGCTGTACCGCTCCGGCGCCAACTCGGAAATCGTCGACGCACTGGTAGACGCCGCGCGAAACGGCAAGGAAGTCACCGCGGTGATCGAGCTGCGTGCGCGCTTCGACGAAGAGTCCAACCTGCAACTGGCCAGCCGTCTGCAAGCGGCCGGTGCGGTGGTGATCTACGGCGTGGTCGGTTTCAAGACCCACGCCAAGATGATGCTGATCCTGCGCCGCGAAGCCGGCGAGATCGTGCGTTATGCGCACTTGGGCACTGGCAACTACCACGCCGGCAACGCCAAGCTCTACACCGACTACAGCCTGCTGACCTCTGACGACGCCTTGTGTGAAGACGTCGGCAAGTTGTTCAGCCAGCTGATCGGCATGGGCAAGACCTTGCGCATGAAGAAGCTGCTGCACGCGCCGTTCACGCTCAAAAAGGGCATGCTCGACATGATTGCCCGCGAGACCCAGTTCGCCCTCGACGGCAAACCGGCGCACATCATCGCCAAGTTCAACTCGCTGACCGATCCGAAGATCATCCGCGCGCTGTACAAGGCCAGCCAGTCCGGTGTGCGCATCGACTTGGTGGTGCGTGGCATGTGCTGCCTGCGTCCGGGCATCGCCGGGGTCTCGCATAACATCCACGTGCGATCGATCATCGGCCGCTTCCTGGAGCACACGCGGGTGTTCTACTTCCTCAACGGCGGCGAAGAGCAGATGTTCCTCTCCAGTGCCGACTGGATGGAGCGCAACCTCGATAAGCGTGTAGAGACCTGCTTCCCGGTGGAAGGCAAGAAGCTGATCATGCGCGTCAAGAAAGAGCTGGAAAGCTACCTTACTGACAACACGCACAGCTGGAGCCTGCAGTCGGACGGCCGCTACGTGCGCAACACGCCGACCGGCAACCAGAACCCGCGCAGTGCGCA
Source organism: Pseudomonas sp. 14P_5.3_Bac1 (assembly GCF_025466135.1). Lineage (NCBI taxonomy): Bacteria > Pseudomonadati > Pseudomonadota > Gammaproteobacteria > Pseudomonadales > Pseudomonadaceae > Pseudomonas > Pseudomonas sp. 14P_5.3_Bac1. The sequence continues at coordinate 55,620 of NZ_JANLOF010000038.1, read as the reverse complement.
GGCGACGTTGCTGGAGAAGCTGGGTAGCCCGATTCTTGCGGTGAACTAAAGCCAACGCGCTCTGAAAATGTGGGAGGGGGCTTGCCCCCGATGAAGGAGTGTCAGTCAACAGATTCATTGACTGGTCCACCGCCATCGGGGGCAAGCCCCCTCCCACATGTGTTTTTGCAGTGTTCTTTAGATCGGCTCAGCGCAGGTTCAGGCTGAACCCCACCCGCGTCAGCCATTCCGCTTCCTGGGCGAAGTCCGCCTGGGTCAGCTGGTTTTCATCCAGCCAGCCTTTGGGGAACACCACGTCCAGGCTGTCGCCGTGGGCGCGCAGGGTTACCTGGGGCATTTCCTGGGTGCCGCGGATGTGGTGGAACAGGATCGCAAAGCGCAGCAGCACGCACAGGCGAATCAGCTTGCTGCCTTCGCTGCCGAAGTCGGCAAACTTGTCCTTGGGAATGTTGCGGCGATGGCCACGCACCAGCAGGGCGAGCATCTGTTGGTCTTCGCGGGAGAAACCGGCGAGGTCCGAGTGCTCGATCAGGTAGGCGCCATGCTTGTGGTAATGGTAGTGGGCGATGTCCAGGCCCACTTCGTGCACCTTGGCAGCCCAGCCGAGCAGCTCGCGCCACACGCCGTCTGCCAGGTCCCAGTCCTCGGCCACCTGGTCGAAGGCATGCAGGGCCTTGCGCTCCACGCGCGCGGCTTGTTCGAGGTCGACGTGATAGCGCTCCATCAACGAGCTGAGGGTGCGTTCACGCACGTCTTCATGGTGATGGCGGCCCAGCAGGTCATAGAGCACGCCTTCGCGCAGGGCGCCGTCGCAGTGGTCCATGCGTTGCAATTCGAGGGCGTCGAAAATCGCCTCGAGAATCGCCAGGCCGGCCGGGAAAATGGTGCGCCGATCAGGCTTGATACCGTCGAAGTCGATTTTCTCTGCGTCGCCCAGCTTGAACAGCTTGCGCTTGAGCCAGGCCAGGCCTTCGGCGTTGACCTCACCGGTGCCATGGCCGCCGGCTTTTAAGGCCAGGCCGATGGCGCGGATGGTGCCGGATGAGCCGATGGCTTCATCCCAGGTCAAGCGATGCAGGGCGTGTTCGATGCTCATGATTTCCAGACGCGCCGCGGTGTAGGCCTGGGCATAGCGCGCCGGGGTGATCTTGCCGTCCTTGAAATAACGCTGGGTATAACTGACGCAACCCATCTGCAGGCTTTCGCGCAGCAGCGGTTCGAAACGCTGGCCGATGATGAATTCGGTACTGCCGCCGCCGATGTCCGCTACCAGGCGTTTGCCGGGGGTGTCGGCCAGGGTGTGAGAGACGCCGAGGTAGATCAGGCGCGCTTCTTCGCGGCCGGAAATGACTTCTACCGGGTGCCCGAGGATGGCTTCGGCGCGGCGGATGAATTCGCCGCGGTTGCGGGCTTCACGCAAGGCGTTGGTGCCAACGATGCGCACAGCGCCCAAGGGCATGCCGTTGATCAGTTGGGCAAAGCGCTTGAGGCAATCGAGCCCGCGCTGCATGGATTCTTCATTGAGCTGGCGCTCGTCGTCGATCCCGGCAGCCAGTTGCACTTTTTCGCCGAGCCGCTCGAGGATGCGGATTTCGCCGTTCTGGGCCTTGGCCACGACCATGTGAAAGCTGTTGGAGCCCAGGTCGATAGCGGCGATCAAGGACAGATTCTTGGCTTGGGATTGCGGCATGGTTTGGGGGTCTCGGTCGATAACCTGACCATCGTGCCACGATCGAACGCTGGCGCCAACGCGTTGTGCTTCAGTAATTTGCCTGATGCTGTCTGTGGGGAATTCATGTGGGAAATGTAGGCCGGTTTTGTAAGCATGCGACGAATAAGTCAGTCGATGATGTAGGCATTTTGGCTTTTGTAGTGTTCAAGGCGGATTCTGATTTTGCCTACAATGGTTGAGTCGCTGTTCTCTTAGTTTGTTTTGTTATGGACTACCTTGTTATTAACTGAGAGCCACTGTTTATTTTCATCACTCCGACAATAACTGATGTGTTGTCCGATTTTTTAATGAGGTACCAAAGCGACAGACTGTCACTCGGCAATGTTGCCTGGGTGTTATTTATTTATCGTTATGTATGTCCGGGAAGATAAGTGGTTGGGCGATGGATTCGCCAGAACGCGAATAAACAGCGCCTGTTAACTTCGTAGTGACAGGACAAAAATGAAAACAATTGTTGGTTTGACTCTCGGTATCGCCTGCCTGGCTGCAACTCTGACCGCTCAGGCGACCACCAGCGCCCAGCTGGTCGTCAGGGGCACGATTACACCCGCCGCCTGTAACCTCAGCCTGGCCGGCAGCGGCATCATTGATTACGGCACGATTCGTTCCGGCGAATTATCCCAGACCGCGTTCAACACGCGCGAAGAGAAGACCACTTCCCTGGTGGTCAATTGCGGCACAACGCCGGCGAGGTTCGGTCTCTCCTTCACCGACCTGCAGGCGGGCAGCAAAGTGCCAGGTGTCCTGGGCCCAGGCTTTACCGAGGCGCAGAATTTTGGTCTGGGTTCCGTAGGCGCTCGGCGAACCGGTGGCTATTCGGTCACGCTCAGGGATCTGCGTTCTGCCGGTGTGGCGCTGTACCCCATCCTGCGTAATGGCGCCGGCGTTTGGTTGAGCAGCGATGGCAAAGTTGCTCAGTCGCCTGCCCAGTATTCGTGGCGCAATAGCACCACCTTTACGCCGGCCTCTATTAACCAGTTGACCGGCACGCTTGCGGTGAAGGCGGTCATCAACCGGGCGCAGGATCTGGACTTGAGTCGCGATGTCTCCCTTGATGGGCGCGCCACACTGGTATTGAGTTACATCTAAACAGCGCAAAACAGCCAATAAAGAAACTGACACTTTCTGGTTGGCTGTTTTTTTGTGGGCGTTTAACTGCCCATTGGCAACTTTGTCGGTTGTGGGGGACGTCGAGTGCGTGGGTTTTCAATCATAAGTTTTATAGTGTTTTGGAGTGCAAGTGCCTGTGGCTTTTTTACCGGTATTGCACAGGCGGACGGCATGCTGCCGGAAACAACGGTGGTGGTGCTTTATGAGGAAGAGGGCGAAGCCACAATAAACATCAAGAACACCGATGCAGGGCCGGCGTTGCTTCATTCGGTGGTGGAGAACGTGCCCGAGGACCAGCAACTGCTGTTGATCGTCACCCCGCCCATCACGCGAGTGGAAGCGGGCGACACGCAGCTGGTGCGTTTTATCAGCACCCAGAGTGAGCCGCTCAAGACCCAACGCCTCAAGCGCGTGTCGTTCGAGGGCATCCCCCAGGCGCGCACGGCGGGCGGTGCGACCATCGGTATCACCCTTCGGCAGAATTTGCCGCTGATCCTGCACCCCAAAGGTTTGCCTCGGCACTCAACACCCTGGGAGCTGCTGAAGTGGCGGCGGACCGGGCAGGGCCTCACGGTCCATAACGACAGTGCCTATGTGGTGCGCCTGGCGCCGCAGGTGCGGCTGCTTCCACAAGGCGCCCCGGCCACGTTGCCGCGCGCCTACCTTTTGCCCGGTGAAGCACTGACCGCACAGGTTGATGGCCCACTGGACGGTATGGCCGAGGTCGAGATCCAGCCCGCCACGGTCTATGGGTTTTCGGTAGAAAACTACCGCGCCCCGATCCATACCGATGAGGGTTGATCGGCCGATGATTAACCCTTCGAGTCACCGCATTGCGGCATTTTTTGGGTCTGGCAGGCCCACCTTGATCATGGGGTTTGCAGCCCTTTGGAGCTTGCCCGGCGTTGTTTCTGCGCTGGAGCTGGGAGAGGGCTTTGACCTTGCGGCACTGACAACCCACGGTATTGACCCAAAGGTCTCCGACTACTTTCGCAGTGCAGCGCGCTTTCGTGAAGGTGTCCATGTGGTGGGCCTGCGGGTCAATGGAAACCCGCTTGGGCTGGTGGATGCACGTTTCGATCACGAGGGGCGATTGTGTTTTACGCCTGGGCTGCTGGAAAAAGCCGGGCTGGTAAAGCCGCGCGAAATCCTCCGCGAAGGCGCTACACCGGACGCGACCTGTCATGACTTTCTCGCTGCGTTCCCGACCACAATGCTGAGGTTGCGTCCCGGTACCGAGGAAGTGACGCTGGTTGTGCCGACCCAGTCATTGCGTGCGCCGCAGTGGGAGGCCGGGCCCTTTTCCACGGGCGGCGCAGCAGCGCTGTTCAACTATGATGTGCTGGGTTTTGACAGTCATTCGCGCAGTGGGCCCAGCCGGTTCATCTCGGCCTACACCGAGGCAGGTTTCAACCTTGAGGATTGGGTGGTTCGCAGTCGCCAGTTCTATGTGTCCGACAACGGCAAGACCCGTACCGAACACCTTTACGCTTTTGCCCAGCGGGATGTTGCTGCGTTGCAGTCGACTTTCCAGGTCGGCCAGATCTCCAGCCATAACCCGTTGTTTGGCGGGGTCCAGTTGTCCGGGCTGCAGTTTTACCCTGATGGCCAATCCCGTGTCGCTGCGGGCGGCAACAATGCGGTGGTCGAAGGCCTCGCCCAGAGCCAGTCGCGGGTTGAAGTGCGCCAGTCCGGCGCGTTGATCCACAGCACGTTGGTGCCCGAAGGCCCGTTCAGGCTTGCAGGGTTGCCTCTGCTCAATGCCACCAGTGACCTGGACGTCAGCGTGATCGATGTGCGCGGTGTCAGGCGCAGCTTCGTGGTGCCGGCGGCTTCGTTTGCAGGGGATGGCCCGGCGGCGCCTGGTTATTATTTTTCGGTTGGCAAGCTGCGCAAAAACACCCTCGAAGAGGGGCCGTCACCGCGGGTCGCCATGGCCAGCGGCACTTGGGGGCTGGGGCGCGATTCGTCGGCGGGCTTTGGTTTGTTGAGCGCCGATGACTATGGGTCGGCGGGCGGCACCCTGAGCAGCGTGTTCATGCAGCGGGTTTCCGTGGGGGCACGTCACAACCTGTCGCGAGACAGCAAAAACGCAGTGTCCGGGTCGCGCAGCAGCGTCTCCGTGAGCAGCCCGGTGCTGGCCAATGTTGACGTCAACCTCAGTGCGACCACCCAGACCCAGGGTTATCGTGAGGTCACTGAAGCCGGCCGCGTCGCCCGGCCCGACGAATTGGGTTCGCGCTTCAAGAACCAGTACACGGCAGGCATGAGCTGGGCCGATCCCATGCTGGGTGTGTTCTCGCTGGGCTATACCCGCAGCGCTCAATTTGACGGGCGAACGAGCGAGCATGTGTTTACCTCGTGGAACAAGTCATTCAGCCGCGCCGATGTCGCGTTGATTGCCGATTCGCAAGTGGGCGGCACTCGGTCGGATCGTGACGTCACGCGTGCAGGCAACCGGCGCGAACGGGCGCTGGACAACGACCTGTCCGTGCGGTTGCAGGTCAGCGTGCCATTGGGTGGGGACCGTCGTGTGCACAGTTACACCAGTCGTCGCGGTGATCAGTTCACCGCCGGCACATCGCTCAGCGAACGGGTCAACGAGTATGTAAATTACGAAGTGGGCGTCGAGCGCGACCTCAAGGCCCGGCAGGCATCGGTGCGCGGGCAGGTGGACCTGCTGCCCCGTTATACCCGGGTCGGCCTGGGTGTCAGCCGCGACCCGCAGGGCAGCAGTTACACCGGGCAGCTGCAAGGCGGCGTGGTGGCTCACGCAGGCGGGCTGACCTTTTCGCCTTACCCCGTGCAGGACACCTTCGGCATCGTCTCTGTCGGGGATATCGGCGCGGCCAAAGTCGAGACCCCCCAAGGCCCCGTGTGGACCGATTTCAGCGGGCAAGCCGTGATCGCAGGCCTGCCGGCCTACACCAACAGCCGGGTTGAGGTGCAGACCCCGTCCTTGCCCAGGCGCGTCGACCTGAAAAACGGCACGCAGGTGCTCACGGCGGGCCGTGGATCCTTCAATGCCGTGGATTTCGATGTGGTGAAAGTGCGCCGTATTTTGCTCACTGCAAAGGATCAGCAGGGCCGGCCATTGCCCCAGGGTGCCTCGGTGTTTGGAAGGGGCGATCGCTTCCTGACCAGCGTGGTGGGTGAGGGCATGGTGTTCCTCAATGACGTCAATGAGGCGCAAAGCCTGCGTGTTTCATTGCCGGACGCTTCCACCTGCCTGCTACGCATTGACCTCAAGAGCCAACCCGACAATGACAAGTTCTATGAAACCACCTCGGCGGTGTGCCATGGCCGTTAAGCTTAAAAGCGTGCCCTGGGTCATGCTCTGCGCACTGCTCGCGACGGCTGATGCCCGGTCTGAAAATTGCCGCTTATCGGTGAGCCAGCCGCGCATAGACTACGGCGTTATTCGAAGGGAGGCGCTCGTTGAAAGCCCTTCCGTGGCGCTCGGCACTCGCTCGTTGAGCCTGAATGTACTGTGTGCTGAGCCCGCGGCAATCGCGTTGCGTTTTGTCGGCGTGGCTGCCGATGGCGAGGGCTTTCGTTTTGGGCGCCAGGGGCGTTTGCGCCTGAACCTCAAACACGCCCGTTTAGATGGGCAGGCCGTCGGCTGGGCGCTCGCGCACTCACCCGGCGAGACCGTCAGCGGGCACCTGTTGCCCGGCCAAACGTTGATAGCGCGAGTGGCCGGGGGACCGAGGGCAGGACGTCAATTCACGGCCCAGGTCGATATCGACACCGACCTGGCTGCCGACGCCTTCCAGGTGCGTAGCGAAACACACCTTGAGGCGCAGGGCAGTTTCGAACTGGTCAGCTCGGCTGTTCCACCGAGCCAATGAAGTTGGCGAATTCCGGCGTTTTTGGGTTGGCGAACAATGTCTTGGGGTCGCCCACCTCATGCACTTTGCCTTGGTGCATGAACACCAGTTTGTCGCCGACTTCCCGGGCGAAGCGCATTTCGTGGGTCACCATGATCAGGGTCATGCCGTCGTTGGCCAGTTGACGCACCACGCTGAGCACTTCATTGACCAGTTCAGGGTCCAGGGCCGAGGTGATTTCGTCGCACAGCAGCACCTTGGGTGACATGGCCAGTGCGCGCGCAATGGCGACGCGTTGCTGCTGGCCACCGGACAGGCGATCCGGAAAGGCGTCGAACTTTTCCCCCAGCCCGACGCGCTCCAGCATCTGCCTGGCGAGCTGTGCGGCTTTGGCCTTGGGCACTTTCTGCACCACTTGCGGCGCGAGCATGACGTTCTCGCCCACCGTCAGGTGCGGGAACAGGTTGAACTGCTGGAACACCATGCCGACTTTCTGCCGCAGGCTGCGCAGGTCGGCGCGCGCGGCATCGAGGTACTCGCCATCGACTTCGATCACACCGTCGTTGATCGATTCCAGGCCATTGAGGGTACGCAGCAAGGTGGACTTGCCCGAGCCGCTGCGGCCGATGATCGCCACCACCTGGCCTTCTTCGACTGTCAGGTCGATGCCCTTGAGTACGTGGTGATCGCCGTAATACTTATGCAGGGCGGAAATTCTAAGCAGAGGCATGCAGTCTCCTTTCCAGGTAGCGGGCACTGAGGGACAAGGGGTAGCAGAGCAGGAAGTAACCGAGGGCCACCAGGCCGTAGACCATGAAGGGTTCGAAGGTGGCGTTGGCGAGCATGCCGCCGGTCTTGGTCAGTTCGGTAAAGCCAATGATCGAGGTCACGGCGGTGCCTTTGACCACCTGCACCGAGAAACCCACGGTGGGTGCCACGGCAATCCGCAGCGCTTGGGGCAGGATCACGTAGCGCAGTTGTTCAAGCGGGTTGAGTGCCAGGCTGGCCGACGCTTCCCATTGCCCGTGGGCGATGGATTCGACGCAGCCGCGCCAGATCTCGGCCAGGTAGGCGCTGGTAAACAGGGTCAGGGCAATGGCCGCCGCCAGCCAGGGCGAAATATCCACGCCCAACAGGGCGATGCCGAAAAACACCAGGAACAGCTGCATCAACAGCGGCGTGCCCTGGAACAGTTCGATATAGGTGCGCGCAATATTGCGCGCGAAGGCTTTGCGGCTGATGCGCATGGTCATCACCAGCAGACCGATCAGGCCGCCGCCGACAAACGCCACCAGCGACAGCAACAGGGTCCATTGCAGGCCAACCGCCAGGTTGCGCACGATGTCCCAGAACGAAAAATCACTCATCGGCTGTTCCTCATCACAAACCGCCGGCCGATCCAGTTGAGCAACTGGCGAATCATCAACGCCATGCACAGGTACACCAGCGTGGTCAGCGCGTAGGTTTCAAAGGCGCGGAAGTTGCGCGACTGAATAAAGTTGGCGGCAAAGCTCAGCTCTTCGGTGGCGATCTGCGAACACACGGCCGAGCCGAGCATCACGATGATGATCTGGCTGCTCAGGGCCGGCCACACCTTGCCCAGCGCCGGCAGCAGCACCACGTGGCGGAACGCCTCGAAACGCGTCATTGCCAGTGCGGCAGCTGCTTCCAGCTGGCCGCGAGGGATGGCCTGGATGCCGGCGCGGATGATCTCGGTGGAGTAGGCCCCCAGGTTGATCACCATCGCCAGCACGGCGGCTTGCCATTCGGTGATTTTCAGCCCCAGCGAGGGCAGGCCGAAGAAGATGAAGAACAACTGCACCAGAAACGGCGTGTTGCGGATCAACTCGACATACACACCGAAGAACCACGCAAACGGCTGGATCTTCCAGGCCCGCACCACGGCGCCGACGGTGCCCAGGGCCACCCCGAGAATCGCGCCGATGGCCGTCAGCTCAAGCGTGAACAGCGCGCCGCGCAACAGCAGGTCGGTGTTGGCGAGCACAGGCATAAAGTCAAATTGATACGCCATGAATCAGCTCCGTCGCTTCAAAGGTCGGCGGGCAGCGGCTCTTTAAGCCACTGCATCGCATTTTTCTCCAGGCTGCCGTCGGCTTTGGCCGCTACCAGGATCTGGTTGACCTTCTCCAGCAGCGCCGGCTCGTTCTTGTTCACGCCCACGTAGACCGGCGAGTCCTTGAGTTTCACTTTCAGCGCCGGCACGCGTTTCGGGTTGCGCTCGCTGATTGCCACCATCACCACGTTGCCACTGGCGATCAGGTCGACCTGGCCGGCCAGGTAGGCGGCGATGGTCGAGTTGTTGTCTTCGAAGCGCTTGATCGTGGCTTCCTTGGGCGCAACGGCGGTCAACTCGATGTCTTCGATGGCGCCGCGGGTCACGCTGATGGTCTTGCCCTTGAGGTCGTCGGTGGTGCTGATCGGCGCGTCAGGCGGCCCAAACACCGCCAGGTAGAAAGGGGCATAGGCCTTGGAGAAATCGATGACTTTTTCCCGCTCGGCGTTCTTGCCCAGGCTGGAAATCACCAGGTCGACCTTGCCGGTGGTGAGGAAAGGAATGCGGTTGGTGCTGTTGACCGGCGTCAGCTCCAGTTTGACCTTGAGCTGGTCAGCCAGCAGCTTGGCGGTGTCGATGTCCAGGCCGCGGGGCTTCATGTCGGGGCCGACCGAGCCGAACGGCGGGAAGTCTTGAGGCACGGCGACCTTGAGGGTGCCACGGGCGACGATGTCGTCCAGACCATTGGCCTGGGCGGGTGCCTGGCTCAGCATCAGGCTGGCAAACAGGGCAGTGAGCAGGGCGCTGTAGCGCTTGGTCATGGCAACTCTCCGAAAAGGGCGAAGGGATTTTCTGATTTTGCTCAGTGCACAGCCCATGCCATCACCGCTGGTATCGCCTGCAGGGCCGGGATTTATTGAGGTGTGGTGGTCTTACTGGTCTGAACAGTGCTTGCGCTTTTCGCACCTTTTTCGAGCGCCGGTAAAAGCCCGCGAGCCCCTTTGGGGCGTGGCTTGCCGCCGGCTGCGAATAGCTTTACAACTAGCCGCTCAGTTGTCTGGAACTATGAGTTTTTTATGAATTCCATCGCCCAAGCCGTACCGGAAGCGGCCCTGCAGGCCATCCGCAAACTGATCAAGGAGCAGGGCTTTGCAGCGGGCGATGCGTTGCCCTCACAGCGCGACCTGGCGGTGCAGTTGGGCGTGAGTCGGGCATCGCTGCGCGAGGCGTTGTCGTCATTGAGTGCCCTGGGCGTGGTCAGCGTGCAGCCGGGCAAGGGTGTGTTTGTGCAAGAGGTGCAGGAGGCGCCGGGTTTTGCCTGGCCTTTCGCCGCCCAGGCCACACCGCTGGATATCTTCCAGTTGCGCTATGCGCTGGAGGGTTTTGCCGCCGGGCTGGCGGCCGTAACATTGAGCCTCGATGAGTTGGACAGCCTGGAAGACAATGTCGAGGCGATGCGCAAGGTGCTCAAGGCCGGCGATTTTGAAGCCGCTGCCCGGCTCGACTTCGAATTTCACCAGCGGATTCTGCTGGCCAGTGGTAACCAGGCGATGGTGAGCATTCTGAGTGCCAGCGCCGAGGTGTTTCTGGAGAGCCAGAAACTACCGTTCATCCGGCCGGAACGGGCCATGGAAACCTGGCAGGAGCACCGCAAGATACTGCGTGCACTGGCTCGGCGCGCCAGTGCGCAAGCACAGAAAACCATGCAGGAACACGTACGCAATGCGGCATTGCGCACTGGCATTGCCTTCGTGACTCCCGTGACACCGTAAGTTGAGCTATACCCAAACTCATGCGTGACCATAGCAAGAGTCAATCAGAGGCGGCTTCCTGAACGGGGGAAGGGCGGCTATGATGGGCCACGTTTTTTTTGCTTACAATCCGGAGACATCCATGAGCAACGATCTTATCAAGCACGTCACCGACGCGAACTTTGAGGAACAAGTACTCAAGGCTCAGGGCCCGGTCCTGGTTGACTACTGGGCTGAATGGTGCGGCCCTTGCAAAATGATCGCCCCTGTTCTGGACGACATTGCAACCACCTACGACGGCAAGCTGACCATCGCCAAGCTGAACATCGACGATAACCAGGAGACTCCGGCCAAGCACGGCGTGCGTGGTATCCCGACCCTGATGCTGTTCAAGAACGGCAACGTCGAAGCCACTAAAGTAGGCGCGCTGTCCAAGTCCCAGCTGCAAGCTTTCCTCGACGCGAACATTTAATCGTCGCCAAAAAAGCCCCGCAAATTGCGGGGCTTTTTCGTGAAACAGGGCTAGACGCTCCGAAATTCAGGTGGTACATTCGGCCCCGCACTGGTTTCTCCACTGCCCCCTGCAAGCCGTCGCCGACGCATTCCTTTTCGATTAGTACGCGATCCTGTCGCCTTCTCTGCGGCGCGGCCTCATTAAGCCAAAAGCTTAATTTCCCCCCTCCATAAATGATTACGTCATTCCTATATGAATCTGACTGAACTCAAGCAAAAGCCGATTACCGACCTGCTCCAATTGGCCGAAGAAATGGGCATAGAAAATATGGCCCGTTCGCGCAAGCAGGACGTGATTTTCTCCCTGCTCAAAAAGCACGCGAAAAGCGGCGAGGAAATCTCCGGTGATGGCGTGCTGGAGATTCTCCAGGACGGCTTCGGCTTCCTCCGCTCTGCAGACGCTTCCTATCTTGCCGGCCCAGACGACATCTATGTCTCGCCGAGCCAGATCCGTCGCTTCAACTTGCGCACCGGTGACACCATCGTTGGCAAGATCCGCCCTCCTAAGGAAGGCGAGCGTTATTTCGCCCTGCTCAAGGTCGACACGATCAACTTCGACCGTCCCGAGAACGCGAAAAACAAGATTCTCTTCGAGAACCTGACCCCGCTGTTCCCGACTGTGCGCATGAAGATGGAAGCCGGTAACGGTTCCACCGAAGACTTGACCGGTCGTGTCATCGACCTGTGCGCCCCGATCGGTAAAGGCCAGCGCGGTCTGATCGTCGCACCGCCGAAAGCCGGTAAGACCATCATGCTGCAGAACATTGCAGCGAACATCGCTCGTAACAACCCGGAAGTTCACCTGATCGTGTTGCTGATCGATGAGCGCCCGGAAGAAGTAACCGAAATGCAGCGCACTGTGCGCGGCGAAGTGGTTGCCTCCACGTTCGATGAGCCGCCAACCCGCCACGTGCAGGTTGCCGAAATGGTGATCGAGAAGGCCAAGCGCCTGGTCGAACACAAGAAAGACGTGGTGATCCTGCTCGACTCCATCACCCGTCTGGCCCGTGCCTACAACACCGTGATCCCGAGCTCCGGCAAGGTCCTCACCGGTGGTGTCGATGCCCACGCCCTGGAGAAACCAAAGCGTTTCTTCGGTGCTGCGCGGAACATCGAAGAAGGCGGCTCGCTGACCATTATCGCCACCGCGCTGGTTGAAACCGGCTCGAAAATGGACGAAGTGATCTACGAAGAGTTCAAGGGTACCGGCAACATGGAACTGCCTCTTGACCGTCGTATCGCTGAGAAGCGTGTGTTCCCTGCGATCAACATCAACCGCTCCGGCACCCGCCGCGAAGAGTTGCTGACCGCCGACGACGAACTGCAGCGCATGTGGATCCTGCGCAAGCTGCTGCACCCGATGGACGAAGTAGCCGCCATCGAGTTCCTGATCGACAAGCTGAAAACCACCAAGACCAACGACGAGTTCTTCCTGTCGATGAAGCGTAAGTAACACGACGCTCCAGGTCTGAAAAAATGGCGCCCTTCGGGGCGCCATTTTTTTTGTGTCGAGAAAGGGAGCTTTGCAGGACAATAGTGTCAGTTAAGAAACAAATAGACTGAGTGCGGCTACGCTCATCTCCATTCGAATCAGGCTGACCTACGATTTATGACCGCTCTTGCTTACCGAAGGGACGTTGACGGCCTGCGTGCCATCGCTGTCCTGGCTGTTGTGCTGTTCCATTTTGGAGTTCCAGGCGTCACTGGCGGCTTTGTTGGCGTTGACGTGTTCTTTGTGATTTCAGGGTTCCTGATCACTTCGATCATCTGGCGCGAGCGTGAGGCCGGGCGTTTCAGTTTTCTCGATTTCTGGGCTCGCCGGGCCCGGCGCATCCTGCCGGCACTGGTCGTCATGATGTTCGTGTCATTGGTGGCTGGCTGGTTTTTGATGGCGCCCAAGGACTATTCAGAGCTGGGACGCTCGATTCACAACCAAGTGATCTTCATCTCCAACCTCTTCTTTATGCGTCAGGACGGCTACTTCGATACAGCCTCCGATATGAAGCCGATGCTGCACACGTGGTCGCTTTCGGTTGAAGAGCAGTTCTACATCGGTTTCCCACTCTTGCTGGCGCTGCTGTCGAGCCGGCTCAAGCAATGGCGTGGTGCCTTGTTTGTGCTGATGCTCGCGTCATTTGCTGCCAGCGTATGGGCGGTGTCCCGAGAGCCGGACAAGGCCTTTTTCCTGTTACCAATGCGGGCCTGGGAGTTGCTGGCGGGCTCCATGTTGGCCGTTATGCCGGCGCGGGCGCAGCGCGCAAGCCCGATGCTGGCGCAGACCGTCAGCTTGATCGGCCTGGGAATGATTCTGGTGGCGGTATTGGGCTATGACGCCAGCACCGCCTTTCCAGGGGTTGCAGCGCTGTTGCCGGTAGTGGGTGTGGTGGGGCTTATTTGGGCCAACGGCCAGCACGCCACACTGGTAGGCCGGTTGTTGGGTAGCCGTGTGCTGGTAGGCGTGGGGCTGATTTCCTATTCCTGGTACCTGTGGCACTGGCCGGTGCTGGTGTTTGGCAAGTACGCCAGTATTTTCGGCCTGGCGCCTGTGGAGATTGCGGGGCTGTTTTTCCTGAGCCTGTTGCTGGGCTATGGGTCCTGGCGATTCGTTGAGGGGCCCTTTCGCGAGCGGCGTCTGTTGGCGGGCAATCGGGCAATCCTGGCCGCGGGCGTCATGGCGCTCGTCAGCCTCGGCCTGATCGGCAAGAGCCTGGTGTGGTCGGATGGTTTTGCGTGGCGGCTGCCGCCTCAGGCGCTGCAATTTGCCCAGGCGTACACCTGGAGTCCCACGCTCATGAACTGCTTGTCGGACGACAAGAAAAACAAGCACCGTGAGTTGTGCCATTTCGGTCCGCAGGCGGCCACGGTCAAGGCGCTGGTCTGGGGCGACAGCCATGCCTCGGCGTTGATTCCGGCGTTGAGCGATGCTTCAAAACAGTACGACTTCAGCATCACCCAGGCGGGCTACGCCGGTTGCCTGCCGTTCTACCGCAAAGAAAACACTCCAGGGTGCGGGGCGTTCAACGAGCGCGTTACGCAGTTGCTAAAGCGTGAGCCCTTCAGTGATGTGGTTCTGGTGGCGCGCTGGAGTCTCTACGTGTATGGGCAGCGCTCCGGTGATACCGGTGCGTCGATCCATGACCCGGCGACCGGGAAATATGACCGCGCCGTGGCTGAGCAGCTATTCAGCGACGGTTTGAATACCTTGGTGCAGCAATTACGCGCCGGTGGTCATCGGGTATGGCTGGTCAAGGAAGTGCCGCTGCAGGAATTCAATGTGCCGTACCGGCTTAGCCGTTTGGCCATGTTGGGGCGCCCGACCGACCGCGAAGGCTTGCCCCTGGCCGAACACCAGCAGCGTCAAACCTTTATCAGCAGTGTCTTTGAGCAGATCGCAGCGGCCGATTCAGGTGTTCAACTCTTGGACCCGGCGCCGAAGCTGTGCGACACCAACGGGTGGTGTCGCGTCGAACTCGGCGGCCAGTCTCTGTATACCGATGACAACCACCTCTCAAGCGTGGGCACGCGGTATGTGGAAGGGTTCCTGGAGCCGTTCTTCCGCACCCTTCGCCAGGCCTCGGTGCGAACAGATGTAAGCCGCAATGATGTGCAATAAGCTGCCAGCGCTCGTAAGAGCAGGTAGGATGTACGCCTATTTTACGGGTGGCATGGTTAATGAAATTCAAGGATCTTCGGGATTTCGTGCAGCAGCTTGAGCAGCGCGGAGAGTTGAAACGTATCCAGATGCCGATTTCCCCGGTGCTGGAAATGACTGAGATTTGCGACCGTACCCTGCGTAACAAGGGCCCGGCGCTGCTGTTCGAAAACCCGACCGGCTTTGATATCCCGGTGCTCGGCAACCTGTTCGGCACGCCCGACCGTGTTGCCTTTGGCATGGGCGCCGAGTCGGTCAGCGAGCTGCGCGAGATCGGCAAGCTGCTGGCCTTCCTCAAAGAGCCCGAGCCACCCAAGGGTCTCAAGGATGCCTGGTCGAAGCTGCCGATCTTCCGCAAGATCATCGCCATGGCGCCCAAGGTGGTCAAAGACGCCGTGTGCCAGGAAGTGGTCATCGAAGGCGATGACGTCGACCTCGGCATGCTGCCCGTGCAGACCTGCTGGCCCGGCGACGTCGGCCCGCTGATCACCTGGGGCCTGACCGTCACCAAAGGCCCGAACAAAGACCGCCAGAACCTGGGCATCTACCGTCAGCAAGTGATCGGCCGCAACAAGGTGATCATGCGCTGGCTGAGCCACCGTGGCGGCGCACTGGACTTTCGTGAGTGGTGCGAAAAACACCCCGGCAAGCCGTTCCCGGTTTCCGTGGCCCTGGGTGCTGACCCGGCGACCATTCTCGGCGCCGTCACGCCGGTGCCCGACAGCCTGTCCGAATACGCGTTCGCCGGCCTGCTGCGCGGTAACCGTACCGAACTGGTGAAGTGCCGCGGCAACGACCTGCAAGTGCCGGCCACCGCCGAAATCATCCTTGAAGGCGTGATTCATCCAGGCGAAATGGCCGATGAAGGCCCTTACGGCGACCATACCGGCTACTACAACGAAGTCGACAGCTTCCCGGTGTTCACCGTCGAGCGCATTACCCACCGCATCAAACCGATCTACCACAGCACCTATACCGGCCGTCCACCGGATGAGCCGGCCATTCTGGGCGTGGCGCTCAACGAAGTGTTTGTGCCGATCCTGCAGAAGCAATTCCCGGAAATCACCGACTTCTACCTGCCGCCGGAGGGCTGCTCGTACCGCATGGCCATCGTGACGATGAAGAAGTCGTACCCGGGCCACGCCAAGCGGGTAATGCTCGGCGTGTGGTCGTTTTTGCGACAGTTCATGTACACCAAATTCGTTATTGTCACCGACGACGACATCAATGCGCGGGACTGGAACGACGTGATCTGGGCCATCACCACGCGCATGGACCCCAAGCGCGACACGGTGATGATCGACAACACGCCGATCGACTACCTCGACTTCGCATCACCAGTGTCAGGCCTGGGCTCGAAAATGGGCCTGGATGCCACCCACAAATGGCCGGGTGAAACGACGCGCGAATGGGGCCGGGTAATTGTCAAGGATGACGCCGTGACTGCGCGTGTCGATGCAATCTGGAAAGAATTGGGAATAGATTGATGCGTGTAACCCTGCAACCTTCCGGCGCTGTACTGGAACTGGTCCCTGGCGAGCGGATCCTCGAAGGTGCACGCCGCCTGGGCTACGAGTGCCCGCAGGCCTGTCGCAATGGCGTGTGCCATGTGTGCGCGGCGCTGCTGGTGGAAGGGCGGGTGCAGCAAGCCGGCGAGGTGCGCGACCATGGTGAGTTCTACACCTGCATCGCCGAGCCGCTGGAAGATTGCGTTGTGTTGTGGGATGGCGTGCTGGCGCCGGGAGAGTTGCCGTTGCGCAAGTTGTCGTGCCAATTGAGTGAGTGTGTGGAAGTCGGTGGCGATGTATGGCGCGTGCGCCTGCGGGCTCCGGCCGGCAAGCCGGTGCGTTACCACGCCGGGCAATACCTGATGATCGAGCGGGAGAATGGCGAGAAATCGGCGTTTTCTTTGGCCTCGGCGCCCCATGCCGGGCGTGAGCTGGAATTGCATGTGCTGGCCCGTGAGGACAGCGCGCGTAACCTGCTCGAACAGTTGCAGCGTAATCGGATGGCTCGCATCCAATTGCCGTTTGGCGACACTCACCTGGCTGAACTGCCGGACGGGCCGCTGGTACTGATCGCCGCCGGCACCGGCATGGCGCAGATGCACAGCCTGATCGAGCATTGCCGCGCCTCTGGCTTCAAGCACCCGGTGCACCTGTACTGGGGCGTGCGCCGCCCGGAAGACTTCTACGAAATCGAGCACTGGGACCAGTGGCTGAAACTGCCCAACCTGTTCCTGCACAAAGTGGTCAGCGACCTCTGTGGCTGGGAAGGCCGTTGCGGGCTCCTGCATGAAGCGGTGTGTGAAGACATCAGCGACCTCAAGGCCGTGCATGTCTACGCCAGTGGCTCGCCGGCGATGATCTACGGCACGCTGGATGCGCTGGTTGAAGCGGGTATGGATGCGCACCAGATGCGCGCCGATGTGTTCGCCTACGCACCGCGCCCTTAAAAGCGCAGGCCGGTGGTGACCATCGCGGCATTAAAGCCCAGTAACACCAGCTCTGCTGCTACCGGCCCATAGTGGGCCCCCACGGACGGGATGATCACCGGCGCAACGCCGAAACGGTTCAACGGGATCTTGTCGCGGTACTCGCCGCGATAGCCCTGCAATAACCCGCCCGTGAGTTTCACATACACCGGATAGTCGGCCATGTCATAGCGCTTGCCTGCATAGGCGTAGTAAGAGCGTTGGCTGAACGAATTGCGAAATGTCGCCGCGCCATACACAAAACCTGACGCTTCATTGCGCTCTAGGCCGATCAGGTCCTGGTTGTTGTTGTGCTTTGGGTCGGGCGCGAAATGCCGGGTGTAGACGCTGGTCTGCGCGTACCAGACCCCCTTGTTGTCATCAGCCGGCGGTACTTCGGCCGCCAGTGCGGTGGTGGCCTGGGCCAGGAACAACAGGCTGGGCAATCGAAACTTCTTCATGGGTGCGACCTCGATAGGCGGTTGGACGGCTAAGTGGGTCGTGCTGTGCGCTATTTTGAGGGTTTGGCGCGTTGTCAGGCTGAACCGCGGCTGAAATTACCGGGATTGCCGGCCCCAATCCTGATGAACAGGTGCGGCGCTTATGCTTTTGCTTATGCTTTAAAGGTATTTAATTTGTTACATAGATATCATTAAGCTATATCTCAACGGACTACCGACTATCTGCCAATAACCAATAACTGACCGCCACCGCCCGCCAGCCGGATCGATCGTAGGAACTCAGAGCATTGACGTTCTGAAGTTTGATTCTGAGGGGAGCGGTATGGGGAGCTACAAGAAGCACGCGTTGTACACGGCAATTTTGTCGGCCAATTTGCTGACTGCTGTGGGATTCAATCCCGTCATGGCCGCGCAGACAGCGGCCACCGATGCACCAAAACTCGACACCGTCATCGTCACCGGCACTCGCGCCCAAGAGCGCACGGCCAGTGCTTCGCTGTCGCCCATTGATGTGATTTCCGGCGATACCCTGCGCAGCACCGGCTCCGATGAGCTGGGCGCAGTGTTAGCGCGCCTGATTCCGTCGATCAACTTCCCGCGTCCGAGCCTGGTGGACGGCGCCGAACTGGTGCGCCCTGCGCAACTGCGCGGGCTGTCGCCGGATCAGGTGCTGGTGCTGGTCAATGGCAAACGCCGCCACACCAGCGCCTTCGTCAACCTTGGCGGGGCGGTGGGGCGTGGCTCGGCCCCGGCGGATTTGAATGCGATACCGTTGTCGGCAGTCGACCACATCGAAGTGCTGCGTGACGGCGCGTCAGCGCGTTATGGCTCTGACGCGATCGCCGGCGTGATCAACGTGATCCTCAAGCACGACGACCACGGCGGTTCGATCTCGACCAAGTTCGGCGAGTACAAAAAGGGTGATGGCATCCAGCGCAATGTCAGCGGCAATACCGGGTTTGCCTTGGGCGACAACGGCTTTATCAATGTCTCGGGCGAAGGTGCCGACAACGATTACACCAACCGCGCCGGCGACGACTTGCGCCCTGGCAGCATCGGTTCCACCACGTATGGGCAGCGTGTGTTCCGTCAGGGCGAACCGGCCACCAATGAAGGCAAATTCCAGTTCAACTCGGAATATTCCTTCAACGATGCAGCCCAGTTCTACACCTTCGGCGGCTACAGCAAGCGTCGCGGCGAGACGGCGGCGTTCTACCGGGCGAGCAATGCGTCCAATAACATCCCGGCGCTGAACCCTAATGGTTATCTGCCGTTGATCAAAGGCAACCTGGAAGACACCTCATTGGTCGTCGGCCTGCGCGGCTTGCTGGCTTACGACTGGCATTACGACCTGTCGGCAAACTACGGCAAGAACCAGTACGCGCTGAGCACCGAAACCATTAACACCTCACTGGGCCTGGCCACGCCGCGCAAGTTCGATAACGGCACCCTGAGCAATGACCAGAAGCAAGTCAGCCTGGACCTGTCGCGCGAATTCGACGTGGGCTTTCTGCCGTATCCGGTGTCGGTGGCGTTTGGCGGCGATTACCTGCGCCAGGGCTATGAAATCGAAGCCGGAGAGCCCGCGTCCTACTACCAGAGCGGCAGCTCGGGCTTGGGTGGTTTCCGTGATGCCGACGCCGGCAGCAGCGCGCGGCATAGCTGGGCCCAGTATCTGGACCTGGAAACCAACTTCACTGAAAAACTCAGCGCCTCGGCCGCCGTGCGTCATGAGGACTACAGCGACTTTGGTTCCAACGTCAGCGGTTCGCTGTCGGCCCGTTATGATTTCACCCCGCAAGTGGCCTTGCGTGGCAGCGTCTCGAATGGTTTTCGCGCGCCTTCCCTGGCCCAGCAGAACTTTGCCTACACCTCGTCCCAGTTGATCGGTAACACCATTCAGGAAGCCGGCACGTTCCCGGCCAACAGCCAGGTGGCCCGCCTGCTCGGCGCCGAAGACCTGAAAGCCGAGAAGTCGCGCAACTACAGCCTTGGCCTGGTGCTGGAGCCTGCCGATGACTTGACCGTGACGCTCGACGTGTACCGGATCGACATCCGCGATCGCATCAGCCTGTCCTCCAACCTCAATCTCAACCCGGCCACCATCGGCTACCTGCAAGCCAATGGGGTTGGCAACATCAACTACACCAGCGCCCGTTACTTCACCAACGCCACCGACACCAGCACCGACGGCGTCGATCTGGTCGCCAACTATCGCTTCCAGTTCGATAACGGCATCCGCTGGAACAGCACCGTGGGCTACAACTACAACCACACCAAAGTGACCGACGTGAAGCCTAACCCGGCGATTCTGGACAGCCTGGGCGCCAACCTGGTGCGGGTGGACCGTCGTGAGCGCATCGGTTTGCTCGGCGACACCACGCCTGAGCACAAACTGAGCCTGGGTAACGATTTCACCTATGGCCATTGGGCGCTGCACAGCAACCTGGTTCGCTACGGTGAATTCACCAGTTATCAGGCGGACAAGGTCAACGACCAGACCTTCAAGGCTGCCTGGGTGTTGGACCTGTCGGCGGACTACAAGCTCAAGAACTGGACCTTCACCCTGGGCGGCGACAACGTCACCGATAAATACCCGGAAAAGGTCAACGCTTACGCCAGCAGTGGCGGCAACCTCGCCTATAGCACTTTTTCGCCGTACGGTTACAGCGGCGCGTTTTATTACGGTAAAGTTGCTTACAACTGGTAACAGCTTATTTGAGTGATAAAGGAGACCTAAGCGATCCGCCATGACCGTTATTGAAACCGATCTTTTGCAATTGGCTTACCCTCCGCGGCTCGATCTGGGGCCGCAACTGACTCACGAGCAATTAATGAGTTCGATGCAGGCCACCATGGCCAAGCACAAGGGTGGGCCGGTCTGGCTGTTCGCTTATGGTTCGCTGATCTGGCGCCCCGAATGCTCGTCGACCCAGCGCATGCGCGCGCGGGTTCACGGCTATCACCGGGGCTTGTACCTGTGGTCGCACGAGCATCGGGGTACGCCGGAGTTGCCAGGGTTGGTGTTCGGTCTGGATCGCGGCGGCTCATGCAGCGGGTTTGCCTACCGCTTGCCGGAGGATCAGCTGGAGGCCTCGCTTTACGCCTTGTGGCAACGCGAGATGCCTTACCCTTCGTACCGGCCGCACTGGCTCAGCTGCCGTCTGGAAGATGGTAGTCAGGTACAAGCGTTGGGGTTTGTGTTGGAGCGGCATTTGCCCAGCTACGCCGGCAACTTGCCCGATATCGTGCTCAATCACGTGCTGCAAAGCGCTTGCGGGCGTTACGGCACCACGCGCGATTATGTCGAGCAGACCGTTAACGCCCTGCGTAGCCACGCCATGCCAGATAAAAATCTGGAGGCGCGGCTCAAGCGTTGTGCAAAGGATTGCTCAGGCGATTAACGCGCTGCGCTGACGCTGTTGGTGTGCCACAGCGTTGGGATCAGGAATGCAATCGCCAACAGGCACGCGCCCACCAGCAACACAAAACCACCGTCCCAGCCGAAATGGTCCACGGTGTAGCCCATGGCCGCACTCGCTGCCACTGAACCGCCCAGGTAACCAAACAAGCCCGTGAAACCCGCAGCGGTGCCCGCGGCTTTTTTCGGCGCCAGTTCCAGCGCCTGCAGGCCGATCAGCATCACCGGGCCGTAAATCAGGAAGCCGATGGAGAACAGCGCGATCATGTCGATCATCGGGTTGCCTGGCGGGTTGAGCCAGTAAACCAGGGTCGCCACGGTGACCAACGCCATGAACACGATGCCGGTCAGGCCGCGGTTGCCACGGAAGATCTTGTCCGACATCCAGCCGCACAGCAGCGTGCCCGGAATACCCGCCCACTCATAGAAGAAGTACGCCCACGAAGTTTTATCCACGTCGAAGTGCTTGGCTTCCTTGAGGTATGTCGGCGCCCAGTCCAGTACGCCGTAGCGCAGCAGGTAGACGAAGACGTTGGCGAAGGCGATGTACCACAGCATTTTGTTGCGCAGCACGTACTTGACGAAGATTTCCTTGGCGCTGAATTCGTCTTCGTGGCTGGCGTCGTAGCCTTCCGGGTAGTCGTTCTTGTATTCCTCGATTGGCGGCAGGCCGACCGATTGCGGGGTGTCACGCATGGTGATGAAGGCAAATGCCGCCACCAGCAACGCGACTGTCGCCGGCACGTAGAACGCCGCGTGCCAGTCGTTGAACCAGGCCATGCCCAGCAGGAACAGCGGGCCGATCAGGCCGCCGCCGACGTTGTGCGCCACGTTCCAGACCGACACCACGCCGCCGCGTTCTTTCTGCGACCACCAGTGCACCATGGTGCGTCCGCTCGGCGGCCAGCCCATGCCCTGGGCCCAGCCGTTGATGAACAGCAAAATGAACATCATGGTCACGCTGGACGTTGCCCAAGGCGCGAAACCGAAAATGAACATCACCCCGGCCGATATCAGCAGGCCGAAGGGCAGGAAATAGCGTGGGTTGGAGCGGTCGGACACCAGGCCCATGAGGAACTTGGACAAGCCGTAGGCAATCGCAATCGCCGACATCGCCAGGCCCAGCTCACCACGGGTGTAACCCTCGTCGATCAAGTACGGCATGGCCAGCGAGAAGTTTTTGCGCAGCAGGTAGTAACCGGCGTAACCAAAGAAAATACCGGCGAAGATCTGCCAGCGCAGCCGTCGGTAGGTACTGTCTATTTTTTCTTCAGGCAGGGGCGCCTGGTGTGCGGCAGGACGAAAGAAAGCAAACATTCAAGAGCTCCAAATTTCTTGTTTTGACTGCGGATGCGAATGTTACAGTTTCGTTACCGAAAATAGCATCGCCTCTTATCCGCAAACACAGGAAATCGGAGTGATTGCATGTTCTCTTATGAACATGTCGCTAATAGGCAAGTGTGGGTCGTGATTGCGTTCTTCAGAACGATGGGAATCCAAATGTGGGAGCGGGCAAGCCCGCTCCCACATTGACCGCGTTTCAGATCAATCAGCGGGTCTGAACGACGACCTTGCCCACCGCTTTGCGCTGCCCCAGATCATTGATCGCCTGGGCAGCCTGCTCCAGCGGATACACCTGCGACACCAGCGGCTTCAACTTGCCCTCGGCGTACCAGGTGAACAGTTGCTGGAAATTCGCCGCATTGTCCTGCGGCTGGCGCTGGGCAAACGAACCCCAGAACACCCCGACCACCGACGCACCTTTGAGCAGCGCCAGGTTCACCGGCAGCTCGGGAATACGTCCGCTGGCAAAACCCACCACCAACAGGCGGCCGTTCCAGGCGATGCCACGAACGGCCTGGTCAAACAGATCGCCGCCCACCGGGTCGTAGATCACATCGACACCGTTGCCGTCGGTCAGGCGCTTGATCTCATCCTTGAGGCTGGCTTCGCTGTAGTTGATCAACTCGTCTGCACCGGCCGCCTTGGCCACGGCGAGTTTGTCGGCGCTGCTGGCGGCGGCGATCACGCGGGCACCCATGGCCTTGCCGATTTCCACGGCGGCCAGGCCCACGCCGCCAGAGGCGCCGAGCACCAGCAGGGTTTCGCCGGGCTGCAGGTTGGCCCGTTGTTTCAAGGCATGCATCGACGTGCCGTAGGTCATGCTGAATGCGGCGGCGACGTTGAAATCCATGCTCGGCGGGATCGGCAGCACGTTGTAGCCGGGGACCACGACCTGTTCGGCAAAGCTGCCCCAGCCGGTCAGCGCCATGACCCGGTCGCCAACTTTCAAATGGCTGACCTTCTCGCCCACTTCACTGATCACGCCCGCCGCTTCGCCACCCGGCGAGAACGGGAAGGGCGGCTTGAACTGGTATTTGCCCTCGATGATCAAGGTGTCCGGGAAATTCACCCCGGCCGCGTGCACGTCCAGCAGGATTTCGTTCTTCTTGATCGCCGGGCTTGCGATCTCTTCCAGCACCAGGGTTTCGGCGGGGCCGAAGGCTTTGCACAGCACAGCTTTCATCGGACTATTCCTTTTGGCGTCATGGCCGATAAGTGTAGGAGGGTACGCCCGTGGGTCAACGAGCATGCCCAGGCCTGATAAGTCGCCATAAGCTTGTGCTCAGCCTTGCTAGCGTTATGCTACCCGGCAACCGAATTTGAGGAATGAACTGTGAAAGCGTGGATCCTGTTGATGCTTGCCCTGACCTTGCCGATGGCAGCCCAGGCCGAAGAAGCGAAAGAAGGCGAGGCACCGAAGGTCAGCTATATCAGCCTGACGCCGCCGTTCGTGGGCAACTATGGCCTGGACGGCTCCGCAAAACTCAAGGTGTTCAAGGCCGACATCGCCCTGCGCGTGACCGGGCCTGAAGCCGCCGCTGCGGTCAAAGCCAACGATGCGTTGATCCGGAACCAGTTGGTGGCGTTGTTTACTCAGCAGACCAATGAGGCCATGAGCACCGTTGAGGGCAAAGAAAAGCTGCGCCAGGAAGCTCTCAAGCAAACCCAGCAAGTGATGAACGACGAGACCGGCAAGCCGGTGGTGGAAGACCTGTTGTTCAATAACCTGATCATCCAGTAACGGTTCCATGTGGCGAGCCCGCTCGCCACAATTAAGAGGCCAGGCTTTTTCTGAACCGAGCCAGTGCTACTGCAAAAAACACTGACCCAATCCCCGCCAGCGCCAGCACATCTGGCCACACCACGCTCACGCCTGCGTCCCTGAACAGAATCGCCGCGCTCAAACTCACAAAGTGTGTGGACGGCGATCCCTGCATCACCCATTGCAACCACTCGGGCATGCTGTCCAGCGGCGTGCTGCCGCCCGACAGCAACAGCATCGGGATGATCACCGGAATCGCCAGCAGCCCGAACTGCGGCGTCGAACGGGCGAGCGTGGCGAGGAATATCCCCAACGCGGTGCTCGCAAACAAATACAGCGCCGTCACAAACAGAAACAGGCTCAAGGAGCCGGCCAACGGCACGCCGAGCAGGCCTTTGACCACCAGCTCCAGCGACAGCCACGTGCACAGCACCACCACCAGCATGTTGCTCCAGATTTTTGCCAGCATGATTTCCAGCGCGGTCAGCGGCAGCACCAGCAAATGGTCGAGGGTGCCGTGCTCGCGTTCGCGCAGCAGCGCGGTGCCGGTCAGCACAATCGCGAGGATGGTGATGTTGTTGACGATCTGGATCACCGCCAGAAACCAGCCGCCTTCCAGGTTGGAATTGAACAGCGCGCGGGTGGTCAGCAGCGCAGGCGCCTTTTGGCTGGCGTCGGTTTGGCCGCTGTAGTTGAGCAATTCGCGCTGGAAAATCCTGCCGATGTAACCTGCGCCCATAAACGCCTGGCTCATCGCCGTGGCATCCACGTTGACCTGTACACCCGGCTGGCGCCCGGCCAGCAGGTCGGCCTGGAAATTGGCCGGCACGTTGATCACGAACGTGTACTCGCCGCTGTCCATGACCCTGTCCAGTTGGTCGTAGGCCAGCGGTGCAGGCGGCTGGAATTCGGGCGGTTGCAACGCCTCGGCCATTTGCCGCGAGAGCGCGCTGTGGTCTTCATCAACGAAGGCCACGCTGGCGTTGTGCACGCCAATCACCGAACCGGCGGCGGGCATGTAGATCGCGACTGTGAAGGCGTAGGCCAGGAACAGCAGCAATACGCTGTCATGGCGCAGGCTGGTCAATTCCTTGAGGCCCAGGCGCAGGATATGAGCGAGCTTGTGCATCAGGCCTCCTGCTTCTTGAGCATGATCAGGCTCAGGCCGGTGAACCCGACGAAAAACCCGAACAGCGCCAGGCATTGCGGCCACAACTGGCGCAGGTCAAGGGCCTTGGTGAAGGTGCCCACGGCGATGTCGAGAAAATGCCCGGCGGGAAACAGCATGCCCATCAGCGCGGCGGCGCCCTCCAGGGATGAGCGCGGCACGATCAGCCCGGAGAACTGGATGGTCGGCAGGCTGGTGATGATCATGGTGCCCAGGATTGCCGCGATCTGCGTGCGTGTGAACGCCGAAATCAGCAAGCCCATGCTGGTGGTGGCCAACACATACAACAGGCCGCCGAATGCCAGCGCCAGGCCGCTGCCCTTGAATGGCACGCCGAACAACCAACGGTTCATGGCCACCAGCAACGCCAGGTTGACCAGGCTAACGGCCAGGTACGGCGCCTGCTTGCCCAGCAGAAATTCCAGGCGGGTCAGGGGCGTGGCATAGAAGTTGGTGATCGGTCCCAGCTCTTTTTCGCGCACGATGCCCAGTGCGGTGAGCATCGCCGGGATAAACGCCAGGATCAGCGCCATCACGCCGGGGCCGATGGCATTCACGCTGACCACGTCCTGGTTGTAGCGAAAGCGCGTTTCCAGCTTGGCGGCAGCTTGAGTGCTGCGGGGCAGGCTGCTCAGGTCGGCCAGTTGCTGGAGATTGCCTTGGTGTACCGCTTCCACGTAGTTACGGCTGGTTTCCGCGCGAAACGGCATGCCGCCGTCGATCCAGGCCGCCACGGTGGGTTGGCGACCGGCGTACAGGTCGCGGCCAAAACCCGGCGGGATTTCCAGGGCCAATTTGATTTCCGAGCGTTGCAGGCGCCGGTGCAGTTCGCTCGCATCGCGAATCGGCGCCTGCTCGGCGAAGTAGCGCGAACTGCGGAAGGCTTCCAGGTAGGCGCGGCTTTGTGGGGTCTGGTCCTGGTCGTAGACGGCGAAGGCGAGGTTTTCCACGTCCAGGGAAATGCCGTAGCCGAAGATCACCATCATGAACATCGCCCCGAGCAGGGCAAAGGCCATGCGCACTTTGTCACGCAGCAGCTCTTTGCCTTCGCGGCTGGCCACGGCCAGCAGCCGAGAAAGACTGAAACCACGTTTGCTCACGGGCGGCGCACTGGTTTCGCTGACGGTGCTGCTCGGTGCTGCGGGTTCGGGAGCGCCTTGAGCTTGCTCCAGGCAGGTGACGAACGCGGCTTCCAGGGTGTCGCCGTGAAATTGCTGTTGCAGGGCGTCGGGTGTGTCGCACGCCAGCACTTTACCCGCGTGCATCAGAGAGATGCGGTCGCAGCGCTGGGCTTCGTTCATGAAATGGGTGGACAGGAAGATCGTCACGCCTTGTTCGCGGGACAGCTCGATCAGCAGCCGCCAGAAGTCATCCCGCGCTGCCGGGTCGACGCCCGAGGTGGGCTCATCGAGGATCAGCACTTCCGGGCGATGCAGCACCGCCACGGCCAATGACAGGCGTTGGCGCAGGCCAAGGGGCAATTCGCCGGAAGGCTGCTCGGCCACCTCGCCGAGGTCGAAGCGCTGAATCAACTCATCGATACGCGGGCCGCTGTCGGCCTTGGGCAAATCGAACAGCTGCGCGTGCAACACCAGGTTCTGGCGCATGCTGAGTTCGCCGTACAGCGAGAAACTTTGCGACATGAACCCAACGCGCTTGCGGGTCGCCAGGTCCTTGGCATTCACCGGGTTGCCGAGCAGCGTGGCACTGCCCTCGGTGGCCGGCATCAGCCCGGTGAGGACTTTCATGGTGGTGGTCTTGCCGCAGCCGTTGGAGCCGAGAAAGCCGAAAATCTCACCGCGGCCAATCGCGAAGCTGACCTTGTTTACCGCCGTGAAATCACCAAAGCGCAGGGTCAGCTCGTGGGCTTCGATGGCGATATCGGTGTTGGCGCTTTCGCGCGGCGGGATCACCAACGGCTGATTGTTGTGGGCGCTGTCGCCCTGGAAATGGGTAAAGGCTTCATCGAGTTTGCCGCTGGGTGTCGCGGCTGCCAGTTCGCGGCTCAGGCCATCGGCGATGAGTTTGCCGCGATCGAGCATCAGGCAATGTTCGAACTGCTCGGCTTCTTCCATGTAGGCCGTTGCCACCAGCAGCGTCAGTTGCGGGCGCTCGCGGCGTACGCTGTCGACCAGTTCCCAAAAGCGTCGGCGCGACAGCGGGTCGACGCCGGTGGTGGGCTCGTCGAGGATCAACAGGTCCGGGTCGTGGATCAGTGCACAGCACAGGCCGAGTTTCTGTTTCATGCCGCCGGACAACTTGCCGGCCGGGCGCTCGGCGAAGCGTGCAAGGTCGGTGGCCAGCAGCAGGTTGTGCATGCGCTGTTCGCAATCGGCTTTCGACAGACCGAACAGTGTGGCGAAGAAACGGATGTTCTCGCTGATGGACAATTCCGGATACAGGTTGCCGCCCAGGCCTTGGGGCATGAAGGCAATACGCGGGTACAGGCTGTTGCGGTGGCGGCGATCCTCGATGGAGCCGCCGAGCACTTCCAGTTGACCGTCTTGAAGTTTTTTAACCCCGGCGATCAACCCCAGCAAGCTCGATTTGCCCGCGCCATCCGGACCGATCAGCCCGCAGCGCGTGCCGGCGGGCAGGCTGAAGGCAATGTCGATCAGTGCCTGTTGCTTGCCGTAGCGATGGTTGATGCCCGTGGCGTGCAGCGCCAGGCCGGTCATTGCAGGTTGGCCGGCCAGTCGATATCTGCCGTGCGCACGTAGCCGGCGCCGGGCATGCCCGGTTTGGCTTGCGGTACGGCACTGGGTTGGGTCAGACGCAGCTTGACGCGAAACACCAGCTTCTGGCGTTCGTCGCGGGTCTCCACTTCCTTGGGCGTGAACTGCGATTTAGCCGCGACAAAGCTGATTTTGGCCGGCAGCGGTTGTTGGGGCAGGGCGTCGAGCAGAATGCGCGCGTCACTGCCGACGGTCAGGCGACCGGTGACGGAGGCGGGCAGGTAGAGGTTCATGTACTGGTCGTTCGGATCAATCAGCAGCAACACGCGACCGCCGGCGCCGAGCACTTCACCTGGCTCGGCCAGGCGCAATTGGATAATGCCGTCGATGGGCGCGCGCAGGCTGCTGTCGTCGATTTCGCTGGTGAGCTGCGCAACCTGGGCCTGTGCGGCGCCGATGGCAGCCTTCACCGAGTTGACCTGGGCTTGCGCGGCGATCACCGCGGCATTACCGGTGTTCTGGCGTGCTTGCTGTTGGTCAATCAACTGGCTGCTGGCGAAGCCGCGCTTGTACAGCTCTTGGGTGCGCTTGAGTTCCTGATTGGCCAGCAACTGCTCGCTTTGGCGCAACTGCACGTTGGCCTCGGCGGCGGCGAAGTTTTCCTTGGCGCGCAGCACTTCGGCTTCGGCCTGGGCACGCTGGGCTTCGAGGGTGCGGGTGTCCATGCGCGCGAGCAATTGGCCCTTGAGCACCTTGTCGCCTTCATCCACGCGCACTTCGGCCAGGCGCCCGGGGATCTTCGCGGCGATCTGTACTTCGGTGGATTCCAGGCGGCCATTGCCCATGCTCAAGCCTTCGGGCAGGCGGTCCTGGGTTGATCGCCAGTAACCGAAACCGCCTGCGCCCAGTAACAGGACGATCAGGGCGACGGCGAAAAGGCGCGACATATGGTGGTTCGTAGACATGGCTGCATCCTGCGGCATTAGCATCCTAGTTTGACCGATAGCGCCGGAGCGGCCGTTGATACCGGTCAAATGAAGCGCAAGCCTAACCCGCATGGCACGCAGATGCATGCGCCAGAAGTGTGACCGCAGGGTTCTGCCCTTTCAGCGCAGTGCGAGCACCGCCGCCCACTGCTCGGCGGTCACCGGCATCACCGACAGTCGGCTGCCTTTTTGTACCAAAGGCAATTCGGCGAGGGCGCTTTGTTGTTTCAGATAGCCCAGGCCCAGCACCTTTGCGAAGGTCTCGACGTGGGCCACGTTGATTGCACTCCACGGATTTTTCTCCGGGCTGGCCTTGGCGTCGAAATAGTGGCTTTGTGGCTCCAGCGCTGTCGGGTCCGGGTAGGCTGCCTCGACGATCTTGCCGATGCCGGCAATGCCGGGCTCGGGGCAGCTGGAATGGTAAAAGAAAAACTCGTCACCGACGGCCATGGCGCGCAGGAAATTGCGCGCCTGATAATTGCGCACGCCGTCCCAGCGAGATTCGCCGAGCGTTTCCAGGCCCTTGATGGACAGTTCGTCGGGCTCGGATTTCATCAGCCAGTAGGCCATTGTTGGGCTCCTGAAAAAGGCATTGGGAAAGTTGTCGGGCAATTCCATGACAAACCGACAGTCGGTTGGCGCCAAGGTTTGCGTGTTGGTTCACGTTACCGCAGAATGCGCGCTTTTAAGCTTGGCGCAGCTGCAACGGACTACTTTGGAACGTTGTTGTCATCGTGTACGAGGTGCCTGAAGGGGGGCAATCGATGCAACGTAAACCGGATTTACTATGGATTTTGGTTATTTTGTTTGGTCTGGGCGTCGTAACCACCGGGTATGCCCAGAGCTTGTGGTCGAACAAGACCGATGCGCCGGTTGAGCTGGCTCAGCAGCAGCCGCAACCGTTCAAGCGTTAATACTGTTTAAGGCGTCGCTGGTTCCAGCGACGTTTGTGCGACATACCACTGCTTATCCGTTACGGTGCCCGCCAGCGGCACATCCCAGCTTGCCTGCGCCAGGCGCTCGACTTTCTGACATTCATGGGCCAGCCCCAGCAGCGCTGGCGCGCGCCAACTCTGGCGCCTGGCGAGGTAGGCCAGGCTGCGGTCGTAAAACCCACCGCCCATGCCCAGACGCCCACCCACATCATCGAACCCCACCAGCGGCAGCAACACCAGGTCGAGTGCCCAGACGCGGCGCTGGCGATTGGCATTCACTTGCGGCTCCAGGATACGAAAACGGTTAGGCGACAACTTATCCCCAGGCCGCACGCGCTGGAACACCATCTTGGTTCGCGGCCAGGCACTGAGCACTGGCAGGTAAGTGGCCTTGCCCCGGCGCTGAGCGGCGCGCAGCAGCAGGCGCGGATCGATTTCACCGTCCGTCGGTAGATATAAGGAAATATGTTTGGCCCGGCGAAACAGCGGGTGCTGTGCCAGTTGCCGATACAGGCCAAGGGCGGCCTTGCGCTGCTCGCTCGGCGTCAGTTCGCGGCGGGCTTTGCGCAACATGCGTCGAAGTTGCGGACGGGAAAGCGGCGCAGGTTCGGTCATGGTTTTTCGGCTCATAAAACAATGCCAGTCCGAGGACTGGCATTGAGTTTGGAATTCAGGCTCCCCGACAGAGCCGCTGTCGACTTAGCCCTTGAACCCGAAAGTTCAAGGTGGAAGATGCAGTAGGCTTTAAGGCTTTCCGTCTAGCGGACATGCACACCAGCCCAACGTGCAACTTCCAGGGTAGTGCGAATCGGCTCAGGGACATCGCCGACTGGCAAACACGCCAGGGAGTGGGGCGAGTATACCTTAAACAGACTCGGCAATCAGCCCTTGGGTGGCTCTGGATCGGTAGAAAGTACCAGATCAACCCGTTCCAGCAGGTCACGCACTTGCTCGCGCGTCGAACCACTGGCCTGCACGTCAGGCCGTTCCTGCTTATGCAGCAAATCGTGGGTAATGTTCAGCGCGGCCATCACGGCGATACGATCGGCGCCGATGACTTTGCCGCTGCTGCGGATTTCACGCATCTTGCCATCCAGGTAACGGGCAGCACTCACCAGGTTGCTGCGTTCTTCCTGGGGGCAGATGATCGAATATTCTTTGTCGAGGATCTGCACGGTAACGCTATTGCTTGAACTCATGAGTCTTGCTCCAGGGCCTTCAGGCGCGAAATCATCGATTCGACCTTACGCCGGGCGATTTCGTTTTTTTCAATGAGGTGAGCGCGTTCCTCGCGCCAGGTCTTTTCCTGAGCTAATAGGAGTCCGTTTTGACTCTTAAGTTGCTCGACCCGATCAATTAGCAATTCGAGTCTGGCCATCAGCGCTTGCAGGTCGGTGTCTTCCATTGGGTTCCACTGGATTTGTCTGATGAATGGCAACTGCAGGATAAACGATCTGACGCCCTCGATAGTCTTGGTACGTCTGCCGGTGCTAGGATACAGCGCTTCATTCTAGACATTGCGCCGTCTGGCGCCTAGCTCACCATGCCTATTCAGAACTCCCCGTACGACGCTTTTTCCAAACTGCTGAGCACCAGCGGTCATCCTTGCTCGCCTGCCGAACTGCACGGCGTACTGTTGGGCCGCAGCTGCACTGGTGTTGGCTTTGATGCCGACAATTGGCTGGCTGATGTAGCCGAGCTGCTGGAAACCGAGCCGACCGAGAACGTGCGTAACGCGCTGATCGGCCTGCAAGAGATGGTCAAAGGCGAGCTGACCGGTGATGACGTCACCGTGGTCCTGCTGCTGCCGACCGACGACGCGCCGCTGACCGAGCGCGCCGCTGCGCTGGGCCAATGGTGCCAGGGTTTCCTCCATGGTTTCGGCGTGAACGCCGGCGGCCTGGAACTGAGCACCGACGCCAAGGAAGTGCTGCAGGACCTGGCGGCCATTTCCCAGGTGCAAGACGCCCTGGAAGAGTCCGAAGACGGCGAAGGCGATTACATGGAAGTCATGGAATACCTGCGCGTCGCGCCGCTGCTGCTGTTCACCGAGACCAAGAAAGCCGCTGAGCCAGCCGCACCCAAGCCGTCGCTGCACTAAGAAAGGAAGCCCATCTGCCCATGATCCATATCCCGAAAGCGGAATACACCCGTCGCCGCAAGGCGCTCATGGCGCAGATGGAACCCAACAGCATCGCAATTCTGCCGGCCGCCGCCGTGGCGATCCGCAACCGTGATGTCGAGCACGTTTACCGCCAGGACAGCGACTTTCAGTACCTGAGCGGCTTCCCTGAACCGGAAGCGGTGATCGTGCTGATGCCCGGTCGCCAGCACGGTGAGTACGTGCTGTTCTGCCGCGAGCGCAATGCCGAGCGCGAATTGTGGGACGGCCTGCGTGCGGGCACCGAAGGCGCGATCCGTGACTTTGGCGCCGACGATGCCTTCCCCATCACTGACATCGACGACATCCTGCCCGGCCTGATCGAAGGCCGTGACCGGGTGTATTCGGCCATGGGCAGCAACGCCGAATTCGACCGGCACGTGATGGAGTGGATCAACGTGATCCGCTCTAAAGCGCACCTGGGCGCCCAGCCACCCAACGAGTTTGTTGCCCTGGATCACCTGCTTCACGACATGCGCCTGTATAAATCGGCGGCAGAAGTGAAGGTGATGCGCGAGGCCGCGCGAATTTCCTGTGCGGCGCACGTCAAGGCGATGCAGGCCAGCCGCGCCGGGTTATATGAGTTCAGCCTCGAAGCCGAGTTGGATTACGAATTCCGCAAGGGCGGCGCGAAAATGCCGGCCTATGGCTCCATCGTCGCTGCCGGGCGTAACAGCTGCATCCTGCATTACCAGCAGAATGACGCCGTGCTCAAGGACGGCGACCTGGTGCTGATCGACGCCGGTTGCGAGATCGACTGCTACGCCAGCGATATCACCCGCACCTGGCCGGTCAACGGCAGGTTTTCGCCCGAGCAAAAGGCGATCTACGAGATTGTGCTGGCCTCCCAGGAAGCCGCCTTTGCCGAGATCGCGCCGAACAAACATTGGAACCAGGCCCACGAGGCAACGGTGCGCGTCATCACCGCCGGGCTGGTAAAGCTGGGACTGCTGCAAGGCGACGTCGACGAATTGATCGCCAGCGAAGCCTACCGCGCTTTTTATATGCACCGCGCCGGCCATTGGCTGGGCATGGACGTGCATGATGTGGGCGAATACAAGGTGGGCGGCGAATGGCGGGTGCTGGAAGTCGGCATGGCCTTGACCGTGGAACCCGGCATCTATATTTCGCCGGACAACCAGAACGTGGCGAAGAAATGGCGTGGCATTGGCGTACGCATCGAGGACGACGTGGTAGTGACCAAGCAAGGCTGTGAAATTCTGACCGGCGGCGTGCCCAAGACCGTCGCCGACATCGAAGCGCTGATGGCGGCTGCCCGATGAGCCGGGTCAATCTGGCCATCATCGGCGGCGGACTGGTAGGCGCCAGCCTGGCGTTGGCCTTGCAGGCGGGTGCCAAGGCGCGGGGTTGGAAAATCGTGCTGATCGAACCGTTCGCGCCAGGCGACAGTTACCAACCGAGCTACGACGCGCGTTCCTCGGCGCTGTCCTACGGCGCTCGGCAGATTTATCAGCGTTTGGGCCTGTGGCAGGCCATTTCCCGACGTGCCGAGCCGATCAAACAGATTCACGTGTCGGACCGAGGCCGCTTCTCCACTGCGCGCCTGTCCGCCATGGAGGAGGGCGTGCCGGCCCTCGGCTACGTGGTAGAGAACGCCTGGCTCGGCCAGTGCCTGTGGCAAGGTTTGGACAAAGAAGTGGTCAGTTGGCGCTGCCCGGCCGAAGTCACCCGCATGGAGCCACTGCCCGACGGTTATCGCCTGACGCTCAACGACGAAACCGTGCTGGAATGCGACCTTGCGGTATTGGCCGATGGCGGCCGCTCCGGTTTGCGCGAGCAATTGGGCATCGGCGTCAAAACCCGGCCCTACAACCAGAGCGCGCTGATCGCCAACATCACCCCAAGCGAAGCGCACAACGGCGAGGCGTTCGAGCGCTTTACCGACGAAGGCCCAATGGCCTTGCTGCCGCTGCCGGACAACCGTTGCGCGCTGGTGTGGACGCGCATCGGCATGGACGCCCAGCGCCTGGCCAACCTTGATGAACGCAGTTTCCTGAGTGAATTGCAGGGCGTGTTCGGCTACCGCCT
Source organism: Pseudomonas sp. 14P_5.3_Bac1 (assembly GCF_025466135.1). Lineage (NCBI taxonomy): Bacteria > Pseudomonadati > Pseudomonadota > Gammaproteobacteria > Pseudomonadales > Pseudomonadaceae > Pseudomonas > Pseudomonas sp. 14P_5.3_Bac1. The sequence goes on along the minus strand of NZ_JANLOF010000038.1, from coordinate 21,583 downwards.
GGGCACGCTGAAACAAGTCGGCGCCCGCCATTTGTACCCGCTGACGCTGGTGGAGGCCGAAGAGCAAGTGCGCTCGCACCTGGCGATCCTCGGTAATGCCGCCCACAGCCTGCACCCGATTGCCGGGCAGGGTTTCAACCTGTCCCTGCGCGACGCGAACGCCTTGGCCGAGGCCTTGCTGGCCGGGCCGGCAGTGCCGGGCGACCTGGCAACGTTGCAGCGCTATCGCGAGCGCCAGCGCCAGGACCAGCAACTGACCGTAGGTTTTTCCGATCAAGTGACCCGACTGTTTGGCAGCGCGCAACCGTTAGTGGCATTGGGCCGTAACCTGGGCCTGCTGGGCCTGGATTTGTTACCGCCCGCCAAACGCTGGTTCGCCCGTCAGGCCATGGGCCTGGGCACACGCCCTGATGCTTAACTGGCTGACCCGGCGCCTGGGCAAGGCGCGGCTGTTGCGCTGGGTGCTGTCCCTGTACCCGCCGTACCTGGGCGCGGGAATTCGGGTGCAGGCGCTCAGCGCCGATTTTCGTCATGCCAAGGTGCGCATGGGCCTGGGCTGGTACAACCGCAATTACGTCGGTACGCAATTTGGCGGCAGCCTGTATTCGATGGTCGATCCGTTCTACATGCTGCTGTTGATGGAGAACCTGGGGCGCGACTACATCGTCTGGGACAAAGCCGCGAGCATCGACTTCGTGTCGCCGGGCAAAGGCCCGGTCTACGCTGAGTTCTCCATCGACGAGGCCTTGCTGGACGAGATTCGCCGGCAAACCGAAGGCGGCGAGAAGTATTTGCCCCTCCTCAAAGTACAGATTCATGACGGCTCCGGCACTCTGGTGGCGCTGGTCGACAAAACCCTTTACGTGCGGCGCAAGCCGCCAGCAAAGCAGGCTTAAAGCATGGACATGCGCGCAGATGTGCTGATTGTCGGGGCCGGAATGGTCGGAAGCGCCCTGGCGCTGGCGTTGCAGGGCAGTGGCCTGCAGGTGCTGCTGCTCGATGGCAGCCCGCTGAGTGTCAAACCGTTCGACCAGGATGCGGCCTTCGAACCCCGCGTGAGCGCCTTGTCGGCCGCCAGCCAGCGCATTCTGGAGCGCCTGGGCGTGTGGGATGGCATCGTCGAACGGCGCGCCAGCCCTTACGGTGAAATGCAGGTGTGGGACGGCAGCGGCACCGGGCAGATCCATTTTTCGGCAGCCAGTGTGCATGCCCAAGTGCTCGGGCATATCGTCGAGAACCGGGTGGTTCAGGATGCTTTGCTCGACCGCCTGCACGACTGCGACCTGGGCCTGCTGGCCAACGCGCGCCTGGAGCAGATGCGTCGCTCCGGCGATGACTGGCTGCTGACCCTGGCCGACGGTCGCAAATTGCGTGCGCCGCTGGTGGTGGCCGCCGATGGCGCCAATTCCGCCGTGCGCCGCCTGACCGGCACTGCCACGCGCGAATGGGATTACCTGCACAACGCCATCGTCACCAGCGTGCGCAGCAACCAGCCGCACCAGCGCACGGCGTGGCAACGCTTTACCGATACCGGCCCGCTGGCGTTTTTGCCGCTGGTGCGCGATGGGCAGGAGGATTGGTGTTCGATCGTGTGGTCGACCACGCCGACGGAGTCCGAACGCTTGATGGCGCTGGACGACGAAAGCTTCTGCCGTGAACTGGAGCGCGCGTTTGAAGGGCGCTTGGGCAATGTGATCAGCGCCGACCCGCGCGTATGCGTACCGCTGCGCCAGCGCCACGCCAAGCGCTACGTGGCCGAAGGCCTGGCGTTGATTGGCGATGCCGCCCATGTGATCCACCCATTGGCCGGGCAGGGCGTGAACCTGGGTTTCCTTGACGCGGCGGTGCTGGCCGAGGTGCTGTTGGCTGCGACGGAACGTGGCGAACGCCTGGCGGATGTGAAGGTGCTGAGCCGCTACGAGCGTAGACGCATGCCGCACAACCTGGCACTGATGGCCGCGATGGAGGGCTTTGAACGCTTGTTCCAGGCCGACCAACTGCCATTGCGCTGGTTGCGTAATGCAGGCTTGAAACTGGTCGACCAGATGCCCGAAGCCAAGGCCGTGTTTGTGCGCCAGGCCCTCGGGCTGACGGGCGACCTGCCAGACCTCGCAAAGCCCTGAATTGAAATATGCCCCCTGTGGGAGGGGGCTTGCCCCCGATGAGGCCAGTCCATCCGGCGCAAATCCCAACTATGCAACATCTGGTAACGCCTCTAGCAAGCGCCACCAAATGTGAGTCCTTATCATTTGCCCTCTTTTTGCAAATGAGAGACCGCACCCATGTTGGCACCCAAGCGCCTCCTGACTGCCCTGGCACTCACCCTCATCGGCAGCACCACCGTGCAGGCAGCCGACGAAGTCGTGGTCTACTCCTCGCGCATCGATGAACTGATCAAACCGGTGTTCGATGCCTACACCCAGAAGACCGGCGTGCAGGTGAAGTTCATCACCGACAAGGAAGCGCCCTTGATGCAGCGGATCAAGGCCGAAGGCGAAAACGCCACGGCTGACCTGCTGCTCACCGTTGATGCCGGCAACCTCTGGCAAGCCGAACAGATGGGCATCCTGCAGCCGTTCACCTCTGCGGTGATCGACAAGAATATTCCCCTGCAGTACCGCTCTTCCAACCATGCGTGGACCGGCTTGAGCCTGCGCGCGCGGACCATTGCCTATTCCACCGACCGGGTAAAACCCGGTGACCTGACCACCTACGAAGCGCTGGCCGACAAGCAATGGGAAGGGCGTCTGTGCCTGCGTACGGCGAAGAAGGTCTACAACCAGTCGCTGACCGCCACGCTGATCGAAACCCATGGCGCGGCCAAGACCGAAGAAATCGTCAAGGGCTGGGTCAACAACTTGTCTACCGACGTGTTCTCCGATGACATCGCGGTGCTCGAAGCGATCAACGCCGGGCAGTGCGACGTGGGCATCGTCAACACTTACTACTACGGCCGCCTGCACAAGCAGAAACCGGACCTTGCGGTGAAGCTGTTCTGGCCGAACCAGGGCGACCGCGGCGTGCATGTGAACCTGTCGGGCATCGGCCTGACCAAACATGCGCCGCACCCGGAAGCCGCCAAGGCCTTGGTGGAATGGATGACCACGCCTGAGGCGCAGAAGATCTTTGCCGATGTGAACCAGGAGTTCCCAGCCAACCCCGCCGTGCCGCCATCGGCGGAAGTCGCGACCTGGGGCAAGTTCGTGGCCGATACTCTGCCGGTGGAAGTGGCCGGTAAACGTCAGGCTGAGGCCATTCGCCTGATGGATCGCGCTGGCTGGAACTGAGTACAGATCTAACTGTGGGAGCGGCCTTGTGTGGGAGCTGGCTTGCCTGCGATAGCATCACCTCGGTGTAAATGACACACCGAGGTGCCTGCATCGCCGGCAAGCCCGGCACCCACACAAGCCCGCTCCCACAGTGTTAGCCGCGACTTCAAAACCATCATTTCCAGAGAGCTTTTCCTTGGCCCACCCCGCCCAACGTCGCTGGTACCTGCCGGTTTTCACCGTCGCCGCCCTGGTGCTGCTGCCGCTGAGCGTGTTGTTGCTGTCCTGGCAAAGCATCGATCAACAAATCTGGTCGCACCTGTGGGAAACCCAGATGCCCCGCCTGCTGGGCAACACCCTGACCCTGGTGCTGGGCGTTGGCACCGGCGTGACGCTGTTGGGCGTAAGCCTGGCCTGGCTGACTAGCCTCTGCGAATTCCCGGGGCGGCGCTGGCTCGACTGGGCGTTGATGCTGCCCTTCGCAATTCCGGCCTACGTGCTGGCCTTTGTGTTTGTAGGCCTGCTGGATTTCGCGGGGCCGGTGCAAACCCTGCTGCGCGAAGGGTTCGGCAACGGCTTGCGCCTGCCACGCGTGCGCTCTACCAGCGGCGTGATCATCGTGCTGGTGCTGGTGTTCTATCCCTACGTCTACCTGTTGGCGCGTACTGCATTTTTGGCGCAGGGCAAAGGCCTGATGGAAGCGGCGCGGGTGCTCGGTCAATCGCCATGGCAAGCGTTCTGGCGTGTCGCATTGCCCATGGCGCGGCCGGCAATTGGTGCCGGCGTCGCCTTGGCACTGATGGAAACCCTGGCGGACTTCGGCGCTGTCTCGGTGTTCAACTTCGACACCTTCACCACGGCCATCTACAAGACCTGGTACGGCTTTTTCAGCCTTTCCAGCGCCGCCCAACTGGCCAGCCTGTTGCTTCTGGTGGTGATGCTGGTGCTGTACGGCGAACGACGCGCCCGAGGCGCCAGCCGCCCGAGTAATGAGCGGCCACGCGGCAAGGCGTTGTACCACCTGCGCGGTTTCAAGGCGGCGGCAGCCAGCACGTGGTGTGGCTTGGTGTTCGCCTGCGCCTTTGTCATCCCGATGCTGCAACTGGTCGCCTGGTTCTGGCAACGTGGCCGGTTCGACCTGGATGAGCGCTACAGCGGCTTGATCATCCATACCCTCTACCTGGGTGGCATCGCGGCACTGATTACAGTCAGCGTGGCGTTGATATTGGCCTTTGCCAATCGCCTGGCGCCCACGCGGGCGATCCGCTCCGGGATCAGCCTGGGCAATGTCGGCTATGCCTTGCCGGGTTCGGTGCTGGCGGTGTCGATCATGCTGGCGTTCAGCTACCTGGACCGTGAGCTGGTGGTTCCTTTGTCGAGTTGGCTCGGCGGCGCGGGCAAGCCCCTGTTGCTGGGCAGCCTGTCGGCGTTGGTGCTGGCGTATCTGGTGCGTTTCCTGGCAGTGGCCTACGGGCCGTTGGAAAACAGCCTGGCGCGAATCCGTCCCTCGTTGCCGGAAGCAGCGCGCAGCCTCGGCGTGAGTGGACCGCGACTGTTTTGCAAAGTGTATCTGCCGCTGTTGCTGCCGGGGACGTTGAGCGCGGCGCTGCTGGTGTTTGTCGATGTGCTCAAGGAAATGCCTGCGACCCTGCTGATGCGCCCGTTTGGCTGGGACACCCTGGCCGTACGAATTTTTGAAATGACCAGCGAAGGGGAATGGGCGCGAGCCTCATTACCCGCACTCACGTTGGTGTTGGTGGGCCTGTTGCCGGTGATCGGCCTGATTCGACGCTCCGCTCGGCAAATCGGTTAGGTGCCAGTCCTACGGCTTGCGGCTACAATGCGCGGCATTCGGTGCGCTCCGTCCTTCGGATCGAGTCGCTGTATGTCGCTGCAGGCCTTGTAGTCAGAGGTGTTGAGCGCAAACAGCAGCTCTGTGCATCTTCGCCAATCCCGGAAGGAGAAACCCATGGGACAGCGTACGCCTCTGTATGACCTGCATCTCGCCCTCGGCGCGAAAATGGTCGATTTTGGCGGTTGGGATATGCCTCTGCACTACGGCTCGCAAGTTGAAGAACACCATCAGGTGCGACGCGACTGCGGGGTGTTTGACGTATCTCATATGACCGTGATCGATGTCACAGGCCTTCAGGCCAAGGAATGGCTCCAGCACCTGCTGGCCAATGATGTCGATCGTTTGCATGGCTGCGGCCGTGCGCTTTACAGCGCCATGCTCAACGAGCAGGGCGGCGTGGTGGACGACATGATCGTTTACCGCACCGAGACCGGTTATCGGCTGGTGGTCAACGCCGCTACGCGTGATCAGGACATGGCCTGGATGCAAGCACAGCTGGGCGACTACGCGGCGCAGCTGCATGAGCGGCCAGAATTGGCCATGCTCGCCATTCAAGGCCCGCACGCCCGGCAGAAAATCGCCGAGCTGGTCACGCAGGCCCGCGGCACGCTTATCCACCAGCTCAAGCCCTTTGAAGGCCAGGCCGATGGCGATTGGTTTATCGCCCGCACGGGTTACACCGGCGAAGACGGTCTGGAAATTGTCCTGCCGGCCGAGCAGGCTCCGGGCTTTTTCAACGATCTGGTAGGGGCCGGTATTTCACCCATCGGCCTTGGCGCCCGCGATACGCTGCGCCTCGAAGCCGGCATGAACCTGTACGGCCAGGATATTCACCAGGACGTTTCGCCTCTGGCGGCCAATATGGCCTGGAGCATCGCCTGGGAACCGGCTGAGCGTCAGTTCATCGGCCGCACTGCCCTTGAGGCGGAAAAGACCGCAGGTGTGCAGTTCAAATTGGTCGGGCTGGTACTGGAAGAGCGTGGTGTTTTACGCGCTCATCAGGTGGTTCGTATCGCCAATGTTGGCGAAGGGGAGATAACCAGTGGTAGTTTCTCTCCTACGCTGAGCAAATCCATTGCCCTGGCGCGCGTACCGACGGCCACCGCCGATCGGGCCGAAGTGGAAATCCGCGGCAAGTGGTACCCGGTTCGAGTGGTCAAACCGACCTTCGTGCGCCATGGCAAAACCTTGATCTAACTATTTCCGGCAGGCCTGAGGCCGCTGACATTTCTTTTTGAGGACACAGACTATGAGCGATATCCCTGCCGACCTGCGTTTTGCCGAAAGTCACGAGTGGGCCCGCCTGGAAGCCGACGGCACCGTGACCGTCGGTATCTCCGACCATGCTCAGGAAGCTTTGGGTGATGTGGTGTTTGTTGAGTTGGCCGAAGTCGGCGCCAAGTTTGACGCTGAAGGCCAGGCTGGTGTGGTTGAGTCTGTGAAAGCCGCTTCGGATATCTACTCACCGGTTGCTGGCGAAGTGATCGCCGTTAACGAGGAACTGAGTGGCAGCCCTGAACTGCTGAACTCCGACCCGTATGGCGCCTGGATCTTCAAGCTCAAGCCAAGCAACCCGGCTGACCTGGAAAAACTGCTTGATGCTGCTGGCTACAAAGCGGCCATCGGCGAGTAAACGCAAGCCGTCGCAACAGCACAAATCAATGTGGGAGCTGGCTTACCTGCGATAGCATCACTGCGGTGTGGTTGAATCACCGCGGTGCCGGCATCGCAGGCAAGCCAGCTCCCACAGTTGATTGCGGATAGCTGGCAGTTCGTTTTCAGCTCGCTTTCAGTACCGCTTTTACCGCCGCAACCGACCGCTCGACATCCGCCTCTGTCATCGCCGTGAACATCGGCAACGACACGATCAAACGCCCAACACGCTCAGCCACCGGGAACATGCCCTCCTTGAAACCCTGTGCCCGGTACAAGCTCAGCAGGTGGATTGGCGGGTAGTGATAGCCAATGCCGACGCCGTGGGCCTGCATCTGTTCCATGAACGTAGCGCGGGCGGGCAGACCATCCTGACGCTCCGGCAATACCAGCTGGAACAGGTGCCAGTTGCTGTTTTCGAAATCCGCTGGCGGCAGTTGCGCGCCGTATTGCGCTTCAAAATCGCTGCCGAAGCACTTGAAGTAATGGCGTGCCAGTTTCTGGCGATGCGCAGTGATTTTCTCGATATGCGCGAATTGCCCCAGGCCGATGGCTGCGGCTATGTCGGTCATGTTGAATTTGCCACCCAGCACATCCACGTCCAGGCCGTCGAAGCCGGTGCGGGTCACACCTTGCAGGCGATACTTTTCAGCCAGACGGGCTTCCTCGGCGTTGTTCAACACCAGGCAACCGCCTTCGGAAGACGTGATGTTCTTGTTCGCCTGGAAGCTGAACGAGACGAAGTCGCCGGTCGCGCCGATACGCTCGCCATCCCAGCTGGAGCCCAACGCCTGGGCGGCGTCTTCGACAATGCGCAGGTTGTACTTGTTGGCCAGCGCGTAGAGCATCGGCATATCCAGGGGCAGGCCCGCCAGGTACACCGGAATGATCGCCTTGGTGCGTGGGGTGATCGCGGCTTCTACCTGAGCCAGGTCGATATTGCGGGTGACTGGGTCGATATCCGCAAATACCGGCGTGGCCCCTACTTCCAGAATCACGTTGGCCGTGGCGACCCAGGAAATCGGCGTGGTGATCACTTCATCGCCAGGCCCGATGCCGGCGATGCGCAACGCGATCTCCATGGTGCAGGTGCCGGAATTGAAGGTCCGCACCGGACGGCCGCCAAAGTATTCCGAAAGCTGTGCTTCGAACGCCTGCACTTTCGGCCCGCTGGTGATCCAGCCCGAGCGCAGTACATCGCCGACCGCCGAGATGGTCGCTTCGTCAATGGTAGGTTTGGAAAACGGCAGAAAGGGCTGTTGGCTCATAACGACGAAGGCATCCGTTTCAGATAGGCGATGAGTAATAGAGGTATCAGTACCGCATGGTTGCACGGCTCGACTGAATATAGCCTGTCGTCGGTGAACGAATTGTCATGTTGCGCATAAAAAATGCCGCTTATCAGCGGCATTTTCTGTTGCAGGTCAGAATGAAACGCGCGCTTCAAGAAACACATTCTGCTCTTTGAGTTTGCCCTTGAGCTGTTCATCGCGGGCGTTTATCCGGTTAGCGAAGGTGTTGTAGCCGGTTTCGACCTTGCCCATGTCCACGTAACGCCAACCTGTGCCCAAAGTGACCTTTTCGCTGACCTTGGCCTCCAGGCCCAAGCCTGCGCTGTAGGCAAAGTTGTAGTGGCGGTTACTGGCGAACTGGCGAGTCGCATTGCTCTGGTACCCCGCGGCATCGATTTGCGCCATGCCGATACCGGCCATTGCGTAGAACGACAGCCAGTCATTGACCGGGATATTTTTATAGCCGTTGAGCATCACGCGCTGGCTGTCGACCTCCAGGCGGTTAACGTTGGTATTGAAAGGGGCCCAATAGGAGTCGAACGTCGAGCTGCTGCGCGTGGTGTATTCCCCTTCCAGGCGCCAGCCATCGGCAAAGGCGTAACCTAGAGCCAATGACCCAGTGAACGCCTTGTTACTGTCAGGGGCCTCCACGCGATCAGTGACGCGTGGGCTGGTCAATTGCGCACTGGAGAGGTTCTGACGGGCACTGTTGAGTTTTGCCGACCCGTACCAATTTTCTGCTTGAGCCAAAGGTGCAGCTAACGCAGAGAGAGCCAAAGCGTAAGCAAGTTTTTGCATGGGAGAGGATTCACTTTAACTAAGAGAATCTCAGTGTGGCGCTTGGTACTTTTGTGTTCGGCAGGAGTTTTCCGCTTTCAACGGGAAAAAGCAGAAGGTCTGGGCGGCGGCGGCGATCGTAGAGAAACAGGCATAAAAAATGCCGCTTAAAAAGCGGCATTTTTTATGGGCAGGTATTACTCGGTCACAGCATTTTTCGCGAGGATGGCGTTGGCCAACTCCATGTCCGTGGCCTGCAGGCCAGGGTTGTCGGCGCGAACTTTCTGCATGGCAGCTTCCAGGTACGGGCCGCGGATGCCGCCGTCGCTGGCGACAAAGCTACCGGCGTCGTCTTGGGCGGCGACCACCAGCTTGTGGTCCTTGAAGGTCAGGTACGTCGAGCCAGTCGTGGCGCCCGACGAGATGACATTGCGCCAGAAGCTGTCGGCCATGGCTGAACCGACAGGTAGGGAAAGCACAGCGAGGGTCGCGACAGCATATTTGAGACGCATGGTGGGTGACTCCGGGTGGGTTATCTGAACAGTTTGATTGTAGATAACCCAGGCGAGTTCCATCACTGACTAAACAGTTTCGACCTGTAAAACCACGCCATCCTGACCAATGACACGTACTTGAGCGCCCACGGGGCTGTCCGGCCCGGTTGCCATCCACACGCCATCGCCGACTTTTATCTTGCCTCGGCCATCGACGATGGCTTGATGCACCACAAAGGTGCGACCTATCAATTCCGAGCCGCGCATATTCAGCCCCGGCTGATCGCTGACTTTGGCGCTGCTGCGCTGGCGCTTCCACCAGTACACCGCTGTGAGGATCGACAACACGGCAAATAGCAGCAGCTGCCATTCCAGCCCGAGCGGTGGGATCAAAAACTTGATCACGCCCACAGCAGCTGCAGCGATCCCCATCCACAGCAGGTAGCCACCGGCGCCGAATACTTCAAGAATCAACAGCACCGTACCCAGTGCCAACCAATCCCAGAACGACAGATGCTGCAGGAAATCCCACATGGCGATCGCCTCAGCCTTTCTTGTTGTCGAACGTTGCCTTGACGATTTCGCCGATCCCACCGACGGCGCCAATCACCTGGCTGGCTTCCAGCGGCATCAGGATGACTTTGCTGTTGTTGGCCGACGCCAGCTTGCCCAATGCATCGATGTATTTCTGCGCCACGAAGTAATTGATGGCCTGCACGTTACCGGTGGCGATTGCTTCGGACACCACCTGGGTCGCACGGGCCTCTGCTTCTGCCTGGCGTTCACGGGCTTCGGATTCGAGGAAGGCTGCCTGGCGTCCACCTTCGGCTTCAAGGATCTGCGCCTGCTTCTTGCCTTCGGCGGTCAGGATCGCCGATGCCCGCAGGCCTTCGGCTTCCAGGATCTGCGCACGCTTGATCCGCTCGGCTTTCATCTGGCCGGACATGGCGGCCATCAGGTCGGCGGGTGGGCTGATGTCCTTGATCTCGATCCGGGTGATCTTGATGCCCCACGGCGCCGTGGCTTCGTCCACGGTGCGCAGCAGCTTTTCGTTGATGCCGTCACGCTGGCTAAGCATCGCGTCCAGCTCCATGGAGCCGAGCACGGTACGGATATTGGTTTGCAGCAGGTTACGGATGGCATGCTCGAGGTTATTGACCTCGTAGGCGGCCTGGGCGGTGTTGACCACTTGGAAGAAGCACACGGCGTCGATCTGCACGGTGGCGTTGTCGGCGGTGATCACTTCCTGGGGCGGGATATCCAGCACGCTTTCCATCACGTTGATCTTGCGACCGATGCGGTCCATGACCGGGATGATGATGTTGAGGCCAGGTTTAAGGGTGTTGGTGTACCGGCCGAAACGCTCGACCGTCCACTGGTAACCCTGAGGCACCACCTTGAAACCCATGAAAAGGATGGCCACGGCCAACCCCACGAAAAGAAGCAGTACGGTTCCGATCTGCATAGCGATTCCCTATCTGATGGTGTCAGTGAAGCGACGTGCGGCCGATTGTAACGGTCTGGTCACTGATAAGGACGGTTTCAGGGTGCAACAAGCAAATCATTTGTTTCTGAATCCCCAGGCGTTACCCGTAATACTTCTGCCATCGTTGTCAGCCCGGCATTCACTTTGTCGATGCCGCTCATCCGCAGGCTACGCATGCCTTGGCTCCGCGATGCCCGACGTAAGGCCTGCACGTCGGCGCCCGGTGTGATCAGCGCCTTGAGCTTCTCGTCCATCACCATGATTTCGTAGAGCCCGGCGCGGCCTCGATAACCGCTATCACGGCAGTCCGCGCAGCCGACCGCTTCATGGGTATTGCCGTGCCCAGTCACCCCACGTTTGCAGTGAGGGCACAAAAGCCGCACCAAGCGCTGCGCCATCACACCTATCAGCGTAGCTTTGATCAAATAATGAGCAATGCCAAGTTCCTGCAAACGGCTGATAGCGCTGGGTGCATCGTTGGTGTGCAGGGTCGATAGCACCAGGTGCCCGGTGAGCGCAGCCTGGATGGCCATTTCTGCCGTTTCCTGATCGCGAATCTCACCGATCATGATGATGTCCGGGTCCTGGCGCAGCAGTGCGCGAACACCGCTGGCGAAGGTCAGGTCGATGTTGTGCTGCACCTGCATCTGGTTAAAGGCGGGTTCCACCATTTCTATCGGGTCTTCCACCGTGCACAGGTTGACCTCGCGGGTCGCCAGGTGCTTGAGCGTGGTGTAGAGCGTGCTGGTCTTGCCTGAACCGGTAGGCCCGGTGACCAGGATGATGCCGTTGGCCTGACCGGCCATGGCATGCCAGCGTTGCTGATCATCTGCAGACAAACCCAACTGGTCAAAATCCTTGAGCAAGACGTGCGGGTCGAAAATCCGCATCACCAGTTTTTCGCCAAACGCTGTCGGCAGTGTGGAGAGGCGCAACTCCACTTCGATGCCCGCCGGGCTCTTGGTCTTGACCCGGCCGTCCTGGGGTTTGCGTTTTTCCGCCACATTCATACGGCCCAGACTTTTCAGGCGGCTGACCACCGCCATGGTGACCTGGGGTGGAAACTGATAGACGTCATGCAGCAGCCCGTCGATGCGAAAACGCACGCGGCCCTGGTCGCGACAGGGTTCGATATGAATGTCACTGGCTCGCTGGCCGAAGGCGTACTGCAACAGCCAGTCGACGATGTTGACGATATGCGCGTCATTGGCGTCCGGCTCCTGATCACCGGTGCCGAGGTTGAGCAGTTCGAAGTTGCCAGCCACCGCGACTTTTTGATCGGCACCGCTGACGGACTTGGCCAGCCGGTAGAAGTCACCGATACAGCGCTGAATCTCTCGGGGGTTGGCGACCACGCGCCTGATCGAGCGCTTGAGCACCTGTGCCAAACCGGCCTCCCATCCACGGATATGCGGCTGGGCGCTGGCGACGGTGACGGTCTGCGCATCCACCGCCACCGCGAGGATGGCGTGGCGTTGCGCGAACGCGTGGGACATCAACGGCACCACCGCCGCCACGTCGATCTTCAGCGGGTCGATACGCAGATAAGGTTGCCCGACATGCCCGGCAAGCCATTGAGTCAACGTTTCGAGGCAAGGCCCTTCAGCCGCGATGCTTTCCAACGGATGTCGAGTGGCGGGTGCTTTCGCTGACCTTTGGGCCTCGTCCGCTGTAATCAGCCCCTGCTCGACCAATGCAGGTAACAGTTGATGCAGTTCCAATCGATGATCGTGCAAGGCGGCGAGCATGAAGAATTCCTGAGTGACGGCGGGCGTAATCTCAGGCTAGCCATCCTCTGAACGCCCACCGCTCAGGGTGTATTGCAGGTTTTTACTGATTGGCCGCCGCCACCGCGTGAGGCCGCGGGGAATCGGCCTGCCACACCTCCAGCGAGCACACGCTGATCAGGTTTCGAATCTTTTCACCGATCACCTGGGCACGGTGCCAGCTCAGGCCGTTCATCACGATATCAATGCTCAGCAGGTCGTCGTCACGGCGCACATTGACCTGTTGCGGCGTCAGGAACTGCAGCGCGAAGTAATTCAGTACCCGGCACAGCAGGTCCGGTTCTGCCTCGGCGGTGATCTGATAATGCGCTTGGCAGTGGGCGCTGTTGACGGCCCATGCATCGAGACGCGTAGCGGGGCAGGTGGTTTCGACGGCGTGCATGCTGACTCTCCAGATTCGACTGGAGAAATTTTTACATTCGCACGCGGAGATTTCTTATCTAAGATGCGCCCTATTGGTGAAAAAACGACTCAAGTAATTCAGGCTTAGCGCCTTCATAGGTATTTTTATGCACAGTGAGTTGGACGCCTACGACCGCCGCATTCTGGCCCTGCTGCAAGAGGACGCCTCGCTTTCCAGCGCGCAGATCGCCGAGCAGGTGGGTCTCTCGCAATCGCCATGCTGGCGGCGTATTCAACGGCTTAAAGAGGAGGGCGTGATTCGCGCGCAGGTCACGCTGCTGGACCGCAAGAAGATCGGCCTCAACACGCAGATTTTTGCCGAGGTCAAACTCAATGCTCACGGACGGTCCAACTTCACCGAATTCACCGAAGCGATTCGCGGGTTTCCGGAAGTCCTGGAGTGCTATGTGCTGATGGGGGCGGTGGATTTTCTGCTGCGCATCGTTACCTCTGACATCGAGGCGTATGAGCGGTTTTTCTTCGAGAAGCTGTCGATGGTACCGGGGATTCAGGAGGTGAACTCGATTGTGGCCCTGTCGGAGATCAAGTCCACCACCAGCCTGCCAGTGTTGCGCTGACTGTGGGAGCGGGCAAGCCCGCTCCCACATTTGACCGAGTTGCCTGGTATTACAGACGCAGCAACGTCTTCCATGCACGGTTCTGATACACCGCAATCGCCTGATGCATACGCGCATCCAGCGACTCGTCGGTAATCGGCTGATTAGCCAGTACCGCCAGCTTGTTCAGCTCGCCGTACAAGCGGTCCAGTTCCGGAATATCCACCACCTGACGCGCGTGGTGCAGCCAGGCCTGGATGCGTTCAATGCGCGGCAGCTGCTCGGCCAGGTCTTCCGGTTGTTGCTGGTAACGTTGCAGTTGCAGGGCAACGGCGTCGTCAGCCAGCAGGCGCGGCAGCCAGTTGGTGATTTGCGCAGCGCCCTGGCGGTTGCCACGTACGTTGCGGTCGGCGGTCCAGGTGCGGGCCAGCAGCCAGCGCGAGGTGTTCAGCGAGAACAAGCCCCAGCGCACGTCTTGCAGTTCTTCAACAAACTGTTCCGGCGCGGCTTTGCGGATGTCTTCATCGTCGTCACCGGCCTGCACCAGTGGGCGCCAGTCTTCCAGCAATGCATCGAGTGCGCTGCGCAGCTCGCTGGTGGATTGACGCGGGGCGGCCTGACCGAGGCTGCCGATCAGCGCGCGCAGTTCACCGAGGTTTTCGACCCAGTCCTGCAGCAAGCGCCAGTGTCCATTGAAGCGATATTGCTCGGCCAGGCGCTGGCTGCTGCCCAACAGGTGCCACATGATCGCGGCGAAGGCGTCGTCCAGCGGCATTTCGGCGTGGATCTGCGGCGCCGGCAGGCTCAGCGAGTAGCTGCTGGCGTCATACAGACGGTAGCCGCGCTCGGCCTTGCTGATATCGCACGGCATCAGCGCCAGGGTGGCGGCCAGTTCGGCGGCCAGTTCCAGCAGGGCGGCCGGTTCACCTTCGCGCAGTTCCAGTTCCAGCTCGCAGATTTCTTCTTTCTGCTTGCCGACCACGACGTGGCCCAGGTCCAGAGCGGCTTCGATCACGACCTTGGCCTTGCCACGGCCCCAGGCGATTTCGGCACGTTCGCGCACAAAATCGGTGGTGAAAATCGGCTTGAGGGTCTTTTTGTCCAACTCGGCCAGTTGCTCGGGCCAGCATTCGCCGTCGAGCTTCTTCACGTCGAGCTTGGCTTTGGGCAGGTCCCAGTTGTACTCGTTGCGTTCCGACAAGCCGGCGACGCTTTGGCCACGGGTCTTGAGGGTCTGGATGATTTCGTCACCGTCCTTGCGCAAACGCAGGGCGACTTTGGCCTGAGCCAGGTCGCGCTCGGGGGTGTCGAAGTATTGGTTCATCAACTCACGGCGTTCCCAGCCACTTTTGTTGCGTTTTTTCAGTAGCGGGTGCTCACGCAGCGCGGCGAGTGTTTCGCGGCTGACGCGGAGCTTGATTTCGGTTTCTTTCTGCATGGCCGGAAAATCCAGGATCGGGAGCGCAGCCGGGGAAAAGAGTGGCTGCCAAGGTCGTGCAGTGTACAGGACTGAGCCCGGCAACGCGCCGCAACGGTTTATTGTGGCGTGCAGATGGTTCTATAGTGGGGCTCATCCGGGAAGTTGAGAGGCCGCGCATGCCGTTACCGTCCATGAAAGAGCAATTCGCCGCATTGATTGCCGCGCCGTCGGTCAGTTGCACCCAAGCGTCTCTCGACCAGACCAACCGCCCGGTGATCGACCTGCTCGACGGGTGGCTGGGCGACCTGGGTTTCGCCATCGACATCCAGCAAGTCAGCCCGGGCAAGTTCAACCTGCTCGCCAGCTTCGGCAGTGGCCCTGGCGGCCTGGTGCTGGCCGGGCATAGCGATACCGTTCCCTACGACGCCGCGCTGTGGACGACCGATCCGCTCAAGTTGACGGAAGTTGACGGCCGTTGGGTAGGACTGGGCAGTTGCGACATGAAAGGCTTTTTTGCGCTGATCATCGAAGCCGTGCTGCCCTTGCTGGACCAGCCGTTCAAACAACCGCTGCTGATCCTCGCCACGTGCGATGAAGAAAGCTCGATGTCCGGCGCCCGCGCACTGGCCGAGGCCGGGCGCCCGTTGGGCCGCGCGGCGGTGATCGGCGAACCGACGGGCCTCAAGCCGATCCGCCTGCACAAAGGCGTGATGATGGAGCGCATCGACATCCTTGGGCAAAGCGGCCATTCGTCGGACCCAAGCCTGGGCCACAGTGCTCTGGAAGCCATGCACGATGCCATTGGTGAACTGCGCGGCCTGCGGCTGGCCTGGCAGCGCGAGTACCGCAACCCGCAATTCAGCGTGCCGCAACCGACCATGAACTTCGGTTGTATCCACGGCGGCGACAACCCCAACCGTATCTGCGGCCAATGTTCCCTGGAGTTCGACCTGCGGCCCCTGCCGGGCATGGACCCCAAGGTGCTGCGCGACGCTATCCGGCAAAAGCTCGAACCCCTGGCCGAGCGCCATAAAGTCAAGATCGACTACGCGCCGTTGTTCCCCGAAGTGCCGCCGTTCGAGCAGGCCGAAGACGCCGAGCTGGTGCGGGTGGCGGAACGATTGACCGGTCATCGTGCCGAAGCAGTAGCGTTCGGCACCGAAGCGCCTTATCTTCAGCGCCTTGGTTGTGAAACTCTGGTGCTTGGCCCTGGCGATATTGCCTGCGCCCACCAGCCGGGCGAGTACCTCGAAATGTCACGCTTGACGCCTACAGTGCGTCTATTGCGGGAACTGATCGACCATTACTGCCTGAAACCTGCATAAATTAACCCCTGCCCATTCGTACATAAGGAGAGCGAGCGTGTCGCCAAGCCTGTTCCGACGATAACCATCAGCCCGCTGTGCGCTTTTATGTTTCATCCTTTTTTGGCTGCTTTTTATTACAGGCCCAGGTTTTATGCCCGAATACGTCAATTGGCTTCGTCACGCTTCGCCCTACATCAACGCTCACCGCGACTGCACCTTTGTGGTCATGCTGCCCGGCGATGGTGTGGAACATCCCAACTTCGGCAACATCGTCCACGACCTGGTGCTGCTCCATAGCCTGGGCGTGCGGTTGGTATTGGTTCACGGGTCGCGCCCACAAATCGAAGCGCGCCTTGAAGCGCGCGGCCTTACCCCGGCTTATCACGAAGGCCTGCGCATCACGGATGCCGCGACGCTGGAGTGTGTGATCGACGCGGTCGGCCACCTGCGCATTGCTATCGAAGCACGCCTGTCGATGGACATGGCCTCCTCGCCGATGCAGGGCTCGCGCCTGCGCGTCGCCAGCGGCAACCTGGTTACGGCACGGCCGATCGGAGTGCTTGAAGGCGTGGATTACCACCATACCGGCGAAGTGCGCCGGGTCGACCGCAAGGGCATCAACCGCCTGCTGGACGAGCGCTCCATCGTGCTGCTGTCGCCGTTGGGTTACTCACCGACCGGCGAAATCTTCAACCTGGCCTGCGAAGACGTCGCCACCCGCGCCGCCATCGACCTGGGCGCCGACAAGCTGCTGCTGTTTGGCGCCGATCTGGGCCTGATCGACGAACATGGTCGCCTGGTCCGCGAGCTGCGTCCGCAGCAAGTGCCGGCGCACCTGCAGCGCCTGGGCAGCAACTATCAAGCTGAACTGTTGGACGCTGCCGCCGAAGCGTGCCGTGGCGGGGTAGGGCGCAGCCATATCGTCAGCTACGCCGAAGACGGCGCGTTGCTCACCGAGCTGTTCACCCGGGACGGCGGCGGTACGCTGGTGGCCCAGGAGCAATTCGAACAGGTGCGCGAGGCGGCGATTGAGGACGTCGGCGGTTTGCTCGACCTGATCAGCCCGCTGGAAGAGCAGGGCATTCTGGTGCGGCGTTCGCGGGAAGTGCTGGAGCGTGAGATCGAGCAGTTCAGTGTGGTTGAGCGCGAAGGCATGATCATCGCTTGTGCGGCGCTGTATCAGATCGCGGATTCGGATGCAGGGGAGCTGGCGTGTCTGGCGGTCAACCCGGAGTATCGTCACGGCGCACGCGGCGACGTGTTGCTGGAGCGCATCGAGACCCGTGCGCGGGCGCAGGGTTTGAAGACGCTGTTTGTGCTCACCACGCGAACCGCACACTGGTTCCGCGAGCGCGGGTTTGTGCCGAGCAGCGTCGACCGCCTGCCGTCAGCGCGGGCGTCGCTGTACAACTATCAGCGTAACTCGAAGATTTTCGAGAAGGCTCTGTAAGCCTGATCTTCCTGCCTGATAAAGAGCTGGCTCATGTGGGAGCTGGCTTGCCTGCGATGCAGCCGACTCGGTTTTTCAGATAAACCGAGGTGATGCTATCGCAGGCAAGCCAGCTCCCACATTTGATTACCTTATTGGCTGATGAATTTATCGGTCACAAAGGCCGAGTAGTCCGGCAACACCGTCTCAACCTTCCCCTGTTCCTTCAAAAACTTCGCCGTTTCCCCAATCGCTTTCGCCGTGCCCCCTTTAAGCAGGGCATCGGTTTGTTGCGCCTGGGCGTCCGGGAAGGTGCTGCCGGCCAACAGCTCAGGAATATCGGCCGCATTTGAACCTGTCAGTTTGGCGATTTTCTGCACCGGCTCCGAATCCACTGTCCAGCCGTCTTTATGGGCGGCGTAGTCGGCGAATGCATCCAGCGTGACCTTGGCAAACTTGGCCACTGCGTCAGGATGTTTTTCCGCGAAATCTTTGCGCGCTACCCACACCTCAAATGTCGGCGCCCCCCACTGGCCCACCTGGGCTGCGTCTGTCAGGGTTTTTCCGGTCTTGCGGATTTCTCCCAGCGCCGGTGACCACACGAAGGCGCCGTCGATATCGCCACGTTTCCACGCGGCCGCAATTTCCGCGGGCTGCAGGTTCACTACTTTGACTTGTTTGGTGTCCAGCCCCCAATGTTTCAGCGCGCCGAGCAGGCTGTAATGAGAGGTTGAGACGAAGGGCGTAGCGATGGTTTTACCGATCAGGTCCTGCGGTTTGTCGATGCCACTGCCATTGCGCACAACCAGGGCTTCAGAAGCATTGATCTGCGCCGATACGATAAAGGCCACGATGGGTAGATTGCGTGAAGCCGCCGCTGCGAGGGGGCTGGAACCGAGGTTGCCGATTTGCACATCGCCAGACGCAATCGCGGTTACAACGTCGGGCCCACTGTTGAAACGGCGCCAGGCAATCTTCTCGCCGAGGGCTTTTTCGTAGAGGCCGTCGGCCTGTGGGACTTTGCTGGGGTCGATGCCGGTTTGGTAGCCGATGGTTAAATCGGCCGCTTTGACACCAAAAGAAAGTATTAGTGACACAAAAACTGTAACAAATTGACGGGAGGATGTGCCTTTGGCCATGATGGCGTCGCCTTTTTGATCGTGGGTGACGTATGCAACAGTACGGCCACACTAATCGATCTAAAAAAAGGCTATTAAATACCCTTTAGGAATTAGCTTATGGAGCGGTTGGTCTACGCTGATCGGCTCGCCTCATGGAAAGGCTTATTCCTGGATCGTATGAAAAAGAATGAAACAATTCTTTTTGGGTGTATGAAAAACTCATTACCCTGCAGGGACCAAATTAACTGCGGTTAGACGAAGGTAGTAGACATACAAAGTTACGATTGACTTGGTAGTCACTATCTGGCGCTAATCGCGCATCTGTGGATCCGGGGCGTCAGACCCAGGACCTAAGAAATACAAAAATTAGAAATGAGAGGAGCGGTACATGAAGAAGTCAACATTGGCGTTGGCCGTGGCTGTCGCTGCGATTGCCCAACAGGCAAACTCCGCCGGTTTCATCGATGACAGCAAAGTAACACTGGGTCTGCGTAACTTTTACATCAACACCGACAACCGTGATTTGAAGCCTTCGGCGACCTCGAACACCCGCAGCAAGAACGCTGAATGGGGCCAAGGTTTTGACCTGCGTTTCATCTCCGGCTTCACCGAAGGGACCGTTGGTTTCGGTCTTGATGCTATCGGCCTGTACGGCGTACGTCTGGATTCCAGCCGTGCCGATCACGGTAACTACACGGGCACCGCGTCTGGCGGCACCGTGTTCCCAAGCGATGGCAACAAAGCGGTCAACGATTTCGCCAGCCTGGGTGTGACCGGTAAGGTCAAGGTTTCCCAGACCGTGCTGAAAATCGGCACCCTGCAGCCAAACAACCCGGTTATCAAAACCAACGACGGTCGTCTGCTGCCGCAAACGTTCCAAGGTGGCGAGATCTCCTCGAACGAGATCAAGGACCTGACCCTGACTGCCGGTCAGATCGAGCACTCCAAGGGCCGTAACTCCAGCAACAACGAAGGCCTGTCGCTGGCGGGTGCCAACGGTAGCTCGAACTATGACGCTGGCAACTTCGTCAACAAGTTCTACTACGCCGGTGCTGACTACAAAATCACCAAAGATCTGACCGCTTCGTACTACTACGGCGAGCTGAAAGACTTTTACGCGCAGAACTTCCTGGGCTTGGTCCACAACTGGGCTATCGGTCCTGGCGTGTTGAAAAGTGACCTGCGTTACTACCGCAGCCGCGACAACGGCGCCAACGGCAACGAAGCGGGCTACTACACTTCGGGTTACTACTCGGATCACCCGACCAACGCCACCAAGGTTAAAGGCAAGGTCGACAACGATCTGTACAGCTACCTGGCGTTGTACTCGGTTGCCGGTCACACCTTCGGCGGTGGCTACCAGTACACCAAGGGCGACAGCGACTTCCCTTGGCTGAACCAAGGTGATGGCTCTTCGAACAGCACCACCACCGACATGCAAATCCAGAAGTTTGCCCGTGCTGGCGAACGCACCTGGCAAGCTCGCTACGCGTATGACTTCGCCAAGGTTGGCCTGCCAGGCCTGACTGCTGGTGTTGTCTACCTCAAAGGCAGCAACATCCAGACCACCGCCGGTGATAAAACCGAGTGGGAACGCGACCTGACTCTGGCTTACGTTGTTCCAGAAGGCCCGCTGAAAAACCTCGGCGTCGCCTGGAAAAACGCTATGTGGCGTACCGACCTGGTTAACACCCGTGCCCAGGACGAAAACCGCGTAATCGTTAGCTACAGCTACGCGTTCAAGTAAGAGCGTAAAACCTTGCCCGGCGCAACGCCGGGCAAGGTGCTTTACTTTCAAGTCGGGCTCAACCCCCGCAAGCCCTTCCTGAATCCCATCTTTGTACAGCGTCTCAAGGCCTTCTCGAACCTTGTGATGGATGTTGATCCTCGGCCTTTCCCGCGTCCAATGAATTGATTTTTAATATTCGTTTATCGTCTAAATAAATCGATATTTATTCTTTTTAAATAATCTTCAACCCATGCACAGTGGGCTCCATAAGCACTCACCAGGAGCCACACCATGAGCCTAAGACTGGGCGACATCGCCCCCGACTTCGAACAGGATTCCAGCGCCGGCAAGATTCGTTTCCACGAATGGTTGGGCGATAGCTGGGGCGTGCTGTTTTCCCATCCGGCGGACTTCACCCCGGTGTGCACCACCGAGCTTGGCTTTACCGCCAAGCTCAAGGACGAATTCGCCAAGCGCGGCGTCAAGGCCATTGCCCTGTCGGTCGACCCGGTGGACTCGCACCACAAGTGGATCGAAGACATCAATGAAACCCAGAACACGGTCGTCAACTTCCCGATCCTCGCCGACGCCGATCGCAAAGTCTCGGACCTGTATGACCTGATCCACCCGAACGCCAGTGACACCCTCACCGTGCGCTCCTTGTTCGTGATCGACCCGAACAAGAAGATCCGCCTGACGATTACCTACCCGGCCAGCACCGGCCGCAATTTTCACGAAATCCTCCGGGTCATCGACTCGCTGCAACTGACCGATAACCACAAGGTGGCCACGCCCGCCAATTGGCAGGACGGTGATGAGGTGGTGATTGTGCCGTCGCTCAAGGATGAGGAAGAGATCAAGAAGCGCTTTCCCAAGGGCTATCGCGCCGTGAAGCCGTACCTGCGCCTTACCCCACAGCCTAACCGTTAACACTGGCACCGCCATCGCGGGGGCCCCCCCCCCCCCCCCCCCCCCCCCCCCCCCCGGGGGGGGGGGGGGGGGGCC